>JBIPMY010000078.1:0-18306 GCA_044376335.1 Bryobacter sp.
ACATTCCCCGGATAACTGTCACGTACAAATGCACCGCTAACCGATCGCGTAGAAAATGGATTGTAGATTGTAACCGGCTGCCCTTGGCGATTCAGCGTCTGGCTGAAATCCCCTCGCCGCTGGGCTTCGGTTGGCACATTTAATACTCCAGGTGCCCCGGCGATATCTTCGCGATGCCCCGTGTACTCGGCAAAGAAAAACGTCCGGTCCTTGATGATCTTTCCCCCGCCAGCTGCGCCGAATTGGTTGTAATGGAACACACCCCGCCTTTGCCCACGGGCATTCGAAAAGAAGTTGTTCGCGCGCAAACGATCATTGCGAAAGAACTCGTACACGGTCCCGTGATACTCATTAGCCCCCGCCCGTGTTGCCACATTGATCACACCTCCCCCACTGCGCCCATACTGAGGCCCAAACGTATTCGTCAACACCTTAAATTCCTGTGTCCCGTCCGGCGATGGCGAAAAAGCGAAGTTGTTGTTCTCTGGCAGCATGATCGACACACCATCCACCAAAAACTCGTTCGTCCGGAACCTCCCCCCATTGATCGAGATATCCGATTGTGCAAACAACGGTGCCGAGTTGTCTCCCGTCGATGCCGTCCCGCCCAATGCTCTCGGATTCACCTGAACTCCAGCAGACAATCCAATCAAATCAAAGATATTGCGTCCTCGAATCGGCAACTCCTGCAAAGTCCGGCTCGATACCACCTGCCCTAGCGACGCATTCTCACTTTCCACCAGCGGCGCCTCACTTGTCACTTGGATTGTCGCCTGAGAATCCCCTACCTCAAGCTGAAAATCAACCCGCAGCCGGCTCTCGATCTGCACCGTCAATCCGTCACGCACAGACTTCTTGAAGCCATTCGCCACCACCGTCACCCGGTACCCGCCAGGCCTCAAATAATTTGCCTCGAACACACCATTGGCGTTCGTCTTCACACGCACTGCCTGATTCGTCTCAAGATTCAGAACCTCAACTTCCACATTCGGCAATACAGCTGCCGATGAATCCTGCACCTGCCCCAGGATCGAACCGGTGATGTTCTGTCCGCGCAAGCCGGAAGCAATACAAAAGATCGAAAATACCAACGCGAGCAACTGAAGCGATGAACGGCGATACATAGCGAGATCTCCAAAACTGATATGTCAGATTTTGTTGCGATCATATACGAGGATCGTCTAAAGTGTCAATGGGAATTTCAATAACTGGAATGTCAGATTTAGGACAGCAGGCCTACGAGAAACTGCGCGTCGGCATCCTTGATGGCGAGCTGCCACCGGGCAGCCCCTTAAGCCACCGCAAACTCGCCCAGTTATTCGGGATCAGCACCATCCCAGTAGCGGCAGCTCTCCAGCGACTCGAAGCTGAAGGCTTCGTCGAGAGCCGTGCCAGAGCAGGCACCCGTGTCAAGATGCCCACGGTCGGTGAGATCTCGGGCAACTACATCGTCCGCGAAGCGCTCGAAAGCCAGGCAGCTCGACTCTTCGCTCAAAGTGCAACGCCACTTCAGAAGAAGCGCCTCCTTCGCCTCGCAAACGACCTCGACAAACGCTACCGGCGCCTCGACAAACAGGTCACGCCTTCCCGTGAGGCCCAAGCCGAAGTAGAAAAACGCCACGTCGAATTTCACCTCGAAATCGCCAAAGCCACAGGCTGCCAGGAATTGGTATCGGCAATCGAAAAGAGCCGGGTCCTATTGTTCAATTGGCTCTTTAGTAGAAGCGGAGAATACGTGCCTCTACCTCAGGGCTGGCATACCAGACTCGCAGAAGATCTCAGCTCAGGCCAACCCCTGAGTGCTGACGAGGCCATGCGCCTGCACGTAACCTTTAGGCGGGATGACATCCTCAGGCACTTCGCCGAACTCGAACAAGAAGCCGAAGGAAAAATCGAACGCGGGCCCCAGCACCGCAAAGTTTCCGGCACCTTCGCAACTAAACTCCAAAATCTACCGCGCTAAGCCTTCACACGCCGTAAGCAAACCATTCAATACCAATGGATTCTCAATCCAGGTGTTCCCCTTCTCCGCCTCAAGCAATCGCGAAGCCTCCCGTCCATACCGGCAAGCCCCAACCCTGTCCCCCGCCTCTAGCGCCAGCAAACCCTTCCAGTAGTTCAGGCTCGCAATATCCAGCCCACCTGCTTTCGGCCGCGAAGTCTCCGCAGCCCACTCCATCTCCTTCACAGCCCCACCCAGCGCCTTCCAGTCCTTCAGCCTCGCCGACATCGTTCCGTGCCACCGGATCGGATGGAGCAGCGAGCGCAAAACAAAAGCATTGTTCGGATCAGAAATCGCCAGGCCTTTGCGAATCAGAAAGCTCTCCAGATACCCGGGCTGCGCCGTCACATAGTTGCCCTGCACCCTATTTGCATCGGCCAGAGAACCAATGCTAAATGCAAGATCCATCCGCGCACTGGCATCGCTCTCATCCTGCTTCACACGCAATCGGTCCAGGCGCATAGCCTCGGTTGCATGTTGCAACTTTTGTCCAGGCTCCATTCCTGCGGCACCCGCTAAATACTTGTGCGTCAAAGCCATATCCCGCAATATAAATCGATCCCCCATTGCATCATCCACACCGAGCCGAAAATACATCAATGCCCTCTCCCAATCGTTCTTGCGCTCTGTCGCAGTCACAGGAAAGCCCAAGGCTCGCCAAAAGTAGAATGACCCAACAGACCTCGCAACTAACCGGTTTTTTGGCGCACGCGCCAGCATCCCTTCGTACTCATGAGTCCAACTCTTCCATGCTTCAAGCGCACCATCAGCAGACGCCTTCAGCGAACCTCGAGCTGAGCGGAATCTTGCATCCAACCATCCTCGCTCCCAATTCACATTTTTGCGATCAATGCTTCTTAGCTCTTCCCACAGTTCCACCGCCTTCTTCTGGTTCCTTGTTGCTCCCTCCTTGTCCCCAACATTGCTATTGGCGCCGTCATAAAACTCCGCCAATTCTGAATGCGCCTCCGCTCTCAACAGCAGAAAGTTTGCCCGTGACGCTGGCGTCGGCTCCAGCACTTCAATCTGACTCAGCGCCTTCTCCAGCATCTTGATCCCCGCGCTTGTCCCACCCGGCAACCGCGACACATCCCACCGTGCACTAGCGATCAACGAATCGAACACCTTTAACAAATCCCGCACCCGTGCCTCAGCTCGTGCTTCGCCATCCTTCGCGATCCCACCCAAATGTCGAGCCAGCTCCTCTTTCTCCTTACCCGCCAGCCTCGCCGCCTGCTCCGCTCCTAGCGCCAACTCCAATTGTCTGGATTTCTCTACGGCCACAGCGCGCTCCCTTTCCGCCTGGCCGGCCGATACGAATCCCCAAATCGCCAGCCCACAAATCAATAACAGCGCCACACTGGAAGCAGTCACTGTTAGTACATTCCGGCGCGCAAAGCAACTCACCTGATACAACAATCCCGCCGGCCGCGCCTCCACTGGCATCCCGTCTCGAACCCGCACTACATCACTGGCAAACTCGCTGACACTACGGTACCGCCTTGATTCCTCTACCGCTGTCGCCTTCCGCAATACAGCCAACAAATCCTCACTCAACCCATCACGCATCGGCAACTCAAACCGCTCTGTCTCCGCCAGCACCTCTCCCAGCGCCTTGTCATGCCACCGCCGCGCCCGCTCCCCCGTCATCATCTCGAACAGAATCAACCCCAGCGAATACACATCCGTCGCCGTACTGATCAACCCGCCCCGAATCTGTTCCGGGCTCGCATAGTCAAGGCTAAAAGCCCGCTGCAACGTAATCGAAGCATCCCCAGCCGGATCATTCAAAATCTTCCCGATCCCAAAGTCCAGCAGCTTCGGCTCTCCACCCTTCTCAACAAGAATGTTCTGCGGCTTCAAATCCCGGTGAATGATCAGGTTCGCGTGCGCATACTCCACCGCCCCGCAAATCTTCAAAAACAACCCCAACCGGTCTACCTGCCCCGCCCCCAGATATTCCATCAACGGGACACCCTCGACATACTCCATCACAAAGTTGGGGCTTTCCCCTGCCCCAGCGCTCGCGTCCAACAACCGAGCAATATTCGGATGCTGCAACCGCGCCAGAATCTGCTTCTCCATCAGAAACCGCTGCAGCAAATCGCCATCTCCGCGTAGCGGTCCGCTTAACGCTGGCGGCAGCAGTTTGATAGCCGCCATCATCGTCACCTGCCCGTCCACCCGCCGTGCCAGCCACACCACACCCATACCCCCAGTCCCCAGAGGCTTCACCAGTTCCCACGGCCCCAACCGCGATCCAGCCACCAATCCACCGAGGCCCGCCATCGGCCCCTTCGAAAACAACTTCTCCGCCCCTTCAGCCTGCCCTACCAGCCGCAACGCCTCGGCCAGTACCGCCTCATCATCCCCCAACCGCAACCGCAGAAAGGGTCGCCGCTCTTCGATTGGCAACTCCAGTGCATCAGCCAGACAATCATCAATGCGCCGCCACGTCTCGCTCTTCATTAGGCACCCTGCAACTGCTCATACAGCCACACCCGCGCCACCGCCCAATGCCGCTTCACCGTCGTCGGCGACAAATTCAGCGCTTCAGCCGTAGACTCAATAGACAAATCCGCAAAGAACCGCATATCCACAATCGCCGCTTTCACCGGGTCAAACTCCTCCAGCCGCGCCAGCGCATCGTTTAACGCGATGATCATCTCCGGCTGCTCCCGCCAGTCAAATCCGGTCTCCATCACCGAACTCAAAGACTCGACACTAAAGCCCGACCCGCGCTTCTGCGCATTCCGCTTCCGCGCATGTGTCACCAGAATCTGCCGCATCAAAAACGCCGCAATGCTAAAGAAATGCTTCTGCCCCTGCGTCTCCAGCCGCCCTTGCCTCTGCAATTCCAGATACAGTTCATTCACCAGCGAAGTCGGCCGCGTCCGGTTCGTAGTCGATTCGCTACGCAACACCCCAGACGCCATCCGGTGCAGTTCATGGTAGACAAGCCCCATCAGTCGATCCAGAGACTCCCGGTCCCCGCGCCCCCACTCCTCGAGCAATCGCTCTGCAACCGCGTAATCCATGCTTGACTCATGAGTTTATCAGTCAAAAAACAGCCTCCCTATAGACCTAAAGTGCAAACCGTTCGGATCAGGGCCATTTTTTTCAACTTTTTTGGTCCACCTCGCTCTCCGCCTGCACTACCAACAACAAAGGCATAAATGATGAACCTCAAACTTCCACTCACACTCATTCTCGGGGCGCTCGCACTCCCCGCCGCTGTCATTTACCAACAAAACTTCGAATCCACTCCGCTCGGTACCCCTCCATCGGAATTTAATGGCGGTGCTGTTGAATCCACCGGCAGCTTTAGCGCTTTTGGTCTCGGTAGTCGCCATCTACGCAACTCTGATGCCGGCCAACCAACTACCTTCCTCTCGCTCAGCGGTCTGGCTGCCCACAGCTCCATCACAATTTCATTCGACCTGCTTGTATGGGACTCGATGGATGCACCTAAGTCATTTCGATTGACCTACGATGGCTTCACACTGATAAACTCCACAAACACCTCCAACTATGCCAACAACGGAGACGTTTTCGCTGGCCCAGGCACTCTCATCTCCGGTAACGTGATCGATTTCAGTAACCCGAATTACGGGAACAATGCCAGTTTCCGTGATCAGGCCCGCCGCATTTCCGGTCTCACTTTCAACCATACTGCCAGCACACTAACATTCGCCTTCGAGTACACAAGTACCGTAACCGGCGGCAATGATGAATCCTTCGGCATCGACAACATCGTCATCTCGAGCGATGCAGTAGAGAACACTGGCGTCCCAGAGCCCTCCACATTCGCCATGGCAGCCGGTGCTCTCCTCCTCCTCCGTTTCGCAAAAAAGAACTAGCACCCTCGGCTTGGTCTGAGAGAAGTCCCAGAACTTCTCTCAGACTACCGCCCGGCGCAGCCCTTCAACTTTTCTTTCAAATCCGCAACCGCGTGAATCCACCCATTTTGTTTCTCTCCCTCCAGCAGCCGCATCGCTTCATTAAAGTACTCGCAGCCCTCCGGCCCATCCCCAGCCACAATCCCCTTCCAATAATTCATCGATGCCATGTCATAGTCCTTCGTCGCTGATTGAACCCGCTCCACTACCCACGACATTTCATTCGCCGCCTCTGTTAGGGCTTTCATATCTCCCAAACGAAACGAAGCCAACCCATACAGTCGAGCCGGATAAACCAACGCTCCCAACAATTGCTTGTTGCCAGGATCAAGATTTGCTAACTGTTTGCGCAGCTCATATCCCTCCCGGTACCCAACTTGAGCCTCCCGATTTCGTCTCGAAGAGTAGTGCACATCCGCTACAGAAACAATACTGAACCCGAGGTCCAGTTTCGCCCGGGCATCATTTGGAGCTCGCTCCACCCGCAACCGGTCTAGGCGCAAAGCCTCTACCGCATGTATCAAACGATCCTCCCCTTTCACGATCGCGGCCAAATACTTGTGAGTCAGTGCCACGTTACGCATTGTCGTCAAATCCTTACGACACTCCTCGAAGTATCGAAGTGCAGTCTCAAAATCAGCCTTGCGTCCAGCATTCTTAGGCAATGAATACATCCCGCGCCGGAAATAGAACGACCCGACTATCCTCGCCAACTCGGGATCTTTGCCCCCACGTTTTTTCAGACCTAGAAATCTCTTCTCAAATGCATCCCACTCAGGCCGTCGGCTCTCCAGATCTCTCGGCAAGTCAGGGAGAGCAAGTAAGAAACGTTGATCCTCAAGCGCCTGCTCTCGAACCAGATCCTGCGGCGCCATTTGGTACAACGCCTTTCTGAGTTCAAGTGCCTTCTCGCGGTGCATCCGCCACTTTCCCTCGGAGAGCCCACTTCTTTCCAATTCTGTATACATCTCCGCCAACTGCCCGTGAGCTTCAGCTCTCAGCCTCATGTAATTCTGTCGAGTCCCATCCGACACTGTCATCGCTTCAATCTTTCCCAGTGCCTCCTCAAGTAACTTCACACTGGCGGCAATCCCTCCAGGCAACATCGAAATGTCCCATCGCGCCGAAGCGACAACAGAGCCAAATACACCCAGCAGATCCTTCAGCCTCTCCTCTGCCTGCACCTCGCGGCTTGCCGCCAGCCCCTCCATCTTTCGAGCCAACTCCCGCTGCAATTCAACCGCACGCCGCCCCTCCTGCTCGGCCCTCAACACAACTTCCAACTCGCGAGACTTCTCTTCTGCTCGCACTTCACCCACCCATCCGTAGATACCCAAACCCACAATCAAGGCCAGTCCAATCACCGATATACTCACAGCCAGCCAGTGCCTCTGCGCAAAGCAAAGCGCTGGATACATCCATCCCGCTTCTCTCGCTTCCACCGGCATCCCCTCGAGGACACGCTCCACCTCTGCTCGCAACTCCGCCACTGCCCCATACCGCCTGCCCACACTAACATCTGTCGCCTTCCGCATCACTGCCAGCAAATCCGCACTCAGCCCATCTCTCTTGGGCAGCACGAATTTCTCCGACTCTTCCAGAACCTCCCCCAGGCCCTTGTCATTCCATCTCCGCGCCCTCTCCCCCGTTACCAGCTCATATAAAAGCAGTCCCAGCGAATATACATCCGTTTGGGTCGAAATCATGCCCCCGCGAATTTGTTCCGGGCTGGCGTAATCCAGACTGAATGCCCGCCGCAGCGTAACAGCCCCGTCCCCTTCCGCATCATTCAGGATCTTGCCAATTCCAAAATCAAGTAACTTCGGCTCCCCGTTCCGATCCACCAGTACATTCTGCGGCTTTAAGTCCCGGTGCACCACAAGATTCGCGTGCGCATAACTCACGGCATCACATATCTTCAGAAACAACCCCAGCTTGTCAACACCCTTCCGCCTGGCATACTCCATCAGTGGCACGCCTTCCACATACTCCATTACGAAATTAGGCGTGTCTCCGGCCCCGGCTCTCGCATCCAGCAACCGGGCAATATTCGGATGCTGCAATCGAGCCAGAATCATCTTCTCGTTCAGAAATCTTCTCTGCAGATCCTGGTCGCCCCACAACGCACCGCTCAACACAGGCGGAATCATCTTGATCGCCGCCATCATAGACGTTTCCCCGTCCACTCTCCGCGCCAGCCAAACCACTCCCATCCCACCAGCCCCCAGCGGCTTCACCAGCTCCCATGGCCCAAGCCGCGCCCCTGCCTCAAGTCCAATCAGCTCCGCCATCGGCCCCTTGGCGAATAGATCCTCTGCCGTCTCGGCCTCACCCACCAGCCCCAACGCCTCGTCCAGCGCATCCAAATCGTCTGCCAACGCCCGCTTCACAAAGGCAATTCGTTCTCCAGCAGGCATTTCGAGCGCGTCCGCGACGCACTCGTCGATCCGCCGCCAGGTCTCCTGCTTCATCTTCTGCCTTTAAGCTCCTTTGACAACCAGACTCGCGCCACCGCCCAGTGGCGATTCACCGATCTTTCCGAAATCCCCAGTGCCTCAGCCATTGCCTCCACCGACAAATCCGCAAAAAACTTCATATCCACAATTGCTGCTTTGGTCGCGTCTATCTCCTCCAGCTTCACCAGTGCGTCACTCAAGGCAATCACCATCTCAGGATCGTCCTTCCAGTGAATCCCCTTCTCAACCACTTCTGAAAAACTTTGCGGTGCCAGGCCTTCACCACGCTTCTGCGAATTCCTCTTCCTTGCATGGCTCACCAGAATCTGCCGCATCAGAAATGAAGCCACACTATAAAAGTGTTTCTCCCCTTGAGTCTCGAGTTTCCCCTGCCTTCTCAATTCCAGATACAACTCATTCACCAGCGAAGTTGGCCTGGTTCTATTGGTGGTCGATTCCCCGCGTAGCACTCCAGCCGCCATCCGGTGCAGTTCGTGATACACCAGCCCCATCAAGCGATCCAGTGATTCGCGTTCTCCCCGTCCCCACTCTTCTAATAACCGGTTGGCAACTTCATAATCCATGTCTGCTCATGGATTTTATCAATACCTGTTGAGCCTCCATACAGTACTAGAGTGCAAATACTAGGAAACAACGCCACAATGGAATAACTTTTTTTGGCGCTCTCGTGCGACCTTTTGCACTTGTGTCTTTCAAGGACAAAATCCATGAAACTCAAACTATTCCTTTTTCTGGCGCTCGGCGTTCTCACGCTGCCCGCTGCAGTCATCTATCAACAGAACTTCGAATCTTCAACCTCTTTGCCCACCGGCTTCTCTGGTGCCGGCTCAATCCAGACCACAGGCGGTCTCAGCGCCTTCGGCTTCGGTTCAAATCACTTATACAATGGCGGTACCACCGAGATCCTGTTCACTCTCTCGGGTCTCGCTCCTCACACCTCAATCACCCTCACCTTTGACCTTGCTCTCTGGGATTCTGTCGATAGTGCGACCGACTTGTTTTCCGTGAAGGCCGACAACGTCACTTTGTTCGAGGGTCTAATTGGCAACTACAATGAAGCTGGCCCTGGAACCTTAATAACAGATCCCTCCACTGGTTTCTCAGCTCCAAACTATGGTCAAGATTCCTTTTATCGCGACTCCGCACGCGCCGTCTCATTCACCTTCGCCCATTCCGCCACTACACTCAACCTCTCTTGGCAATTCCCCAATTCCCAAGGCGCACCCGATGAATCCTTCGGCATCGACAACATCGTGATCTCGAGCAACACCGTCGAGAACACCGGCGTCCCCGAACCCTCCACCATGGCACTTGCAGGTTTAGCTCTCGCCGCCCTTGCTTTCAAAAAACGTCGCTAGAATAACCTCTAGTGACGAAACACCAAATCCTCTCGAACCTCCTGGCCGGCGGCGTCGTCCCCGTAGTCCGCACGGCCACTGCTGAAGCCGCCATCCGCTCCATCGAAGCACTCTACGATGGCGGCATCACAGTAGCAGAAATCACCATGACCGTCCCCGGCGCGATCAAAGCCCTTGAAGCCATCGCCGCCAAATTCGGCGACAAGATCACCCTCGGCGCCGGCACCGTCCTCGACCCCGAAACTTGCCGCATCTGCATGCTCTCCGGCGCAGAATTCTTCGTCACCCCCAGCCTCGACCGCCCCACCATCGAGATGGCCAAGCGCTACTCCAAGGTCATCCTCCCTGGCGCACTCACCCCCACCGAAGTCAAAACCGCCTGGGACGCCGGTGCCGATATCGTCAAGGTCTTCCCCTGCGGCAACGTCGGTGGCCCCAAGTACATCAAGGCCCTCAAAGGCCCCTTCCCCCACATCGAAATGAATCCCACCGGCGGCGTCAACCTCGATACGACAGCTGACTTTCTAAGAGCCGGAGCCTGCTCGGTAGCAGTAGGCGGAGAACTCATCGACGCCGCCACCATCAAAGCCGGCAACTACGAAGTCTTCACCGAACGCGCCCGCCAGTACATCGCCCTCGTCAAGAAAACCCGAGAAGAAATGGCAGCCTAAATTAGAGGCATTCGAGACCTCTACCTCGGCAGCATCCTGGCTCGAATCCCAGAATAGCTGCATGAACTGAATAACTCAAAAAAACTCTGAGAATAATCCCCGCCCCGCCACACTCTACTTGTGATGGCAGGCAATCCTCCATCAAACTTCGAATCCCTTTCCAGAAAACTTCACGAGCCGCTGATCCCTCCGCTAGTCGCGGTAATCAGCGGCATCCTTTTTGTCAGGGTCCTCGGGTTTGATCCCACTCTCGCGCTAGTCTGTTCCACTCTATCCGCGCTCCTCTGGTTCCTCGCAACCAAGCTCCACCACCCCCGCGCCGCCTTCCTCTCAGGCAACGCAATCCTCTTCTGGCTCGCCATCGCCAGCGCCTCCCGCACCGACAACAAGCCCAAACCCGTCATCGATACAGACCCTCGCGAAGTCATCTCGCTCGAAGGCTGCGTCGATTCCCTCCCCCAGCGCGAAGCCGAACGCCTCTTCTTCACCTTCACCGCCGCCCCCGGCGCACGCCTCCGCGTCAGCCTCTACCTCAAACCAGAAGAATCCGCCCCAGACTGGGCCTACGGCCACCGCCTGCAACTCCCCCTGCGCATCCGCCCCGTCCACAACTCCGGCAACCCCGGCAACTTCGACGCAGAACGCTACTTCGCCCACCGCGAAATCTACTGGAGCGCCAGCATCGCCAAAGGCTACCCCATCATCCAGGTCCCCAACGCCTGCGGCAACCCCGTCCAGGCTGCCATCTACAAAACCCGCGCCTGGCTCCTCACCCGCATCGAACAAATCGCCACTGGCGACCGTTACCTCACCGCCATGCTCGGCGCTCTCCTCCTCGGCGACAACGCCAAACTCGAAGACTCCTTCACAGACAACTACCGCCGCACCGGCACCTACCACGCCATCGTCATCTCCGGTATCCACATCACCGTCCTCGCCGGATCGCTATTCTGGCTCCTGAGGCTCCTCCACTTCCGCCCCCTCCAGGCCTACGCACTGTGCGCCATCCTCGCCGTCCTCTACGCCGTCATCTGCGACCTCACCGCCCCCGTAGTCCGGGCCGCCGGCGGCTACCTGCTCTTCCTCGCTGCCAGACACTTCTACCGCCGTGGCCGCATCCTCAACCTCCTCGCCGCGGTAGCCATTGCCTACCTGCTCTTTGACCCAGCCCAGCTCTTCGAAGCCAGTTTCCAACTTTCCTTCCTCGCCGTCCTGACACTAGCCACCCTCGGCCTCCCGCTCATCGAAAACACCACCGGCCTATGGTCCAAAGCTCTCCGAAAGTTAAGCGACCCAGACTACGGCGACGCCGATCCCCGCACCGCCCCCCGCCGCCTCGAAATCCAGCTCGCCCTCCAAACCATCAGCCGCATCACCCACATCCCCCTGAAACCTCTCTCTCAAGTCACCTCGCACATACTCGCCTCAATCCTCTGGGCACTAGACCTCTTCTTAACCTCCGCCGTCGTACTCATCGGTCTCTGCCTCCCCACCATCCTCTTCTTCCACCGCCTCACCTTCTCCAGCCTCACCGCCAACCTCCCAGTCGTCTTCCTCCTCTCCCTCGCCGTCCCACTCGGCTTCATCGCAATCTTCACCGGCCCCATGCTCACCCCGCTCCTCAAATGGCTGCTCAACACTTCCCGCACCGTCGTCGACTGGCACCTCACCTGGGATCCGGGCGACCGCATCCCAGACCCACCCACCTGGATCCTCATCGCCCTCCCGCTCGCACTGCTCACCACAGCCTGGGCCGCACGCAAAGTCCCGCGCTACACTGCAATCCCGGTGGCCGCCGTCCTTGCGCTATTCGCCTATCTCGTCACTCACCCATACTCCAAAACTCCTAACCTCAACAAAAACCTGCTGGAGCTAACCGCAATCGACGTAGGCCAGGGTGACGGACTCTTCCTCGCCACCCCCAGCGGCCACCTCGCCCTCCTCGACGCCGGCGGCAACCGCTCCACCAAATTCGACACCGGCGAATCCACCGTCTCACCCTACCTCTGGTCCAGACACATTTCCAAACTCCATACCCTCATCGCCTCCCACGGCGACCTCGATCACATGGGTGGCCTCCTCGCCGCTCACGACAACTTCCGCCCCGACGAAATCTGGGTCAGCGCCCAGGTCAGCGGCCCCCTCTGGGATCAACTCAAGGCCAAAGCAACAGCAAAAAACACCACCATCCGCTACCTCGCTAAAGGCGATCGCTTGAAACTCGGCGGCCTCGAAGTCCAAACTCTCTGGCCCCCTTCCGACGAACAAATCGACAAATCGAATCTCACCTCCCTAGTTCTCCTTCTCCACTATGGCAACCAGCGCTTCCTCCTCACTGGCGATATCGATCAATCGATAGAAGCCCGCCTCCTCGAAGACCCCAACCTCCCCAAACTCGACTACCTCAAAGTCGCCCACCACGGTAGCAAAACCTCCTCCTCAGAGCCCTTCCTCGCTCAAACCCGCCCCAGCCTCGCTGTCGTAAGTGCCGGCTACCAGAACAATTTCAACCACCCGAACCCCGCTGTTCTCCATCGTCTCAACCAGTCCCGCACCCTCCTCCTACGAACAGACCGCATGGGCCAAATCACCGTCCTCGCAGACGGCAAAAAGCTCACGACAGACCCCTTTATCTACCGAAGCCCCAGCTCCCTCGGTTGGATCCCCTTCACCCAAGCCTTAGAATAAAGACATATGGCACGTGAAACTTCTGACGACATCATCTGGTTCCTCTCCGGCCTCGCCATCGGTGCGACCGTCGGCCTCCTCTTCGCCCCCCAATCCGGCGAAGAAACCCGCGCTCAAATCCGCTCAGCTGCACTCAAGGGCGGCGACCGCCTGCGCGAATCCGGCGACGAACTCTTTGCTCGCGGCCGCGACCTCTTCGAGCGCGGCAAAGACCTCGCCGACGAAGCCTCGGGCATCTTCGAGCGTGGCCGCAATTTAGTCGACAGCTAAGAGAGCAATAAAAACAATGACCCCGTTCGTCAACGAACCTTACCGCGACTTCTCGAAACCAGAACACAAGGCTGCCATGGAGGCAGCCTTGGCTCAAGTCAAATCAGAACTCGGTAAGGAGTACCCGCTCCTCATCGCTGGCATGCACGAAAAGGGTGGCATCCACAAGCTCCTCAGCTATAACCCCTCCCACTCCTCAGAACTCATCGGCATCCACCAGAAGGCCAGCACAGACCAGGCCAACCGCGCCGTCGAAGAAGCCTTCCACTATTTCCCCACCTGGGCCGCCGTCCCCGCCGAACAACGCGCCGCAAAACTCTTCAAAGCCGCAGAACTCCTCAAAGAACGCAAAAGCGAATTCAACGCCTGGATGGTCTTCGAAGCCGGCAAGAACTGGAATGAAGCCGAAGCTGACACCGCCGAAGCCATCGACTTCTGCAACTACTACGCCCACCAGATGCTTCGCTATGCCAACCCGGACCCGCTCGTTCAAATGCCCGGCGAAGAAGGCAAACTCTACTACCTGCCCCTCGGCGTCGGCGTCATCATCCCACCCTGGAACTTCCCCCTCGCCATCCTCGCCGGCATGACCGTAGCCGCACTCGTCACTGGCAACACCGTAGTCATCAAGCCCTCCAGCGAAACCCCCACCATCGCCGCTAAATTCATCGAAGTCCTCCTCGAAGCCGGCTTCCCGCCCGAGAGCTTCCAGTTCCTCCCCGGCTCCGGCGCCGAAGTCGGAGACCTCATCGTCTCCCATCCCAAAACCCGTTTCATCTCTTTCACCGGCTCCAAAGAAGTCGGCCTCCGCATCAACGAGCTCGCTGCCAAAACCAACCCCGGCCAGAAGTGGATCAAACGCGTCGTCGCCGAAATGGGCGGCAAAGACGCCATCATCGTCGATTCAGAGGCCGCAGATCTCGACGAAGCTGCCGCCGGCGTCATCGCCGCTGCCTTCGGCTTCCAGGGCCAAAAGTGTTCTGCCTGCTCCCGAGCCATCGTCGACGAGAAAATCTACGACGCCTTCATCGCCAAACTAAAGCCCCGCGCCGAAGCCCTAACCCAGGGCCCCGCCGAAGATCCCGCAAACTTCATGGGCCCGGTCATCGGCGCAAAAGCCGAAAAAACCATCCTCAACTACATCGAGATCGGCAAGCAGGAAGGCCGCCTCATCACCGGTGGCGCAAAGGCAAACGGCGACGGCCACTTTATCCAGCCCACCATCATCGCCGACATCGAACACAACCACCGCCTCTTCCAGGAAGAGATCTTCGGCCCCGTCCTCGGCATCACCAAGGCGCGAGACTTCACCCACGCCCTCCAGCTCGCTAACGACAGCGAATACGGCCTCACCGGCGCTGCCTACACCGCCAACCCCGAAAAGATCCAGCGTGCCCGCAACGAGTTCTTCGTCGGCAATCTCTATATCAACCGCAAGTGCACCGGTGCCATGGTCGGCGCCCACCCCTTCGGCGGCTTCAACATGTCCGGTACAGACTCCAAGGCCGGCGGTCCTGACTACCTCCTCCAATTCCTCCAGGCAAAGTCGATCGCCGAAAAAAAGCTTTAGCAACTAGCTCTTTCAGCCGATGAGTTACGCATGCAGGATGCGACGGTACCGACGCTGGAACAAGTTATCTATATCAGCTCGGCCACCCGTCTCATGTCCGACGATGATCTCAGCCTACTTCTCCGCGATGCCCGAAAGAACAACAGATACCTCAACTTAACCGGCATGCTCCTCTATTGCGATGGCTCTTTCATGCAGGTCCTGGAGGGCTACAAAGATTCCCTCGACATGCTTTTCGCCAAAATCCTCCGCGACCCTCGCCACCGCAATTGCCAGATCCTCCTTCGCAATCCCATCGAAACCCGCCTCTTTGAAGACTGGTATATGGGCTTTAAATCGCTCTCTCACCAGCAATTCGAAGATCTCCCCGGCTATGTCGACTTTTTCGGCGATTGCCCCATTCCAGAGCGCGGTGCCGCCGCCCTCGAACTCCTCAGCAGCTTCCGCTCCTTTAACAGGTAGCCTCCGATTGCGATATCGTTGAGGCCATGGCGCTTCAACCGATCATCATGCATTTGGACGGCATTTGCCGAAAAGATGACCTGGAAAGCGTTCTCCCACCCTCCGACCAACTCATCAGCATCGATCTCCCCGTCGGCGCCGGCTTCAAAGCCAAAAACCTCGCCACCGACGTCCGCACCATCCAGGAATCCCTCAACAAGATCAGCCCCCTCAAGGGCGGCCCCAAAATCCCTCTTGAAGTAGACGGCCTCTGCGGCCCCAAAACAAAAAAAGCCATCCAGGACTTTCAACTCAAACAATTCGGCATCAAAGGTGCCGACACCCTCATCGAACCCGGCAAACAAACCATCCAGCGCATCAACCAGATCCTCTTCTCAAACCTCCCGGTAGACCCCTCGGTCAACGTTGAAATCCGCGCCAAACTCGTCGCCCACCTCAACCTCGTGGCTCAAGCCGTCCACGCCGCACAGGCCAATCTCATGCAGGCCCTCGTCCCCGGCGGAGGCCTCTTCGGCGGCCCTGCCAACGACCGTGTCAATCGCCACTTCGCACTCGCCACCCTCAACCCCGCCAGGCGCGAAGCCGCCATCCGTAACATCCTGCAAGTCTTCAACAAATACCAGGAATGCCTCCTCCTCCCACCAGAGCTCAAACTCGGCTTCCTCGGCGCTGGCGCATTCGTGGCAGACCAAACCGGCGATCCCCGCATCGCTTTCGCCTTCGCCAACGGCTTCTTCCGCAAAGGCGAAATCGAGCCCGAACGCAATATTCCCATGGACCGCATCCACCTCGGCCGCCGTGCCTTCTTCGCCCTCACCGACAGTGAACTTTGTGCCTTCATCATGCTCCACGAAATGGCTCACTTCGTTGGCTTCCCAGACAAATCCTTCATCCTCGACAACGGCCGCGGCTGGTTCACTGACAGTACAATCACTCCCTTAAACGCTGAGAGCCGCCTTCACAACGCCGACTCCTATGCCACCTTCGCCACTGAATGCCGTACCCGAAATTCATCCAAACCTCCCTATGTAGTAGCAGCAACCACATCGAGATAAACAACCCATGCTCAGCAGAAGACAATTTCTAGCCACCACCACACTCCCCCTCTACGCCCTCGCCGCCCCCCTCAAAGGCAAGGTCAAAATCACCAACGTCAAGTGCATGATCATCCGTGGCACCTGGGATTGGAACCTCGTCAAAATCGAAACCGACGCAGGCATCTCCGGCATCGGCGAAGCCTATTGGGGCCCCGGCGTAAAGGACCTGATCCTCACCCAGCTCAAGCCTCTCATCATCGGTGAAGACCCCCTCAACGTCGACAAGCTCTACACAAAAATGCTGATGAAAAGCGCCGGAGCAGGAGCCATCGGCGGCGTCACAGTAACCGCCGCCAGCGGTATTGAAATCGCCCTCTGGGATCTCGCAGGCAAACTCCTCCAGACGCCGGCGATCAACCTCCTCGGAGGCCGCTTCCGCGATCGCATCCGTTTCTACCGCACCCTCCAAACCTTCCTGCCCGTAGACGACCGCGCCGCCTACAAGCGCGATCTCGACGCCGCCAAAGCCGAGCCCTTCGGCTGGACCGCCTTCAAAGTCCAGGGCGACGGTATCCCCCGCATGGTCGATCCTGAATACAAGGAAACCGGCCACGACGAATACACCCGCGGCCTCACAGCCAAAGACCTCCGCCGCATCGCCAAAGGCATGGAGTGGGTCCGCGAAGAACTAGGCCCCGACACCGACTTCGGCATCGAAGCGCACTGGAAGTACGACACAAGAGACGCCATCAACATGGCCAAGGCCATCGAGCCAGTCAAGCCCATGTGGCTCGAAGACCCCGTCCCACCGGAAAACACCGAAGCCATGAAGCGAGTCACCGATGCGGTGGATATCCCCATCTGTACTGGTGAAAACCTCTACGGTCGCCACGGCTTCAGAAAACTGATCGAACTACAAGCCTGCGACTGCGTCCACATCGACATCCCCAAATCCGGCGGCCTGCTCGAGTCCAAGCGAATTCACGACCACGCCGATCTCTACTACATCTGGACCGCAGCCCACAACCCAGCCAGCCCCATCGGCACCATAGCAAGCTGCCACGCAGCAGCCTCAATGCGAGACTTCCGAATCCACGAGCTAGCCAAATACATCCCCTGGTGGCAAGACCTGGTAATCCACGACGGCCCCATCATCAAAGACGGCTACCACACCATCACAAACAAACCCGGCTACGGAGTAGAACTAAACCCCGACGTAGCCAAAGCCCACCTCGCCCCAGGCGAAACCTGGTGGGGCTGAGCCGCGAGAAGGCGCTTAGCCTGCAATCAAGTTCGATTCACATGAGCGACCAAGAGCGCAAGTTGTGTCCGGATATAGTTCCAATCGGTTGCCAAAACATGATTCTTCAATGCATGGAATTTGTCTTCTCGTTTCCGTTGTTCGGATACAAGAACATCCACATCCACAGAGCAGTCGGTGCGGTTCCAACCGACCATTTGGATCTGTCGAACCCGCTCGCTCATGGAAAGCAGCACCTCTTCACAAAAACCAAATGCGGCGGCTTTAAAGTCCTCGATGCTAACAGTAATCTCTCCTGTCGGGATGAGAAACACGGAGACACCATCAGCCTCGTTGTTCCCAGTAACCCAACGAAAATGTACAACATCATTGATGCGCCAAATTGAGAATAACGGGCCATGCTTTAGATAGAGTGTGTCGAACATGCGGTGCTGCCACCAAGAGACCGCCGACTCATACAGATCCCACCTTTGGTCAAGTTCCGCTTCGTCAATTTCTTCTTCGATCCAACGATTGAGCTTTTCCAACCAAACGGGATCGGAAACTATCAACCCAATGTCTTCCGGTACAGGCTCTAATGCGGCAGAGATGCAGGACTGCAAGTCTTCAAA
>JBIPMY010000260.1:0-8859 GCA_044376335.1 Bryobacter sp.
TGGGGTTACTTCCGGCCGACCTATGTCGACATCCTAACCTTTGTCGGCACCTTCGGCCTCTTTATGACTCTCTTCCTGCTCTTTGCCCGCTTTGTACCGATCATTGCGATCTCAGAAATCAAGGGTGTAATCGCAGGCGACAAACATCGCAACCTGCCTGAACATGTAGAAGCTCAGATGGCAGCCAAGCGCGATGAAATTATGAAGGTGGTGGTGTAGCGATGGCGATCCTCGATACCCAGGGTTTGAAAGAAATGTTCGATCCCAACGCACCCAAGCAATTGTGGGGTGTTGTGGCCGAATTTGAAGACGAAGAAGCACTGCTGAAGGCAGGCGAAGCCATTCACCATAAGCATGGCTATACCAAGCTGGATGCTCTGACACCATTCCCGGTGCACGGCATTGAAGCTGCACTTGGAATCCCAAGATCCATTCTTGGTTACATCGTCATCTGCATCGGCCTTACCGGAACAACGACTGCCATCCTTTTGCAGTGGTGGACAGGCGCAGTGGACTATCCGCTGGTAATCGCCGGCAAGCCTTACTTTGCCTTTGAATTTGCGATGCCGATCATCTTCGAATTGAGTGTTCTGTTCTCGGCTTTTGCCTGCGTCTTTGGCATGTTCGCCTTGAATGGTTTGCCCCGGTTCTTCCATCCGACCATGCATTTTTCCAAGTTCGGACGCGCAACCGACGATGGCTTTCTGTTGGTGGTTGAAAAGAGCGACCCGAAATTTTCCGCCGTTGAAACACGCCAGTTGCTGATCAGCCTGGGCGCAACCAGCGCCGAAGTTGTGGAGAAATAGCCAACCATGAGAATTTTTAGTTTGTTAGGTTTATCGCTAATCGTATTCGGCCTCAGTGGCTGTGCCAACTTCCCTACCCGAAGCCGGCCGATTGAAATTTTTGACGATATGGATCGTCACGAAAAATACAAAGCTCAAACCTTGTACCGCGGCAAAGGTCTTTTTGCCGATGATCGCTCCAATCGCATGCCCGTTGTAGGAACCGTGGCTGTGGGTCATCTCAAGGAAGACGATGCCGAATACCGGGGTATCGTCAACGGCCAGTACCTGGGTAAATTGCCCGTCAAGATTGATGCAGCACTACTCAAGAACGGTCAGACCAAATTCAATACTTATTGCTCCCCCTGCCACGATCGCACCGGATCTGGCCAGGGCGTGGTAGCAAAGCGATCTTTGTGGCTTCCGACCAATCTTCATGAAGATCGGGTTGTGGCCATGCCAGATGGCGAAATCTACGACGTTATTTCAAATGGCCGCCGCACCATGCATGGATACCGATTCCAGGTTCTCGAAGCCGACCGTTGGGCTATCGTGGCTTATGTTCGCGCCCTGCAACGCAGCGATCGCGGAACCATTGAAGAAGTGCCCGCCGAATTGCGGGCGGATCTCCGCTAAGGCGGCATAGGAAAGAGAAAGCATATGGCAGCACATTCCCATCACGCCGAACTCGACAATTTCAATCTGGACGCAGGTTTGTGGGCGCGAGTCCGCAATATCATCCTGTTCGTATTCCTGTTGAGCGCTGTAGCAACCGGCGCCGGTTTCTTCATCGATCAAAAGCAGTTTTTCCACAGCTATCTGGCTGGCTTCATGTGGGGAACGCGTATCCTTCTGGGCGCGCTCTTCTTCCTCCTGGCAGGCTATCTGGCCGGTGCAGCATGGAACGTTACTGTTCGACGCTTTGCTGAAACCATGGCCGCAACTCTGCCTTACGGAATCATTCTGTTCATCCCCGTTGCGCTTGGCATTCATGATCTGTACCACTGGTCGCACCCGGAAGCGGTTGCTCATGACAAGATCCTTCAGGGCAAGGCAGTATGGCTCAATCCGGAATTCTTCATGATTCGCGCAGTGATTTACTTCGCCATCTGGACCTACTTCGCCTGGGGCGTGTATCGCAATTCCACAGCGATGGACACTGACAAGGATATTCAGCACATGCACTCGAACTCGCGCTACGCCGCGCCCGGCATGCTCCTGGTCTTTCTGGCCACCAGCTTTGCCGCCTTCGACTGGTTGATGAGCCTCGACCCACACTGGTTCTCCACCATGTACGGTATCTACATCTACGCTGGTGGTGGCTTGGCCTCTATGTGCACTCTGGTTCTGATCTCGCTTGGTTTCCGCCGGGCTGGGGTTTTGAAGAACTCGATCACGCTTGAGCATTATCATGATCTCGGCAAGTGGATGTTTGCGATCACGGTCTTCTGGACCTATGTGAGCTTCAGCCAGTACATGCTGTATTGGTATGCCAACATCCCTGAAGAAACCATCTGGTTTAAGCACCGCTTTGTTGGAAGCTGGCTCTCGGTTTCCAAGTTTATGGTCTTCGGCCACTTCCTGTTTCCGCTCTTCTTCCTCATCACACGCAAAACCAAGCGCAATCTGAGCACACTAGCCTTCATGGCGGTTTGGCTGCTGTTGATGGATTACCTTGATATTCACTGGAATGTCATGCCGACCCTTCACCCCACCGGCTTTGCACCACACTGGATGGACATTACTGCTCCCATTGCGATCGCTAGCTTCTATGGCTTCTTCTTCTGGAATCGTCTGAAGCAGCACGCAATCGTTCCGATCGGCGATGTTCGCCTCTACCAAGCCCTTGCGCATCACCAAGTCTAGGAGAACTGAGAACCATGTCTGAAGCAAACCCCATTAAAGCTCTCACTCCCGAAGAAGCTCTCATCGTTGGTTATGAACGAAGCGAACCCAATGCACTCAAAATTGGTGCATTGACGGTTGTCATCGTGATCACGATTGTGGCAACCTGTTACGCCGTTTACTTCTGGTACGTCGGACAACTTGAATACACCCGCCATATGGAAATGGAAATTCCCATATGGCAGGAATACAAAGATGTTCGCGCTTATGAAACCCAACGGCTGACACAATACAAGTTCATCGACAAGGCCAAAGGCAGCGTCCAATTGCCGATCGATCGCTCGATGGATTTGCTGATCCAGGAAGCAAACGCTGGAAAAAGCTTTTATGGTGGAGTAAATTCCGCAGTAAAGCCATATGAAGTAGATCCAGGGCTTCAGGCCGTCATCGATAAAGCATTAGGGAAAACGCCGGCAGCAGTAGCACCGCCTGCCGACGCAGCCCCGGCAGCCAAGACCGAAAAGAAGTAACTGAACTATGAAACTCGTTTTGAACCAAATCAGTCTCGCGGCAGCCCTCTCCCTGGCTCCGCTGAGCCTGTTTGGCCAAAACGAAATCATAGGGATGCCGAAGAACGCCGCCGAACGAGCTCGGGCACTTGAAGATCACAAGACCGCAATGCCGAATGAAATGAACGGCGTTGGCATCGAAGAGCAACTCGGCAAGACAGTAGATCTGAACCTGACCTTTGTCGCTGAAGGCGGCAAGGTAAGGAAACTCGGGGATTATTTTACCAGCGGCAGACCCGTGATCTTGAATTTGGTCTACTACCGTTGTCCGATGCTCTGCAACCTGACGCTAAACGCACAGGTGAATGTGTTGAAGGAATTAGCCTGGTCCCCGGGCAAAGAGTTCGATGTCGTCACTATATCGATCGACCCGACGGAAACCTCAGAAATGGCTGAAGAAAAGAAAGCTGCTTATATGAGCAACTTTGACCGGCCCGTTTCTGGTGGCTGGCATTTCCTGGTGGATCATTCTGGCAATGTCAAAAAACTTGCTGCCCAGGTGGGATTCAAATACAACTATGATCCGGCACAAAGGCAATATGCTCATAGCGCTGCAATCATGGTGTTGAGTCCGACAGGCATGGTTTCCCGTTATCTCTACGGGATCAAGTTTAAAGAACGAGACCTTCGGTTGGCATTAACCGAGGCCTCGGGTAACAAGTTTGGCGTCAGCTTTGAGAAGATCATGCTGATGTGTTTTCACTACGACCCCAGTGCAAAGTCGTATGTGCTGTTTGCCACCAACGTCATGCGTCTAGGCGGTCTTTTGGTGGTGCTGGCTTTAGGAACATTCCTGTTTCGCTTTTGGAGACTGGAATATCTGACGCGAAAGAATAGTATCAGCAGTAGCACCTCGCTGGTACCTGCTATCCCGACGAGTGAGAGTCACACTTAATGAATACCTGGTTAAGAAATCTGTTCCTCCCCAACGCTTCAAGCATTAAGGCTGAAGGCGTTGATGATCTGTTCATGTTCATTTTATGGTTGAACATACTGTTCTTCCTGCTGATCGCCGTGGTCACGATTGGATTCTGTATCCAATACAAACGACGCTCTGCCAATCAAAAAACCGCGCACATCGAACACAGCACCGCACTTGAGCTGACCTGGACCATTTTGCCCTTAATCCTTTGCATGGTTGTCTTCTTCTGGGGTTTCAATACCTACATGCAAGCCGCGGTGGCTCCAGACGGTGCGATGGAAATTCAAGTGACCGCAAAGAAGTGGATCTGGACCTTCGGTTACCCGGACGGTTCCGTTGCCATCGGAAAACTCTGGGTGCCAGTGAACAAACCTGTTCGTGTGATCATGCACTCGGAAGATGTGTTGCATGCTTTTTATGTTCCGGCTTTCCGGGTCAAGGCTGACGTCTTACCTAACCGGTACACCGAAACATGGTTTCAAGCCACAGCCGTGGGGGATTATGTGATCCCTTGTACGGAATACTGTGGCAAAGGCCATTCTGAAATGAAGGCTGTCGTAAAAGTAGTTTCACAGCAGGATTATGAAAAGTTTCTTGAAGAAGGTGACCCGGAAGAAAAGGGTATGCCCCCGGAGAAACTGGGTGCCAATCTTTACGTGAATTTGGGTTGCTCCACTTGCCACTCCATCGATGGCAGCAAGGGCCAGGGGCCCAGCTGGAAGGGCATCTACAGCACTCAGCATAAAATGGTAGACGGTAAGCAGTTTACTGTGGATGAAAACTACATCCGCACTTCGATTTTGCAGCCTCAGGCCATGGTGGTCGAAGGCTATCAGGGAATCATGCCCAGCTATCAGGGTCAGATTCGGGAACGGCAACTTGTAGCGCTGATCGCGTATATCAAGTCGCTCAAGTAAAGAAAGAGATAAGGGAATTCAGAGGTAACGAATAATGGCAGACGTAATTGCTTCCCCCGCCGTACACACGGCCGATCACGGACACCACGCAGATTATCTGGCGGATCCGGCTCATAAAGGTATTTGGTCGTGGATGTCCACGGTCGACCACAAACGCCTTGGAGTCATGTATCTATGGTCAGTTCTGGCTGCATTCTTTGTAGGTGGTCTCTTCGCCCTCCTGGTGCGACTTGAGCTGATGCATCCCGGCGAAGACTTCATGAACGCAGAACAATACAACCAGGCGTTCACCCTTCACGGTGCAATCATGGTTTTCCTCTTCATCATTCCTTCGATTCCTGCAGCATTGGGTAACTTTGTGTTGCCACTAATGCTAGGCGCCAAGGACGTTGCATTCCCCCGGTTGAACCTCGCCAGTTTTTGGGTCTACGTGCTGGGTGCAGTAATGGCAGTAACCTCCATTCTGGTGGGCGGAGTCGACACAGGTTGGACCTTCTACACCCCCTACTCGACCAGCACAGGTGGTGCCGTAACGATGATGACCATGTCGGTATTCGTTCTGGGCTTTAGCTCTATCTTCACCGGTATCAACTTCATCGCAACAGTGCACAAGCTTCGGGCCCCTGGTATGGGATGGTTCCAACTTCCTCTTTTTGTCTGGGGCATCTATGCCACAGCCATCATCCAGGTCCTGGCAACTCCGGTTCTCGGTATAACCATGGTTCTTCTGATCATGGAACGTGCATTCAACATCGGTATCTTCGACGCTCAAATCGGCGGCGATCCGGTGCTCTTCCAACACTTCTTCTGGTTCTACTCGCACCCGGCCGTGTACATCATGATTCTCCCCGGCATGGCAATCATCTCGGAAATCATCCCGACCTTCAGCCGCCGGACGATCTTTGGTTACCGCCTGATTGCTCTTAGCTCGGTTGCCATCGCCTTGATCGGCTTCCTGGTTTGGGGACATCACATGTTCACCTCTGGCGAGAGCGCACTGGCAGCGTCCATCTTCAGCTTCCTCACCTTCCTTGTGGCTATTCCTTCAGGCATCAAGGTCTTCAACTGGATGGCAACGATGTACAAGGCTTCGATTTCACTCGAAACCCCGATGCTGTACGCAGTTAGCTTCCTGCTGCTCTTCGGTATCGGCGGCTTGACGGGAATCTTCCTCGGCGCCCTCAGCGTCGACATCCACCTTCACGACACCTACTTTGTTGTGGCGCACTTCCACTACGTGATGATGGGCGGAACGGTAATTGCCTTCCTCGGCGGAGTTCACTACTGGTGGTCGAAGATGTTCGGCCGCATGTACAACGAGAGAATTGGGCAGATCGCTTGTGGGATCGTATTCATCGGCTTCAACATGACCTTCCTCACCCAGTTCTTCATGGGTAGCCAGGGTATGCCGCGCCGGTATTATACCTACCTTGATCAGTTCCAGCCCTTGCACCAGTTTTCCACCTTCGGAAGCTGGGTACTGGGTGCCGGCTTGTTGATCGCAGCTGTAAACCTCTTCAGTTCATTGCGTGGCCCCAAGAATGCTCCGGCAAATCCATGGGGTGGCACGACACTCGAGTGGCAGACGCAAACACCGCCTATTACCCACAACTTTGTTGGGCAGCCTTCTATTGAACACAACCCTTACGATTACCGCCACTTCAAAATTCCGACGGACGCGGTTTAAGGAAAAGCGAGAGATTATCAAATGAGTCAAGCGCACGAAGCGAGTCTGACAAATCACGACGATCATGCCCATGGTCATCACCCTTTTCACCAGCACCATTTCGCCACAATGGAGCAGCAGTTTGATGCTTCCAAGATTGGCATGTGGCTCTTTCTGGCAACGGAAATCTTGCTTTTCGGAGGCCTCTTTGTAGGCTACGGACTCATGCAAGCCCGGCACACCGAGGCCTTCATTGCGGGACACCATCATCTCGACTGGCAAATGGGAGCACTCAACACGTGCTTCCTTCTGATCAGTTCTTTCACGATGGTGATGGCCGTCTGGGCAGCAAGCAACAACAAAAACGGAAACAAACAGAAGATTCTGATTACCAACCTTCTGCTCACCCTGGGCTTTGCTGGCGGCTTTATGGTGGTGAAGTACTTTGAGTACAGCCATAAGTTCCATGATGGCCTCCTGCCTGGCAAGTTTTTCAGCTATACAGGACCAGACCTGGTTCCGAACATGTTCGTCTTCTTCAGTTTCTACTTCATGATGACGGGCCTGCACGGCTTCCACGTTCTGGGCGGAATGGGCGCGATTACTTATCTGATCATCCGCTCAATCAAGGGCGACTACACCAGTGAGTACTTTACACCGGTAGACCTCATTGGCCTCTACTGGCACTTGGTGGACTTGATTTGGATCTACCTCTTCCCCCTGCTGTACCTGATTAGCTAACGGAGATTGAAACACACCAATGAGCACTCATAGCGAAACGATCGGCCACGATCACGCCGAACACACACACGAGCATGGCTGGAAGGGTTATCTCTATATCCTGCTGATCCTGCTCGTACTCACGATCATCACAGTCAGCGCATCTCGAATCGATTTCGGGTCAGCCACCGCTAACGTAGTCATCGCAATGACTATCGCTACTATCAAGGCAACTCTGGTCGCTCTCTTCTTCATGCACCTCAAAGACGACAAGCCGATCAATGGTTTGATTTTCGTAAGCACCCTGCTCTTCCTCGCAGTCTTCCTCGGCTTCTGCCTTGTAGATGCCGACTCAAGATTCGATACCCGGCCCGCAACCTATAAAGGCCCCGTAGACCAGATGGCATTGCCTTCACTTAATGTAGACAAGCCCGTTGCAGCACCCGAAACCACCCCGGCAGCCGCCACTCCTGCTGCTGGTGACCACGGCGCCGCCAAGCATTAACCTGTTCTTAATCAGAACCTTAGCCGCCCTCGATGTTCAGCATCCAGGGCGGCTCTTGTTTTGGATGTATGATCAATTTTTGAGGATTGTCTGCTGATAAAACCGTTCTTAATCTTTCTTCTCGCCACCTGTCTTGCTTTTCCGCAGGAACGTCCCCTAAACCTTGAGTACCGGGTGGAATGGCGGCTCATTGACGCGGGGAAAGCCTTCCTCAAATGGAATCCTGCTCAAGGCAGGGGTGGCCAGGCCAACATACACATTGAAAGTGCTGGTCTGGTGAACAAACTCTTTCCAGTCAAGGACGACTACTCAACCAATCTCGACGAACGTGGATGCACACTCTCAACGCTGATGATCGCCGAAGAGGGTTCCCGCAAGCGCGAAACACAGGTGACCTATGACCGGACAAGCAAAAAGGTTGAATACCAGGAAAAAGATCTTGTCCTGAACAAGACAGTAAAAAAAGAACTCGAAATCCCTGGTTGTACTTTTGATGTGATTGGGGCTCTCGTTGAACTGCGAAGGCTGAAACTGGAACCCGGCACCGTTTTGAACGTCCCGGTAAGCGACGGAAAGAAGTTCGTGAATGCCCGGGTGGAGGTTCAGGGGAGAGAAAAAGTGAAGACCCCGGCCGGTGAATTCAATGCAGTGCGTTGCGAAGCCTTTCTTTTTGATGGAGTACTTTTTGCGCGCAAGGCCCGATTGCATGTTTGGTTTACCGATGATCCGGCTAAAGTTCCCATTCAAATCCGTATTGCCATGCGATTCTACATTGGCACAGTTATGCTCCAACTGCAGAATGCACCCTAGCCGGTCTAAGGCTCGACCACACCACTCAACCAACGAGTTGCACTTTGCCGATTGGCCGGGTCGAGCCAGATCGCTTCGAGCGACATAGTTTGAGCCGGAAAGAGAGGTTTCCAAGCCCCA
>JBIPMY010000240.1:0-9403 GCA_044376335.1 Bryobacter sp.
AGAGCAGCTTCCTGAGGAATCACCAGGCTCAATGTCACTCCACTCAGAACCTCACCACAAGGGTTGCGCACCGCCATACGCATCTGCTGCGTTTCTCCCGAGCTAAACCGAAAGGCAGGCCCCGGCTGAAGAAAACTGAGGACAGGAGCGCTCGATGGGCAATTCCCCGGACTGGCACTCATTGCGAGATCAACTTCTACGATCCGCAAGTCTGTTTGATTCAGAGCCAGAAGCAAATGGTGCCGGGACCAGGGCCCCAACGCCGCCTCGAGCACCGACACTTCCAGGGAAATTTCACCATTCGCAGGGATCAATCCCGATGCGCTCGAAACTCGCAAATTGGGTGAACTCGTACGTGCAGAAAAACTGACAGCTGTATCTGATGGGTTTCGAAGAAGAACAGCACTCCTGGGATTTCTACGGCTCAAGCTAAGGGCGTGTGTTGAAAGCTCTACCGGCGGAACCAACTCACCAACCCACAGTTCAACGGGCAAACGCAGAGCAACTTTACCGGAAGAATCATAGATCTCGACAAGCGCGGTATTGAGGCCTAACGGAAGGCCTGTGCTTCGAGCAGAAAAGCGAATTACATGATTGGGGGCGAGGTTCCCCCGGGGGAAATCCATTACCAGCCAGGGCTGATCAGCAACTGCTTGCATGGCAGTTGCAACCGATGAAACTGCGCGAAAGTTTACAGAAAAAGAAGAGGAGGTGGAGGCGGTATGGGACGCAGCGAGTTCGATCAGCGATACCGAAGCTTCAATGCTGTCAATGGGCCTGCCAGGAATGATCATTCGTTGTTCCTGGCCGGTTGCCAGATTTCTGATGGAAAGACCAGACTCGCGCTCAGGCAGAGCGATGCCCGATCTACGCTCCAGCCAGAGCAGGAATGATTCTGGAGCAAGGATGTCACCTTTGTTCTCGCTCAAATTGAAATGCTGGATCCCTACACTATCCTGACTGACAGTGAACGGAATTTGGGGAGTCTGTGCTTGCAACAAAACGCCCCAGGAGCCTGCTGGTCCTGGGAAAAGATCAGTAGACCAAACCGAGGGCTCGGCCTCCACTCGTTGCACGCTGACCGGGATCCGGGTTTGAGAGGCGGATCTGAATACGATTTCGGCATCTGAGTTTCCTGGAGGAAGAAGCAAGGGCTCGACCCAAACTTCGACAAATCCAGGAGTTCTGGAAACAGGGCTGGAAACCTTCAACCAGGCAGCTGTCGTTTCAATCTGAACAGGACTGTCCATTGGAAATGATTGAAACTTGATGGTTTGACGAACGGAAATGGCGGAATTGGCTACAACCCGGTAAGCGAGAGTGGTTGGAAATACATCCAAACCGCTGGAAACCGTTAGCGTCCACTTCTGGGTATTCACTAGACCTGCAGCATCCGAAGCGGTAAAGCTCACAACATAGCTGCCTGGCTGAGTGGGCGTGCCAATCACAGCTAAACCGGACAATACCAGGCCGGGTGGCAAAACTCCCTCGCTTAAAACTACCTGATAAGGGGGTGTTCCTCCAAGAAGTTCCAGACGGCCATTCACTTCACGTCCCAGAGGCAAGACGGAGGGTAATGTTCCTGTACGCAACGAAAAAGATTCCTCGACGCGAAGCTGATAAAGTCTCCTCGCGGTTGCCCCGTTAGCATCGGCAATTTCCATCGTGAAACCGAAGTCACCGTTTCTTTGCGGGGTGCCGGAAATCTCGCCAGTATTGGGATTCAACTGCATGCCGGGCGGCGGGCTTCCACTCAAAATCAGAAATCGAAAGGGTGCAGTGCCACCTTCGAATTGGGGAGACCACTTCTGAACACGGCCGCGTGAAAGAACAGATGGAGCGGATTCGGAAACTTTGAGCGGAGGGTTTACGATCAACGTGAATGCCTGCACAGCGCTGGATCCATTCTGATCGCGAACTGCGATTTCAAACTCAAATTTGCCCGTTTGAGTTGGTGTGCCCAAGAGTTCACGGTTTATCAGCGAAACTCCAGTGGGCAAGCTGGCCGGGCCAAAGCTTAGGTGCCAATCCACAATCGGCAAGCTAGAAGCCATCTGGACTTCGAATCGATAGGGTGCTGCGAGGGTGGCATCTGGAATGCGTCCGCTACTTTGAAACTGAGGGCCATCCCCCACAACCAAAAGGTAAGAACGAAGTACAAAGGCGCCAGCCGCATCGCTGAGCCTCACCATGAAGGAGTAGGAACCCGTACCGTTAAAGCCGCCTCTCATTCGGCCAGTCTGAGCATTCAGCAAAACACCAGGCGGAAGCGTGCCCGCGCTCACCGTCCAGGAATAGGGCAGGCTCCCCCCCGTACCTACCAGCAGCAAATCGATAGCGCCGTTCTGTGAAAAAGGGCCGCCCAAATTCGGATTCGCAATTGCCAGAGGAGGATTCACAACCTGGGTTACGAGAGCGCTTGCCGTTGCGCCATTAGCGTCGCTGACTTGAATCGTAAACTGACTGCTGGTGGCGGCTGTAGGGGTGCCGCTCAAAACGCCGGCACTGAAGGTGAGACCGGATGCAGGCAGGCCTGTGATGGACCAGGTGAAAGGAGCAGTACCACCCGCTGTCTGGAACTGCACGAACACCGGTGCCCCAACCGTGGTTGGTGAAAGAGCCGTGTTCGTGGTGATGCTGAGGGGAGAAATGATTTGGATCGAGAGTGGCCTCGAAGCCGAGTTTGAGAAAGCATCGGCTGCCAATACCGTAAAGCTGCTGCTACCGGCAATTGTTGGCGTGCCTGTGATCGAACCACTGGAAGATAAACTGAGACCAGGCGGTAAGGCTCCGCTGCTGAGGCTGTATGTGAGAGGACCGGAACCGCCCGTAGCGCTCACAGCTGCCGAATAGGCCGAACCGATGCTGCCTGTTGGAAGACTCGCGGTTGAGATCACAACTGCGGGAGCATTCACCTGGATGGACAACGCTCTTGAGGCAGAATTGCTAGCCGAATCTGTTGCCAAAACAGTGAACGAAGAGAGACCCGAAGTCGTAGGCGAGCCGGAGATATTGCCTGAGGAATTCATGCTGAGGCCTGCGGGCAAAGCGCCCGCGCTGATGCTGAATGTGATGGCCCCCGTTCCGCCAGAAGCGGCAACGGCTGCCGTATAGGCCAGCCCTGGAGTAGCGCTCGGCAAGCTGGAAGTCGAGATGCTAAGAGCCCCCGCAATCGTAATCGAAAAGGAAGCTGTTGCCTGCACTCCATTTGTGTCTGTTCCAGACAAGGTGAAATTGAAGCTGCCAGCAGTGGTGGGATTGCCCGAAACCGCAGTGCCGCCGCCGCTCAAAACCAGCCCCGGGGGCAATGCACCGGCGCTCAAAGTGGCTGCAGACAATGCACCGGTAAAGCTGATTGCTTGCGAATAGGCGCTCCCCACAATCCCGGAGGGGCTAGCCATTTGAATCGCCGGCAAAGGAGAAATCGTAAAGTTGACTGCACGGGTCGCTGTCGAAGCATTAGCATCTGTCACGGTAACGGAGAATGATCCGGATGCAGCGGCACTGGCGGTCCCCGTCAGCGCAGCCGTAGTGGGGCTGAGCGCCGCCCCGGCTGGCAGCGCACCCGCCGTAATCGAATAGCTTAAAGGTGCCGTACCTCCCGTGCCCGCGTAGGAAGCGCTAAACGCCTGGCCTACCGTTCTCTGTATCGCTGCAGGGGCACTCATACTCACGGCCGGCTGGATCGTGATGCTGAAGTTGGCGCTGCCTACATTGCTGCCGGAATCGGTAGCCTGAACGGTAAAGTTAAAGGCGCCCGCAGCGCTGGAGGTGCCCGTTATTGCTCCGCTACTGCCTAAACTCAGGCCCGTAGGGAGATTCCCGCCCGATACAGCATAGGTATATCCACTGCCGCTTCCTCCGCTGGCAGAGACACTAGTGGCAGGAAAAGGCCGGCCGGCTGTGCCTTGTGGGAAAGTCCCGGATACGACAACAGGCGAGAGAATGTTGAAGTTGATAGTCATCGTTACCGACCCGGGATTGGAATCGGTAAAGGTGTACACCCCGGTGCCAGATCCAGGATCGGTGGGGGTACCTGCCACCTGCCAGGTAGCGTTGCCTCCGCTACTCGAAGATTTGGAAATGATCAAGCCGGGAGGCATCGGTGTGCCCGAAATGAAATTGATATTCGGATTCAGAAAGACGCTGATCGTCGTACAACCCGAAAGTACACTCAACGGCGTACCCACGTTTCCAGTAACGTTTACGGTGCATCCCGCGCCAGAAATCCCCAAAACCGGGAGCGGCGCAACCAAACTCAGAATCCAGACGCTCGCGAGCAACAGCTTTCTTAACATCAGCAGAACATATCGGTTCGTGCGCTTAAAGTCTTAGAGGAAATTCTTGCCTCTGAAACCTCAGCCCATCCAAAGCCGTATCCTTAAGATATGAGTCGTTTGTTGATCGCGATGCTGGTGATTGCCCTCGGGGCGACAGCGCAAATCAAATTCACAGTCGAACAGCTGGTGAGTTTCGTCAAGAGTTCGGTTCGACTGAAGCATCCCGATGCACAGGTGGCCACATACCTGAAAAAGGTTTCGCTAACCGAACAGTTGCCTCCGGGCCGGATTGAAGACCTGCTTGCCAGCGGCATGGGGCCCAAGACCTACGACCAGCTACAAGTCATGGTTGCTGCTTCGGCTTCCCTTCCCGTGGCAAAGGTATCGAGTGCTCCAGCTGAACAACCAGTCGCACAACTGATTCCACCACCCAGCCCGGCAGAACAACGCAAGCTTGTCGAAGAACTTCGCGAATATGCACTCAACTACGACAAGACGCTACCCGACTTTCTCTGCACGCAGGTGACCCGCCGTTTCTACGATCCTTCCGGGTTGGAGTACTGGGTTAGCGCCGATACGATTACCGCAAAGCTCAGCTACTTCCAGCGCAAAGAAGAAAAGAAGGTGCTCTTCGTCAACAATCAGTACAAGGACATCGACTGGGAAAAGCTCGGTGGGGCCTCTTCCACTGGAGAGTTTGGCGATATGCTGCGCGAGATCTTCGAGCGCGACACACAAGCCACTTTTCAGTGGGAGCGCTGGGGCAAACTTCGCACCAAACGCACCCATGTCATTCGCTACAACGTGCAGCAGGCAAACTCGAAGTGGGCCATTGTTTACGAAAAGTCCATGACCATCCGCCCCGCCTACACCGGCCTGATCTATGCCGATGCCTCAAACGGCATGATCATGCGAGTCACACTCGAAGCTCTTGATATGCCATCGAGCTTCCCGGTTCAGGTAGCCAAGAATCAACTGGATTATGACTACACCGATATCAGCGGAGCAACCTATCTCTTGCCTCTCCGGGCTGAGGTGCGGATGAGAGAAGGCCGCTTGTTGATTCGAAACGATATTGAATTCCGCAACTATCGCAAGTTCGGCGCCGATACCTCAATCACCTTCGATACACCTGAACCGCTGGAATCTGAACTGGTAAATGAAACTCCGGTGCGCGACATCCCGAAGGAAACACAGCCCACGGGTAATCTCACTCGTGACATCCCCAAAGACACCGGGGCCAAGCCAAAGAAGCCCTGAGCGGTCAGGCCAATGCCAATCTTGGATCTTTTGCCTCCTGCGGAGCATCCGATGTGAATGATGAAGGCAGCGCGCATCCATCGCTATGGTGGCAAGGAAGTAGTTTTAGTCGAGCAGGCAGATTTACCAAAAGCCGGGCCCAACGAGGTTCTGGTAAGAGTCGCAGCAGCGGGCGTCAATCCAGTCGATTGGAAGATCCGCGAGGGCTACATGCAGCAAGTTCTGCCGATCCAGTTTCCTTACACTCTTGGATGCGAGCTTGCGGGCATTGTGGAATCCACCGGTGAAGGCGTCACGCGGTTTTCGGCCGGAGATAAAGTTTTCGGCTACCCCAGTCTGATGCGTTGTGGTGCCTTTGCCGAGGCAGTCACGATTCTTGAGTCTGAGTTGGCACACGCGCCAGCGTCGATTGACTTGCCAATGGCCGCAGCGCTTCCAGTGGCTTGTATCACTGCCTATGATGGCCTCTTCACCCACGGAGCAATTGAAGCAGGCCAGCGAGTATTGATACTCGGAGGATCTGGCGGCGTTGGTTCGATTGCGATTCAGATGGCAGTCGGGGCAGGCGCAGAAGTTTATGCCACGGCATCGGCTAGAAACCAGCAGTGGCTCAGCTCGCTCGGCGCTTTCGCTATCGACTATGGCTCTCAATCGACCGCCGATGTCGTGCGGGATGTGGATCTGATTCTCGATTGTGTAGGTGTAGAAAGTGGCATTGCGGCGCTTCCTAGCCTCAAAGAAGGCGGCCGCTACGTCACCACCGTTTATGCACTCCCCCCGGCTGAAGTGCTGGCGCAATTCGGAGCAAAAGCGGCAATGTACGGAATTCAACCCTCAGGCGATCGTTTACGGGAGATTGCCGCTCTGGTGGACGAGGGAAAAATCAAAATGGCAATCGATACCGTCTTCACCCTCGATCAGGTGCCGGAAGCCCTCGCGGCAAGCCAGGCCGGCCGCACACGAGGCAAACTTCTGATCCACACTTCATCAAATTGATACATTTCATATATGCGTTTTGTTTTGGTCGCCCTCTCTCTTACGCTTGTTGCCTTTAGTCAACAGCGGCCCATGAAGCTCGATGATATGCACCGGTTGAAGGCAGTTGGAGATCCCCGCTGTTCTCCCGATGCGAAATGGATTGCCTATACCCTATCCACAGTTGATGTTGCCGGCGACAAGCGCGATACCGACGTCTGGATGGCCAGTGTAGACGGCAAGGAGAATCTGCGCGTCACAACGTCAACAGAATCGGAATCCTCTCCCAAGTGGAGCCCGGATGGGAAGTACCTTTCATTTCTGTCTTCGCGTCCAGGTAAGGCCAAGGGCTCTCAGGTTTGGGTGATTGACCGCAGAGGCGGAGAGGCCCAGCAGTTCACTGAAATCAAGGGCCGGCTGAGTTACTACGAGTGGTCGCCTGATTCGACAAAGATGGCGATGGTGATCCGCGAAGAAGAAGACGACAAGAAGCCTGAAGGGTCGACCGGTGCCGAGAAGCCAAAGCCGATCGTCATCGATCGATACGCCTTCAAGCGCGATGGAGCGGGATACATCAGTGGAGCCAAGCGCAGCCGTATCTTCCTCTACGATATTGCGACGAAGAAAACCGAACTGGTGACAACTGAAAACTTCGACGAGACTGCTCCGATCTGGAGCCCGGATGGCAAATTGCTCGCCTTTACTAGCAATCGTGCGGCCGACGGTGACAGAGTGCCCAACTCCGATATCTGGGTGGTGGAAGCCAAGGCAGGTTCAATTCCCCGTAAGCTGACGCCGTTTACTGGAAGCGATACGCAGCCGGTATGGAGCCCGGATGGTAAATCAATCGCTTATCTGACGGGCAGTGAGCACAAGATGGGTGAGTACAACATGAACCGCCTCGCCATCGTCCCGGTGGATGGCGGTGCACCGCGGCTACTCACAGCCAGCTTTGACCGCGGAGTTACCGGCCACCAGTTTACAGCCGATGGCAATCAACTGGAGTTTCTGGTTGCAGACGACATGAACATGTATCCAGCTCGGGTGAGTGTGAAGGGTGGAGCAGTCGAGAGGATGGTGGGTGGCAAGCTTGCCATGATGGCGATTGACCGTGCGGGGACTTGCGTTGCGGCGCTGGTATCCACTGATGTCATGCCGCCCGAGCTTCACACACTCGAAGGCTCGAGCCTCAAGAAACTCACCGCTCACAATGAAGCTCTTCTCAAGGAGCTGCAACTGGTGACACCGGAAGAGCTGAAGTTCAAAGGCAAAGATGGCAACGAAGCCCATGGCCTGCTCTTCAAGCCAGTCGGCTATGTCGAGGGTACGAAGGTGCCGTTTCTGCTACGTATTCATGGCGGCCCGAATGGGCAGGACCAACACTCCTTCCGTCTGGAAGAACAGATCTTCGCAGCACAAGGCTATGCCGTTCTCAACGTGAATTACCGGGGCAGCAGCGGCCGTGGGCAACAATACACGGTAAGCATCGCCGGAGACTGGGGCAACAAGGAAGTGATCGATCTCCATGCGGGAGTCGATCACGTAGTCAAGATGGGGATTGCAGACCCCGACAAGATGGGTGTTGGCGGTTGGAGCTATGGCGGTATTCTCACCAACTATTTGATTGCAAGCGACACGCGCTTCAAGGTTGCCACCAGTGGGGCAGGAGTTGCCTTTCCGCTTGCTTTCTATGGCCATGATCAATACATCCGTCAATACGACAATGAAATTGGCCCGCCCTGGCAGAAGGGCCTCGAACCCTGGATCAAGATCTCTTATCCATTCCTGCACGCCGACAGGATCAAAACTCCAACGATGTTCCTCGGTGGCGACAAAGATTTCAATGTGCCGCTGCTGGGTAGCGAACAGATGTATCAGGCACTCCGTAACGTCGGTACCGAATCGCAATTGATCATCTATCCTGGCGAGAACCACGGCATTGCAAGACCAAGCTTCCAGCGAGACCGCATGCAGCGCTACATCGACTGGTACGCCAAATTCCTTAAGCCCGCTACGCCATCAACTACTCTTAGCGCAGGAAACGAGTAAATGACCCTTTGCATTACCTTACTGTTAGCGAGCTTGGCCCAAATGCCTGAGACAAGGAAAGCCGATTATGTCGACACCTACCATGGCGTCAAGGTAGCCGATCCCTATCGCTGGCTTGAGGATGACCGAAGCGCGGAAACAGGGGAATGGGTGAAGGCGCAAAACGCATTTACCGAACAGTACTTCACAAAGCTCCCTTATCGCGATGCGATTCGCAAACGCCTGGCTTCGGTGATGAACTATCCGAAATTTGGTCTCCCCATCAGACGTGGTGAGATGTATTACTTCACCAAGAATGATGGCTTGCAGAATCAGGCAGTCTGGTATGGGCAGAAAGGGTTGAAGGGTAAGCCTGAGATCCTGATCGACCCCAACAAGCTGTCCTCCGACGGCACGGCAAGTCTTGCCATCATGTCGTTTTCACCCAACGGCAAATATCTGGCCTACGGCATTTCACGCGGTGGCTCCGACTGGCACGAAGGCTACGTCATGGACCTCAGCACCAGGAAGTTGTCGGCTGAAAAACTGGAATGGATCAAGGTTTCAGACTTCGCCTGGGCTGGGGACAGCTTCTTCTATAGCCGCTATCCTGCACCGGAGAAGAGCAAAGAACTTGTGGGGCAGAACGCATTTCACAAGGTATATCTGCACAAGGTTGGGACGCCCCAGGCAAGCGACGAACTCATCTTCGAAGACAAGGCTCACCCCTTGCGCTATCACAACGTGGGCCTGAGCACTGATGAACGCTTTGCCGTGCTTTCGGTCGAAGATCCCAGTACAGGCAAAAAAGGAAATAACCTCTACTATTTCGACATGAAATCGAAGAGCAAAAAGTTCCT
>JBIPMY010000079.1:0-18269 GCA_044376335.1 Bryobacter sp.
GCGAAATGCTCGCCCAGATCTTTGCTGAGTTTGGGCCGTTTCCGCTGAGTGAGAAATCGGAAAGCAGAGCGCTAGTGCCCTTCAACTGCCGGATTTAGGACCAAGTGTGGTAACAGAAAAACGTGACGAACTAAGGACGGCGGGCTACCGCAGTTCGGTGTTCGAGTTGGAGCGTCTTGCCATCGTAACTGATGGCTGCCGGGCATTCTGGCCAAAGTCCGCGAATCGTTCGAAGCCATTGTTCCAGCATGGCGCGAAACCGGCTCGGTCGCGAATATTCCACACAGCCAAGCTGTTGGGTCAATCCAGATGGCCCGAACAGGGGAATCGACTCCGGGCCCTTTGAGACGAAGCACCGATAACTTAGCCACAGGAAGAGGTCCAGGAGTGCCGGCGCGGCGGCGAGAACTTTGATGGATTCGAGATCGACCGGGATTGGGTGGCAAGCGACCTCGGCATAGAACTCGTCACTTAATGTAATCGTGTTCGTCGTGCTGGTCGATTCTCCTGACCGGCCGTACCAGATTTCTGCCTCCCGCAGAAAATTGAAGCGGCTTCGATGAACCACTGTGGCTGTCGATTCAGCTCTCTGGGTCGAGAAGAAAACGGTTGCACCAAAGATGCGCTCGAACGCGGCGACGATGCGACGGTATTCTTTTCCGCCTTTTGCCATTCCGAACATGTCCAGCAGCTCGGCTGCGGATCGGAACTGGACAACCTGGCTCTTTTGCCGAACGGCCAGGGTTGCGAGGAAAAGCAGCACGAGCCTGTCTTGTCCGAAGGGAAGTCCGAACTGAGGATGTCCGGTGATCTGAAGCAGAAAGTTCCCATTGCGCCTCTCGAACAAAAGTTGATCCGCGGGAGGCCTTCGGATCGGCAGGCCACACAAAATGAATGGACGAGACGCAAAAGCCAGCGGCTGTTTACCCGCTTCCCGGTTAGACCGGACCAGTGCGATTCCTTCAGCTTGCTTGAGCCGATAGCGGGAGATCAGCAGATCCTCGTGCAGCTCGCGAAGAACATCGCCAGCCTTGGCCAACATCATCGAACCTCACGCACTTTCAGTTGCGCGAGGGGCCAAATCACCGTCAGGCTTTGGAAGAGTCTTGCAGCACCAGGCTCGTTACTGCGATTACTGCGTTAAGGCCGGTTTTCACTTTTCTCTATGGTTCCAGGAGGTCTGGATTGCCGCCATGGTCGCATATGTTCTTTATTTGCGAACGAGGTGTGTATTCCCAAGCTGAACGTCGCCGGTTCGAACCCGGTCTCCCGCTCCACTTTTTCAACGACTTAGCGTCCACTGCTTTCAAGTCCTGCTCCAAAATGCTCCAAAACCCCATAATTTGGGGCGGACAACCCTTCTCTAATTCACTGGAAGGGCATTCTCTAGCGCGTCCACTGCGGTCTTCCTTCTTGCGACAGAAGCCCGTGTGTAGACGTTTTGATTCACATCAACAGTGTGCCCGAGTTGGTCGGCGACAAGCTTTGGATCATCGTGGATCTCATTCATGAGCGAAGAATGAGTTCTGCGCATCACATGAAAGTCCACCCATCCTAGGCCTACCGATTTCAAGTGGGGTCCGATTCTCCGTCTCCAAAGGTTGTCCCTACTGACCGGAGTCTTTCCCGTTTCGGAAGGAAACACCCAAGCATCTTCGCTGGCATCGAGGGAAACACTCCTCCAAAGTTCAATCTCGGCGAGCAACCCCGAAGAGAGTGCTGCCTTACGGACTGAGTTCGCGGTTTTAGGCGTGTCGATCTCACCCCGGTAGATTCTTTGGCGGATATCGGCGTGGGTTCCGGTCAGCCGGGCCCACTTAAGTGCGAAGATCTCGCCTGGCCGGATACCTGCAAGAATCGCAAATTTCAGAATAAGTCGTTCACGTTGCTCAAGTACGGCAAAGCATTTTTGTACCTCCTCCATCGTCATCGATGTATGCTCGGGGCGCTTAGCCTCCCGAGGGATGAAAAGCAGTTCAGCAGGACTTCTCAAGATGTAGCCTTCAGAGACGGCCATCCTGAGAATCTGGCGAAGGTCCCATCGGAGATGAGCAACAACGCTGTACGAAAGACCGCTCGCGGCCTTTTCGTCGAGCATTGTCTGGAGTTCATCTCGGGTTAAACTCCCGAGTTTCCTCTCACCGTAGATGGGCTCCAAGTGAACTCGCAATCGATCCTCGTTGGACTGTGCAGTCGAACGCTTCCACTTCCGTCTGTAGAAGGGGAGGTAGGCTCCATTCACGAAGTCACTCCAAATTTTGGATGGAGACGGAGAGTCAGCTTTGCTGTTGATCGGAGCAAGGATTGCATCCAACTCCTTTCGAGCTTGGGCCTTTGGCACCGAAGACACCGAACCCATGGTCCGTTTCCTCCGATGTCCGTCTTCCCACCACTGCGCGATCCATTTTCCATCGACCTTCTTAAGACTTCCTTCTTGGTATCGTCTACGCATGATCGAATTCCTTTCATGCGTCTACGGCGTCAACTTCGGGCGATGATCGGATCATAGCAGTTGCGTTCTCGTTGGCACGAAGCCAAGCAAGAAGGCTTTCGGCTCGCACGATCCGTCGTCGGCCAAGTTGGATGGCGGGAAGCGGGGGAATGCATGAAACGCGCCCGTTGATCAGGTTGTGGATGTGGGCCTTCGAGCAGCGCAGCCTGAACGCGACCTCCGTTACCGTTAGCAACTCTTTGGCAGCGCTTTCGTTTCCTAGCGACATAGAACTCAATACAAAGAACGACCACAATCCGAGATTGACTCATCGACTATTTTGCGTTTGGCTCATCTCCTAAGATCGAACGGCGAATCGCCTCGTGTTCTTCTAGCGTGAAGTTCCCCGTCGAAGGATAAAAAGGCAGAGGCCTCCAACGATGTGCTTCCTGCTCAATAGCATCCCGCTGATCCTGCGTGAGCAGCGCTCCGAGCTCGGTTCTGAGAGCAAGCGCCTTCTCCCGAAGCTTCTTGTAGCGCGACAAATCGGGATGGGGATCCTTCATTCCAATGAGTAGTCCTTGATCGTTTCCGCTTGCCAGAATTGCCCATTTGTATGCATCGCCAGGATCAGCAGCTCGGCCAGGAAAGGCACCTCCTTTGAGCAAAACTGCCATTCGGAACTGAGATAGGATGTCGCCGTAAGCGGCGGCCTTCTCCCAATCTTGGAACCCAAGCCGCTCATTGAGAAGTGTTACCTCGCCTTTGGCGTAGAGGTTCCCGCGAATTTTATAGCCTTCTGGATGGTCGCCCGCTATGGCTTTGTTTGCCCATTTAAGTGCGAGGTCCAGCCGTTTAGGGATTTCTGGTGAGCCTTCGTAAAATACGCTTGCTAAGAGCGCTGCGGCAACTGCATCCCCGTTATTTGCAGCCTCGTCAAGCCACCTCAGACCTTTCTCTAAGGCAGATACCGAACACACTTCCAGTATTGAATCTCGAACAAGCCATTCACGGCGTAGCTTCTCGGAATCAATACGGTCGATTTCGTCCTGTGATCGGCTGCCGTCGAGTCCTTGAACCTGATCCTCGCGAGGCTTTGAGCCCGACTCATTCTCCGTAGGGAGAACGCTGTGGCGACATAAGAGGATTCCAATACCGAAAGCCTTTTTGGCAGTGAGATCACCGGCATTGGCAAGCCGGGTTGAAAACTCAACTTGCTCAGCAAGAGATCCGCTCCGTTTGGTGAGCGGCTTGAACATTAACGCGAACTTGGCATCAAAGTTGGCGCTTATCTCGCTCGCAACTCTCCTCTCCTCCTGTCGGATGATGAGGCGCTTTTTGGCAGCTGCCTCGTTCCCTAATTTCTGCCTCCGGTACTCCAGGTACTTCCACCCGCCTCCTAGCGCCGCAGCGATCACTACTATGGCGGCAAGGACTCTTGCCCGTCGAGATTGCGCCATTCGCAGAACCAGAGCAACGATGTGCTTCCTTGCATCTGCGACCGCTTTGTCTAGGAGGTTCAATAGATCGCAAACGTTTTGAACCCGAGTGGCTTGGTCCTCGTCACGGCAACGAGTGACAACGACTTGAAGATGTCTTTTTAGATAAGTGGCTTCCGAAGTGTCGATAGGCGCATCTGCGATCAACTGGTTTAGAATCGCACCAAGGGCCCATACATCATCTGAAGTCCGTCCCTGTTCTCCCCGCTCTTGTTCCGGGCTCATGTATCCTGGGGTACCAAGTCGCCTGGGAGTAATCTCACTATTTGCGACGGTAGGTGCATCCGGGACCGGCTTCAAAAACACAGCGAGCCCAAAATCGATGATCTTAGGCTCTCCCGTCCTCGTTACCAATATGTTTCCAGCCGTTAGATCGCGATGTGCGATGTTCTGGCCGTGCAGATACATGATCGCGGAACATACCTTCTGAAAGAGCGCTAGTCGCTCCTGTAGTGACAGCGCGTGTCCAGCGCAGTAGTCCTGCAACCGCGAGCCATCTTCAATTTGCTCCATGACTAAATACGGCAAGCCTGAATCCGACTCACCGGCAGTGTAAATTTGAACGATATTAGGATGGCTGAGCCGACTCAACAGGTTGATTTCCGCCCTGAGCCTCCGCATGGCGGCGCTGGCGTAGCTCTCGTGCCGTGAGAGCTTCACCGCAACTGGCCTAGCTTCCATCCCTGGACCGGTGAATTCTGCTGCGTAGACAATACCCATGCCTCCTATGCCGAGGATCGACAAAATCTTGTAGGGCCCAATTGCATCGGGAAGGCATTCTTCTTCTGTGTCTAGCGACACGCCGCTAATTTCTAGAGCTACCTCAGTGCCTTCTGCAGCGGATGCTCTGACAAAGCGGATAACCTCTTCGCGCAGAGCCAAGTCACCCTTACAGTGCGGAAGGAGTAGGGTCTCCCAGCTCGGTTCTGGATGCCAGGTATCAGAGGCCTCGTCCCATAGGACATCTGCAAGTTCGTTGATTCGAAGTCGACGATCGTAGTTCAAGTACTCATCCTCACTCTGGTGGAAACGACTCGATTTCGCTTTTGCATCATGGCTGTGCGAAGTCGATCCATCTATCCTAGCGGTCTGCGCATGATCCGGGCATCTGGTGGTAGGCTCACCATATGAAGAAGTCGAAACCAACAGCGGCGGAACTCATCGCAACTTGGAAGACCTCTGGTCTACCCGATTTGGATGACGACTTGCGTGCCGCCGTTAGCGACATCGTTCGACGACAAATCGGCGTGATCGTCCGTCAGGATGGCCTTCGCGTCCCTATCGACTCTAATACTCTCACCACTGACCTAACTGCTTCATGGACTGAAGACCTAGAAGCCGATAGAAAGGAGACTCTTGCACTGGCCATCGCGTCAACGGTCAATGCGATCCTCGTCGAACGTGAACCTAAAGAATTCACAAGGTGGCTCTGGGCATGGGACCGTCAAGCCCCAAACGCTAAGGAGGTTGAACAGCAACTGTTCACCGCCATCAAGGAAGAGCTAGACCGGGAACTGAAGCTAGTGCTTCGTAGGCAGCGCTTTTCCAATCTGCATCACAAGATCGAGCCGGGTGATTTGACGGCGGAGCTTTTCATCAAGCTTGCGAAGGCGAAGATTCCTCGTTTGCCCCAAGACCGACGGCAGTTCCTTAACCTTGTAGACAAGGCGATGGTCGGGGTACTCGTGGACATGCAGAAGGCTAAGGCCCGCCGTCCAAAGACGGCAGGAAATGTGGTGCTAGAACTACATGCCGACACCCGGACTGGACAGAACCACCTGAGAGTCCTTCTGGAAGCGGAGAAGCTAGAGAAAATGGAAGAGCTATTGAAGACGCTTCCGGAACGGCAACAAGAGGCCTTCAGGCTTCGTCGAAGCGGCCTCAAAACAACTGAAATCACTACGCTTATCGGTGTGTCCAAAGCGCAGGTGGATCGCTACATTAGCCAAACCATAACTTTTCTACGAGACGCGTTTTCCGCCGACCATTAAGCCCAACGCTACGTTTCACCCTCAAGCTCCATAACGCAACTGTATGAAACCAAGGAGCGTATGGGACCGGAAGAAGATCAAGAATTAGGCAGCAAAGGGGGTTCGCCCAAGTCCCCCGCGAAAAAGACCCCCCCGCCAAAACTGAAAGACCCTCTTGAAGAGGGCTTGGAAGCAATAGCAGCCCGCAGGGAACGGATCTGGGCCGAAACATCCAAACAACTTGATGGTAGCGTAGGGAAATTTGCGACGATGCCAGAAGAGCAAAGGGTAAAGCTCTCGAGCGGAGTGATGGCGAGGTACATGTTCATGGGAATGATGGCCGCCATGGTAAGGCCCATCGAGGAAGTCTTTCCAAAAGGCGCTTCCGTACCAGGAGTTGGGCCGGTTCCTCCATTTGAGCGACGTAGCGATCCCGAATACAATGCGCTGAAAGTGCTTGGTAACCTCTTGATCGAGGGCCCGGAGGGGATGGCAGCAAAGGAGTATAACTCGAAGGTGACGAAGGCGTGGACAGATGCCAAGAAAGCCGCTGCCGAGAAGGTGGAAGAGCATAAACGCCTACTAGAATCGACCCGCATAGGCCAGAAGAAGCGATGAGGAGTCGATTCTTCTTCTACGGATGAGTCAATCGCTTCTGGAAGTCGGTTAAGGAATTGAGGGGACTTCTGAACTCCCTCTATTCAACTAGCCAGGAGCTACAATGCAATTCAACTTCATGCGCGCTGCCGCAAGCGGCCTGCTCATCTTCGTCTATTCTTCCTCCATCCCCGCTCAGGTCCCACTCAAGCCTAGCCCCGGAAGCGAGTACTACGTCAAGGCGGAAGTCCTGCGCGAAGCCGGAAAGAACGAAGAAGCCCTTCAAGCCGTAAACGAGGCGATCCGCCTAAATCCCAAAGGAGGCTCAGCTTATGGCCTCCGAAGCGGAATCCTTGGCAATCTGGGGCAGCATCAAGAGGGTATCGCGGACGCAGATCTGGCGATGAAGCTTGTGACTTCAAATAGGGCGAAGGCTGCTGCTGCCTCCAACAAAGGCTTCAACCTGACCCAGATGGGCCGAAAGCGAGAAGCGCTGGAAGCCTACCGGCTCGCTCTCCAATTCGATCCCCGCTTTGCTATGGCCCACTTTGGGCGGGGAAAGTTGTTCTACTTCCTGGGCATGTGGAAGGAGGCGCAAAGCGCGTTGAAGCGGGCAATTGACCTCGATGATTACATTGGAGCTGCCTGGTCTTACCTGGCTGAGGTTCAATATCGGTTGGGTGAGGTGGAGGATGGGTTCGAGTCAGCTCAGAAGGCGGTTGAGCTTTCCCCGCAGGACTCAAGGAGCTTTCGTGCTCGTGCTATTGGCTACCAATTGAAAGAGCAGTACGAGGAGATGCTTGCTGACGCTACCCAAGCGGTTGAGATCGATCCCACTCGGCCACTTGCTCACCTGCTGCGTGGCCGGGCGTTAGCCTTTCTTGGGCAAATGGACGAGGCTCTTGCCGAGTACGCGCTGGAGCCTGATCGCAAGGCTGTTGCGCCTTATCTCGCTGGTGTTCATCGGGCGATGTACGGTACCCGGATGAACAACTGCGGCGACACTTCGACTACCTTTGAGCTGCACGGTGGGCCTCGGGTTGATGTATTTGAGGATTGCAAGAAGCGCGTTATGCAAGAGCTGCAAGAATCTGCGACGCCCGCTCCTGCCGATATCCTTCGGAAGTCGGTTCCCAATCTTCCCTCGAAACGACGAGTCGCAAAATAAATCTCTCCTCACTTGAGCCTCTCTTCAGAGGCTGTCGTTTATCAGAGTGAACCCAACGAAGTTGGGCAGAAAGGATGGAAGAACAATGTTTAAGAATGCAAGCCGTAAGGCGATTGCGCTAGGAGGAATCTCTCTTGCTGCTGCTGGAGCTATCGGCATCGGCGTTGAGGTGACCAAGGCCGTCACCTTCGAGATTGAGAAAGCCAGGGCCGCGACTACTGCGGCTCTGGCCGAAGTTGATAAAGCCAAAGCTGAGATGCAAAAGGCCATTGCGGAGCAACGAAAAGCCGCTGCCGATCAACTTCGAGCCGAGAACGAACTACTGGCCGCCAAGGTTGCTCGGGACGGAGCGATGTTCGCGGCGCAGTTCATCGCACAGGGAACGAGGGATGCAGCCAAGGAGAACGCCAGCGGGCTGGTAAGAGCCACCGAAGTGGACAAATACGTGGACAACAACATCTACGATGGTTGGACTTCGCGGTTCATCGCACCGGCAAAAGCAATCGACGGCTACAACAAGGAGATCAACAAACTGAAGCGCGAGGTTCAAAGCGGAATCGATTCGAAGTCGAGGCAGCTTCTTTCGGCGGCCGAGCGCGAAGACCGACTGGCGCAGGTCCGCATCTTGGAAGAGGAGAAGCAGTTTGAGGGCGACGCTTCGGCAGCTAATATCAGCGACATGTTTGGCGTGATGATGAAGGGCTTGTCTGGCGTGTTGGCGAGTGCCTCTCAGGATTCCCGAGCGGCGCGGCCCGGTTTAATCAGCCAGTAACAGTAAGCAGCGACTTTTATTCTTCCACTCGTTCGCGGGTGAGAAGAAACCTTTGGCCTTTCAGCTAGTGCCGACTTCTGCACGCCAGAATTCTCTGGCAGTGCCGTTAGCGGCAGGCGCTGGCGTGATTATTAACCGCAAACATAGGAACGAACTATGAAAGCAAATAATTTACGAGCCAAAGGCGAGACTATCGTCGTTGGAGAATCTAAACACGATTGGGTACAAAGTCCAGAGATTTATGGACACAGGCACCAGCAATCATATTCCTATCGGAATGAACGCATTCCGTACTGGAAGTGGCAGTTGGAAAAGTACAAAGCGCAACTGAATGCTAGGCCCATGGTCATAGTTTCGGTTCTTGATCGCACTCCCAAGGGCTCGCCTTGGCACACCTTCAAGGTTGCAGTTATCACCTTGGTGGCAGCACCAATTGTCCTTCGGGCGATCCCGGTCGTGTTGGATTTCTACTTCGCACGATAGTCAGTTGGCCGAATTCGTTCGGTCCGAGGCTTGTCGACAGCCCCGTTACTAAATGTCGGCAGGGAGTTCCTTCGGGGACTCCCTTTTTTAAGGATTCTTCCAATGAGAAATGAGCTGAACATCTCCCTCCGCGAGGGAGAGAGGGAACTGCTGTCTGTGCTCGCGCTCCGGGTCCGCGTGATGACTGTTTTGCAGATCGTTCGCACCTGGCCAGCGATATTGAGCCGCTTGTCGCGACTCGAACGAGAAGGGTTCGTCCACTCATTTGTAGCAGTCACTCATCCTGAACTGCCCGTGTCGGCCCCATTAGTTCAATGGCGGATTGGCGATCCGTCGCCTGCCTTTACAAAAGTCTCGTACCGGCTGCAAAGTCGCTGGTGCAAAGCGGCGGTTCCAATCAAGTGCTTCATTGCCAGTAGGGCCTCTGGCAACATGTTTGGCGGCCATGGCGGGCGCTATCCGCGTGAGTCGGAAGAATCTCACGATATTCTTCTTGCTGCCGTCTTCCTTCGCTTTCGTCGGCTTCAACCCGAGTTGGTCGGGTCTTGGGTTCACGAGGAAGAACTGCGGCGTGATCGCAAAGACCGGCGCGGCAAAGTCCCCGACGCCATGGTTGGGAAGCACCGGGTTATTGAGTGCGGCGGGGCCTATAAGACAAAGAAGCTGATTGGCTTTCACCGCTTCTGCGAAGCGCGCGGTTATGAATACGAGGTGTGGTGATGGTCGAGCGAGACGAGCAGATCCTGAAGCACATAGGGAAGTATGGGCTTTCCATTCGCGCCGTGATCGAGCAGCTCTTCTTTGGCGGCGCAACCTGCGACAACGTGCTCAACCGCCTCGTCAAGGAGAGGCGCATTGCCAGTCACCACAGCATACCGGGAGGGCTCTGCTACTACCGCCTGACGCTGAGCGAAGCCCGTGCGCGTTTAGTACCTGAACATCGGGCTCGCCCCAAACGTGGGTCTGCACTTCGCCTTGCGCTCCAGGTTCTTTGGTTCTGCTGCATGAGCGACAAAACTCGGAATCGGTTGGAGCGGAAAAAGGTGGGTGAGACCTTCGGCAATGGCCCTGGCAGTGGAAAGCCGCACTGCGTTGAGAGTGGCGAGGAGCGCTCCTTGGTGTATCGGATCTACGCTCCTGGTCCTCATTCGCGGGATGGCTACCTGCTTCGGTCCATTCAGCACGACATGGAAAAAGGCCTTGAGAATCCTGAGCTTCGCAACTGGATTGAGGCCAAAGCATTTGCGTTTGTCGTTCTGGTGGAAACCCCAGAGCGAAAGGATCGTCTGAAGCGACTCATCAACAAAACCGGGCCGTACGCTGCTCGCGTTCTCGTTGAAGTCGTCCCTGGGCTCACCACCCTTGGTGAGGCCATTCGAAAGAACAAGGAGAAGAACAATGCTGATGGAGAATGACACCCTGACAAGGGAGCCGGTGCGACCGTCTCCGACTTCAAACACAGAGCTAAACAAGGCTCGTTTGCCTAAGCCTGAAGCGCTGGCGGGAATGGAACTGAGCTTTCGAGGAGAGTTGCTTGAGAGCACCATCGAACGGGCTCCTCTTCGGATGCTCTTTCTCTTTGTGCTGTTTGGCTTGACCTATGCCATCGGGTGGTTGACGGCACCGGAAGCAGTCGCTCAACTTTTTGAGAAGGCAAAGGGAATCGAGGGAATGACGATAGTTGGCGGGATGCTTGCCGCAATGCTCTTAGTCATCGCATTTCTCTCGCTGGTGTTTGTTCCTCGCTCGATTCTCGTTGGGCTTTGCGCTCTGACGGTTCCCGCTTTGGTCTCGATAAGCCTCGCTCTTCGGGGTCGATACTTTGCCGGAGTGCTGGTCGCAGTTGGTTTGTCCATTGCAGCCGGTTTGTTCTGGCGCGCTCATTTGCTTCGCTTCCACTCGGCTTGGCTGTCAGCCGATACGCGAATGAGCACCGAGCAGGGGAAAGCCTGGATAGCGGCGAAGAGTTCCGGCTGGACAATGCCAACCCTGAATGAAGCCGCACGGATCATCGGCTGCTACCTGCGTTATGAACCTTCGTCCTCGCCTGGTGTTTGGCTCCCGCCGTCGCCGGTCGCAGATCGCGTGTTTAGCTTTGCGCTCCTGAGCGGGTGCCTTTTTACCGGTGCGGTGCTCCTTGCCAATCGCGTCAGTGGTGGCTGGGTGGAACTCGCCTCTGGCTTTTCAGCTTCCGGCGTCCTGCTCGTGGGTGTCGTGATGCGGGTAGTAGGGGAGGCGGCGGCACAAAGCAGAAAGTGCGATGCGCTCTTTTTGGACGATGACCGAAGCGGCCTTCAGCAATGCATTGATCGGCTGCGGAATTCGCTACACGTTTCGCGTGATGTCGTTACGGGAGCACCAATCCGAGAAGCAGAGCACCTGTTTCTCGGATTCGAGCCTTGGCAGCGCTTTCCTGTGCTGCTGCATCAGGCTCTCTTGACGGAGCACTTCTACATTTCGGGCCGCACTGGTTCCGGGAAAACGAGTATGGGCCTGATGCAGATCGTAATCCAACTCCTTCGCGGGCATCGGAAGTCTGAAACCGAATGGAGCGAGAAAACGCCGATGATCATCGTTGATCTCAAGGGCGATGAAGCACTCTTTCAAACCGCCAAAGCCGAAGCCAAAGCTCGTGGGCAGAAGTTCAGATTCTTTACCCTGGAGCCTGGGCGTGCAAGCTACCGCTTCAATCCGTTCCGGGAATTCACGGCTGGCACGATGAGCGTGCCGCAGCTCGTGCGACTCAATCTCGACGCGTTGGATCTGTATCATGGGACTGGCTACGGAAAAGGGTACTTCTCGCAACGAAGCCGGTTCATGCTTTCTGAGGCGTTACGAAACCCTGTCGGTATCGAGAGCTTCAAAGATCTCTATGACCGACTAAAGACTCTGTACAAAGAGCATCCACAGGATTTTCAAGATGCCTTCGAATTGCTGTCGGTCATCGAGTCGCTGACACACTTTACGCAGTTAGTCACAACGAGCGCCGATGAGGCAGGGGACGACACGATTCGTCTGTCGCGAGCAATCGAAGAGAGCGAGGTCGTCTATTTCTGGCTCCCCAGTGCGCTGGAATCCGCAACCGTTGCCCAGGTCGGCAAGATGTTGCTGTTTAGCCTTCGAGCGGCGGTCTACGACCGGCAGAGGAACGGGAAGGAGAAACGGCAGGTGTTCCTGGTCATCGACGAGTTTCAGAAGCTTGCCGGTGAGAACTTTCAGAACATCCTGCAACAGGCTCGAAGTGCTGGCGTCGGTGCAATTCTCGCCAATCAGTCGCTCGCTGATCTGCGAACACCCGACTGGGATCTGACGTCTGCAATCCGCACAAACACGCGCGTCAAAATGAGTTTTTCCGTCGCCGATCCTGACGAGATCCAAGCGTTTCGCGAGTTGTCAGGCGAGGAAATCCAAACGTTCGGCGCTAACGAATCAGAAGCGATCCGACTGCGCTTAAGCACCATTGATCTGGCGCTGCTGAGCGACCATCCAAAGCGCTTGCTGCTTCATGTCAGCAGCGGGAGCGGGTACACGCAGTTTGGAGGGCTGCCGATTCCGGTTGAAACCGATTGGCCGATCTCAAAAGGCTTGTCTGATGAGCGGGCGGCAATGCCCTGGCCGGAAGATCCCAAGATCATAGAACCCACGCCAGAACCACCAAAGCCAAAAAAGAAGCCGCTTAACAAACCTGCGGCGAAGCCTCAGATGGATCGGCACTACCAAGCAGAGGCCAAACGCCTAGCTAGTGAGTAGCCGATGAAGTAGGGGAGGCGTCGCGCCTCCCTTTCCCCGTTTCAGTAGTCCTCTGGAAGCAGGATGGTGGTTGCACTCCTGTCAGCCTCCGTAATGATCCAGATTTTGGTTAGGTCTGGTAGGAAGTACGCAGACAAAAGCCGGAAACCTTCAACGAGACTCAACTCGTTTTCGGTCTTATCCTCCTCAGAGAGATCACCCCAATCACCGGCTGCATGCCGGGCTAAATATGGCAACGCCGTAACTTCCGCGTGGTTGAGCGCTTCGATAGCCCCTGGTGTGATGAGTGTTCTTCCTAGATTGAACTTTGTGCACTTGATTGTTTTCATTTTTCTCCTATTTGGTTAAGCAAAAGGCCCTTGCGCCTGTCGCAATGCCTTTTGGCTAGGCGCTCGCCGATGAGAGCGGGGTGGGCGAGGTCAAGGTGGAGGTTTGGGGAGGGTAATCACCTCCCGGAGGAGAAACCGGAGGGTGCGCGCAAGCGCAGTCTTGCAGCGCAGCGAAAGACAGGGAAACCCCCAACACGACCTTGAGGGAGCGAGGGGCAGCGCCCCTCAAATAGCGTTTCCGAAGATCAGAACTGGTCTGAGGAGGAAGTACGGCCGGGGCGTTAGCGCTGGCCTTATCGCCGAAGAAGAATCAGCTTTCCACGGTGCTCGGTCCGATGGAGCTGCGCCTCTTCAAGTTTGCGAATCCGCCTCACCATTTCCTCAAAGCTGTGAAGCGACTGAGCAACGAAGGTTGGCTCCCCATTTGCAGTGATGAGAACCGGCTCGCGCTCGACCAGCCGACTCAACTCGGATTCTGGAAGAGAGGCCAGTTCTGACAGCGACTTCTGCATAGGCGGTCATTATCAGAAAGGGCCCTTCAGGTACAGAGAAAGAGGGGCGGCTATGCCGCCTTTTCTCCCTGCTGGCAGGCAGCTTTCATCCAGTCCACTGCTTCTTGGGCCTTTGCGGCTGCTGTGAAAATGGCCTTCTTGTCGTTCTTAAGCACCTTCAACCACGTGGCGATGTAGGGCGCGTGGTCTCTCCTCGGATCGGTCGGTAAGCCAAGTTCGGCACAAAGAAATGCTGCGCCTAGCTCTGCGATCAGTTCCTCCACTGCGTAGGCATCCGATCCAAATCTTCCTTTGAGATCACGATTGAGGCGGTGGGGTGCGCCTGTCCAATGCGTGCTCTCGTGGGAAAGCACAGAGTAGTAAAAGAGAGATTCCTTGAACACCTCAAACGCGGGCATGTGAACAGAATCGGTGATCGGCGCGTAGTAGGCGAGATTGGCACTCACCCTGAGGTCAACTCCCAACATTCGGAAAAACTCATCCGCATGTTCGATTCGCTCTGCCTTTGATAACGGAGGCTCTTGAATTTGCCGATACCCGTCAACCTGATCAGCGTTAAAGATCCAATAGTCTTTCGCCATCGGGATTCGGCCCTTTTGCTTTCCTTCGCCGTCGTCTGAGTCTGCTGACTCTTTGTCTAGAAACTTCCAAAACACCACATGCGCTGAAGTCTCTCCTTTCCGCACCTGTGCTCCTAGCTGCTGCCACTGTTTGAAGGTTGCCCAAGTGCCTGACTGGTAGCCGCGAGCCTGGGCAATCGCCCACAAGATCACCACATTGATTCCACGGTACGGCCGCTTGCTCACTGCATTGATTGGCGATGCTGGAAAACCGCCTGATGTTCTCCACGGCATCTTGAAGGACTCCGCACCGGCTTCTATTGCCTCAACCACCTGATCAGTCACTCGTTGATAAATGTCCCTACTTTCTGCTTTCATGTTTTTCTCCAATTGATTTGCGCGAAATTGCGCTGCTGCAATTTCCGGCTAGGCCCACGCCGATGAGTGGGGGAGGCAAGGTCACAGTCCGAAGCAGCCGGAGGGGAATCACCCGCCTGCACGAAGCGGCCACTTGTGGCCCAGCGAAGGAAGGTAGGGGATACCGGCTGAGGAGCCGGAACGAAGTGGAGGGAAGACTTTACCGCGCCAGGGGCAAGGCCCCTTAGCTCTTAGCGGGCGTTGCGGGGTGCAACCCTGCTAGAAAGGGTGACGAAAGACGCAAAGCGGCTGAAGGCAGGGGAAGACTTTCCCCTAATCGGTTGACAGTTTGAAGGTTTTTTCAGTCGGCCTCAGTGGCAGAGTACAGCGGTAGTTGACCAGGTCACTATCACCAGCGTCCTGCAAGAAGCCACGCACCTCTCTGAGGCTGCTTGTGTCTTGATCCGTATTGGTCCCGGTCAACTAAAGGGCAATCAATATGGCAACACCAGTTGCCTTCAAACGCTGCACGACAAAACGATAACACGGACCGAACCCATTAAGGGCGTGGTGGGCAGCCGTGACGAGGTGCCCATAAGCAAGCTTCAGTTCACCGACCCGAAGAGCCGGTATATATTGGTTTCAGTTAGTCGAGTGCCCCATTGCAACGTTTGTGGTTAGAAGGATCGAGCCAAGACAATGCTGGGCACATTCTGACAAACACGGGGTAATTTAGGTATGCACGAAATCATCTGCCCGCACTGCGGGAAGGCATTCAAGATTGACGAGGCTGGGTACGCGGACATACTGAATCAAGTCCGCAATAGCGAGTTCGAGCAGCAATTGCAGGAGCGCCTAGACTTGGCACAGACGGAAAAGCAGAATGCCGTTGAGCTTGCCGTAGCCAAAGTTACCAGCCAGTCGCAAGAGGCTTCCGCAGCCAAGGATTCCGAAATTCAGGAACTAAAGGCGAAGCTGGAAGCAGGCGAAGTCGTGCGGAAGCTCGCCGTTACTGAAGCACTCAGCACTATTGAAAAAGAGCGCGACGTACTTGCGAACGAACTTGAACAGGCAAGACGGGAAAGGGACTTTGCCGCAAAGCTTGCCGAGGCGAACCTCTTGAACGAACTGCAGAAGGCCGCAGCGGAGAAGGACCTTGTGATCCAGGAGCTGACCTCAAAGCTCGACTCTATGGGCGTTGAACAGAAGCTCGCGATTTCTGAAGCAATCGCTAGAGCCGAGAAGGAACGGGATGAATTGAGGGGGTGCCTCGAACGATCCGAACTTGAAAAGCAGCTTGCGGAGAAGTCACTAAAGGAGAAGTACGAGACTCAGATCAAAGATCGCGATGATGCGATTGAGCGTCTCCGTGACTTGAAAGCTCGCCTGTCGACTAAGATGATTGGCGAAACTCTCGAACAGCATTGCGATACAGAGTTCAACCGCATTCGAGCGACAGCGTTTCCGAGAGCCTATTTTGAGAAGGACAACGATTCGCGGAGCGGCAGCAAGGGCGACTACATTTTTCGGGATGCCGACGAGGCCGGCACTGAGATTGTATCGATCATGTTTGAAATGAAGAACGAAGATGATAGGACGGCGACTAAGAACAGGAACGAGGACTTCCTTAAGGAACTTGACAAAGATCGCAACGAGAAGGGGTGTGAGTACGCGGTTCTAGTCTCACTGCTGGAGCCTGACAATGATCTCTATAACACCGGGATCGTTGACGTGTCCCACCGCTTTCCGAAGATGTACGTCGTTCGACCCCAATTCTTTATTCCGATCATCACACTGCTGCGAAATGCGGCAATGAACTCGCTCAAGTACAAGTCGGAGCTTGCACTTGTTAAGGCGCAGAACGTTGACATCACGAAGTTCGAAACTGAGCTTGAAACTTTTAAGACGGCATTCGCAAGAAATTACGATTTGGCTTCAGGCCACTTCCAAAAAGCCATAGCAGAGATCGATAAATCAATAGACCATTTGCAGAAGACGAAGGACGCCCTCTTAGGAACTGATAGGAACCTTCGTCTTGCGAACGATAAGGCGCAGGACGTGACGATCAAGAAACTAACACGCGGCAATCCTACCATGGCGACCAAATTCGCCGAGCTCAAGAATGAAACTCCCGCAGACGAAGGATAATTGTGGCATGGGAATGAATGTTAACTGGATAAGCCATGTCTGACAGAAGCGCCGTTGATACGATTCGGGGGTATTATTATCAATTCGATCTTTCAATACTTAGCGTCCTTCAATTAAAGACTCCGGACGACTCGGTAGAGATCGAATGTACCGAAGACATCGACATCCGAACCGCAACCGATGTCACAGCCACGCAGTGTAAGTATTACGCAAAAACTGAATACAACCATTCCGTGATTAAAGATGCAGTGATGCACATGGTGTCTCACTTCAAAGAAAGCTTGACGGGAGCGAAGCCGAAGGTCTTTTACTCCATTAACGGGCACTACGCCTCGGGGCAGGAAAAACTGGACGGCGGTATCGACATCGAGTTCCTCAAAAACAACTTCCTCACGTACTCGGAGGGAAAAGGTACAGCCAAGGTCACACGCTACCACCATTCCGAGCTCGGCCTTTCCGATGGTGACCTCGTCGAATTTCTAAAGCGCCTCACTATCAACGTTAGGGCAGCGGAATTTGAGGAACAATACCAGCAGGTACTCAAGCTCCTGAAAGTTAAGTTTGGGTGCACGCTGTTCACCGCTGAATACTTCTACTACAACAGCGCTCTGGCCGTTATCCGCGGGCTGTCAATCAAGGCGGCACCGGCGGACCGGACAATCACGAAGAAGGCGTTCCTGGCAAAACTTAACACTTCTTCAATTCTGTTCAATGAGTGGTTCGTTCAGAAGAAAGGCAAGAAGGCTCACCTTGCTGCCCTTCGCGCGGAGTATTTCACGGAGTTCAACGTATCTCCCCATGAGCGCTTCTTCCTGGTCGAGACGGATACGGATTCGTACGCCCGAACCGACCTCAAGGACCTCATCTTCGCGCTTTCCAAGAAGTGGGCAAAGTTATCCTCACTGTCGCCCTCCCCTTTCTGCCCATATGTCTACGTCCACGGTGTGCCATCCGATGAACTGCTAGAGCTGAAGAAAGAGCTCATTAGGGAAGGATTCAAGTTCGTGGACGGACATGACTTCCAGGATGCCGACTTCAATCATCAATCGATCATGCAAAAGGCGAATCACGGCAACGGGATAAAGATCAAGATCCTGAACACGCTTTCCAATGTAGAGCAAACCATAGACGCGATAGGCAAGACCCGGCAAATCTACCAGTTCCACCTCGGTACCGTATTCTTCGAGTACGACAAGCCAGCAGTCCGGCATGTTAAGGTTCAGGTGGAGCGGCTGTCGGACGTCAAATCCATTATCTAATCCAGGCTCATGAGCATGACACAGAAACCAGAAGAAGAGAAGATTAACGCCCAAGTGATCGCCGTCTTTCCGGACAAAGTACGGATTGTCGTGGACGACCTTGAGGACTTCAAGATAGCAGAAGAATCGCTGAAGGTCGGATCCTACATTCGGATCGCGGATAATGAGAACGCTGTACTTATAGCTATTATTGAAAACTTCCAAATCGCCGTCAGCGCGGAGGGGAAGCGAGACCACATCATTGAAGCCTTTCCACTTGGCATTTTGAGAGGAGGCAAATTCGAACGAGGCGGTGACTCGCTTGCGATCCCGCCGAAGGAGGTGCAGCCTGCGACCATCAACGACATCAGGAAGATTTACGATGAAGCAGTTCCTCAGGCAGAAAGGTTCTGCTTTGCAACGCTGGCCTCGAATAAGGACGTCCACGTTCCGGT
>JBIPMY010000384.1:0-5964 GCA_044376335.1 Bryobacter sp.
CTACGTAGGCAGCAATTCCAAGCACTACCTGTACAAGAACAATCCACAGAAGGACGATCGATGCTGAGCGTGCCGGGTGTTGTTTCGGGGCAGGAACCATAACGCCAGTGGCAAAGTACAAGAGGAATGCCCCCACAAGCATGGCTCCCAGGACATGGGAGATGGCGCCCATCAACCGATACCGAAGCGTTGCTCCCATGACAATCTGAAGGACCACCAGCCAGGGAGCAATCGCCGCAATGCTGCGGAGCGATGGGCTGCCATGGTCGACAAAGGATTCAATGCCTGTGAGCAGATCACTCGCCTTCAGTGTCCAAAGACAGGAAATGCCAAATCCGATCTGTAAGAGTATGTCGGCCAGGCAAACAAACAGAACGGAGTCTTTGGGAGCGTCGGGCTTGAGAGCAAAAACCGTAATGGCAGCCAGCAGAAGGGCGGATAGGGCTCCTGCAAACAAGTACTGCCAACTCTTCTCTTTCTTATTCATTCTGCCTGTTAAACTTTCATTCTAGCCGACTGGCGCTTATTTGATGCCGATTCAGCCCAACCGCGCTCTTCATTCCGGAGATTTATTTGGCCACTACCGACTGGACAGACCGCTCGGAGGTGGGGGGATGGGTGTTGTCTGGCAGGCGATAGATACAAGACTGGGCCGCAATGTCGCACTGAAATTTCTTCCCGATGACTTCCATGAGGGCGGGGAAGTGGTGGAGCGATTTCGCCGCGAAGCGCGCACAGCCAGCTCACTCAATCATCCCAATATTTGTGTCGTCCACGATATCGGTGAGGATCACAACCGTCCGTTTCTGGTAATGGAATTGCTTGAGGGCAAGACTCTGCGGCAATTTCTGCAGGATCGTCCGCTTCGCGTGAGCGAAATTCTGGACATTGGCTTGCAGGTGGCAGACGCGCTCGATGCGGCACATCAGCAATCAATCATCCACCGCGATATCAAGCCTGCGAATCTCTTTGTGCTTGAAAAGTCAGGGACGGGTATTCAGGCTAAGTTACTCGATTTTGGCCTCGCCAAGCGCGACCTGCTGAATTGGGATTCGACAACGATGACAGCCTTCCGCACCGATAGCGGCGTTGCCATTGGGACGGCGGCTTATATGAGCCCCGAGCAAGCGCTTGGGCAGAACATTGATGCGCGCAGCGATCTCTTCAGTTTTGGCATGGTGCTTTATGAGATGGCGACTCGAACCTTGCCTTTTCGAGGTGCAACCAGCGCCGCTCTCTTCGACGCGATTTTGAACAAGGCTCCTGCCAGTTTGCTGGCTGCCAATCCTGAGGCACCCGCTGAGTTGGAACGTATCATTCTCAAGCTGCTTGAGAAGGAGCCGGCAATGCGGTACCAAAGTGCTGCAGAATTGCGCTCCGATCTTAGCCGATTGAAACGCGATTTGAGTTCGGCCAGTGGGAACCGACGTACTGTGGAAACAAAGTTACCGTCGACGCTGCCGTTGTGGTCGCGTGCTCCAGCCCAGGCTGCCTTTGTTGGCTTTGTACTGGTGCTGGTTATCTTTGCCGGGTGGCTTGCGGTTCGAAGTAGAAGCAGCGCTGCACCGTTGCAATTTGAGAGTGCCAGTTTTCGCGCGGTTACAGAAACAAGTGGGGCCGAGTTTTTTCCGCAGATCAGCCCGGATGGGCGAAGTGTCGTTTATGCCAGCAATGAACGTGGCAATTGGGATCTTTATCTTCTCGATGCAGATACGAAGAAACCACGGCTGCTGACCGAATCGAGCTCTGTCGACGATACTGAACCTTCTCTTTCTCCCGATGGAACGACGATCGCTTTTCGCAGTGAGCGCGACGGGGGTGGAATTTTTCTCTACGATCTGCGCAATAGCACGGTGCAGAAGCTCAGCCCTATAGGACACAATCCTGCCTGGAGCCCGGATGCTACAGAAATCGTTTGTGCCACCGAAGGTATCATCCGTCCTGAGGACCGCTACACGGCATCGAGCCAACTTTGGGCCATTCGTGTTGACAATGGGGCGCGGCGTCTGGTCTACAAGGGTGACGCAGTGCAGCCGCACTGGAGCCCCAACGGCGAACGCATTGCATTCTGGGCTTCCAAGGGTGGGCAACGCGATCTGTTTACAGTGCGAGCCCGACCGCGCAATGGCATCACGCCCGAGCCCGTTGCACTTGTGAGCGACGCGGCTGTGGACTGGAACCCGATTTTCAGCCCGGACGGGCTTTATCTCTACTTCATCAGTGATCGCGATGGCCGCATGTCGCTTTGGCGCATGCGGATCGACGCTGACAGTGGTGAAGCGCTAGGGAGCCCGGAAGTGGTGCGGTTGCCAGTTGATGAAGTGGCGCATGTCAGCTTTAGCCGCGATGGCCGGCGCGTTGCCTTTGTCGAATATGCATTGATTGCCAATCTCTACCGGGTTCGATTTGATCCCAATAAAGAAGTGCTGGAAGCGCCGCCGGAGACCCTGACCAGCGGGAAAGCCCCCTTTACCCGGCCCGATCTCAGCACCGATGGTCTTTGGCTTGCGTTCAACTCGCAAACGAATCGCGATGATCTGTTTGTACTTGGCACAGACGGCTCTGGTTTTCGCAAGTTGACCGATGATCAGTACAAGAATCGCGGGCCTCGCTGGAGCCCGGATGGAAAGCGTTTGGCGTTCTTTTCCAATCGCAGCGGCGCATGGGAAATCTGGACTTACACCATGGAGGGAGGCGTCCTGCAGCAGCTCACCAGAGGTGGTGCGGGCACAACGGCCTGGCCCGTCTGGAGCCCTGACGGCAAGAAACTCGCCTATACGATCTTTGGCTTTAACAGCTTCCTGATGGATGTAGACCGGCGCTGGAATGAACAAAGCCCGCAAGCGCTTCCGCCCATGGATTCTGAAGACGAAATCTTTTCGGCCTGGCACTGGAGCCCCGATGGCAAACGAATCGCCGGCTTTACCCAACGTGCGGATGGCGCCATCGCCGGAATCGCGTCTTATGATTTCAAGGAATCGAAGTTCACCAAGTGGAGTGATGTAGGGCAGGATCCTCACTGGCTGAAGGATTCCAAGCGGTTGTTTTTTGTGCACGAGGGCAAGGTGTGGCTCTTGCATACCGATACCGGCGTGCGGCAAATCGTTGTGCAATCTAAAGACTGGGACGTAGAACGCCGTGGCATCGCATCGAGCAGCGACAACGAATGGATCTATTTCAGCGGTTCGCGAACTGATTCTGAAGTCTGGCTGGGCGTGATCGACTAACCGCTCATATCGCTGGAATGCATTGGGCCGCCGAGTTCCTCTGGATAGCCAAAGCCACGCACCAGAAGTACATCAAGATCGCTGGCTCTGAGAACTCTCTTTTCTTCGACAATACGGCGGGCTTCTTCTGTCCCCATATTGGTTTTTCCGATCCACTCTCCACCCAAACAGATCACGGCAAGTTTGCCCTGCTTTTTGATGTGCGCTAGTGAGGCGGCCAGTGCCTCGGGTTTCATCCCGTCGTCCCACAGCACCTCTACTACTTTTGCTCCAAATTCCTCCGGGCTGGTTCGCATTGGGCATAGCGGTTCGCTTTGAGAAACGAGGGTGTCTTTGGCTACAAAGGGTATCTTCGACAAGTCTCGCTCTGCGAAGAAAAGATAGACCATGGCGCGGGACTGAGGGTCGAGCAGCGCCTCTTCGAAGAGACGTTGCTCTTCCGCCAGGCCTTCGTCAAAGGTTGTAGATTCTGCTGCTGCCCGGATTGCGCTGATCGCTCTCAGCGGCGAGTGCTGGCCGCCAGTGTGGGCTGGCCAGCCGCTGCCTGTACTGCAGGGTAGCTGGTCTGTTCTTCTTCCGCTTGAGATGGCCAAGGCTCTGGCAACCACATCGCCCGCGCACAGTTCATCGACGATACCCAATCGAAGGGCTTCTTTGGCATCGACGCTAGCCCCCGTGAGGCAAATTTGTAAAGCGGCATCGGTGCCTGCCAGTCGGGGTAGGCGTTGTGTGCCCCCCGCACCCGGGATGAGGCCTAACTTTACCTCGGGCAGGCCAACTACCGCCTTTTCATGAAGGATGCGGTAGTGACCCGCCATGGCCAATTCCAGGCCGATGCCAAGCGCGGTGCCGTTCATCGCCATGATCACTAATTTGCCGGAGCGCTCGATGTGATTGAGCAGGGAATTCAGGTAGCTCATATCGGGGGGGATTTCGCGTTTGGTGATCTTTTCGATCTCGCGGATGTCCGCGCCCGCTACAAAAAGTTTTCCAGTTCCAGTCAAGATGATCCGGTCGGCAATAGTGTTTGAGAAGACTTCCCGAAGTGCTTCAGCCAGCGCCCTCGACAAAGCGTTGACGGGAGGGTTCATCATGGTAAGGATGGCGGCCGATCCATTGACTTCGACATTTACGAGACGGTCCATGTTCTTGACGCTACCACTGGTGCTGCGTGCGGCGAGCAGGATCCGCGTCGAAGTGTTTTTAGCTACCGAGTGTCCGATCTCGAATCGGTATGTGCCGGAGCTCAACCGTATCGCAGGTCTCTACCAGCCCAAAGGTGTGGAGATGATTGGCTACTTCCCTGAACGTGGGCTTGCGCAGGCGAGGCTGGATCGTTGGCAACAGGATTTTGCGCCGGCATTTCCGGTTCGCCGCGATGAGTTGGCCAAGCAAGCGCGTAAAGCGGGTGCGACGCTCACGCCTGAGGTTGCCATCTTTGGCGAGAAGCTGATTTACCGCGGCCGTATTGACGATCGTTATGTTTCCTGGGGCAAGTCCAGGCGCGAGCCTTCGCGGCGGGATCTGATTGAGACGCTGGAACTGTTGATCGGGGGCAAGCCAGTCTCGCCGCGATTTACCAAAACATGGGGGTGCTACATCGAATGACACATCTGGCTTTGCTGCGCGGAATCAACGTTTCTGGAAAGAACATGATCAAGATGCCGGTCCTGGCCCGGATCTTCGCGGATCTCGGGTGTAAAGATGTCTGCACATACATTCAGAGTGGCAATGTTTTGTTCAACGCGAGCAAGACTGTAGCCGCAAAGATCGAGTCTCGGGTTGAAACTGCGATTCAGGATCAACTGGGGTTGAGTATCCCGGTGATTGTGCGCAGTGGTGCGGAGTTCAGCGAGGCGGTTGCCGCAAATCCTTTTCCTGAAGCCGTTACTTCTCCCAAGCAATTGAATTTGATGTTTCTCAAGGCCCAACCGGAGCCGGCAGCCATTGCGAGTCTTGATCCCAATCGTTCTGCTCCTGATCGTTATCAGATGCTGGGCCGCCATATCTACATCCACCTGGCTCAAAGCGCGGCCGATACCAAGCTTACGAATGCCTACTTCGATTCCCGCCTGAAAACCGCTTCAACGGCTCGCAATTGGACAACAATCACCACATTAGTTGAGTGGATGCATCGTTAACAGAGCAGTGCTCTTGATAGCCTGAGATCGTGACTGAATATTCAATTGGCGTCGATCTGGGCGGAACAAACCTTCGTGCCGCAGCTGTCGATCAGGATGGAAACCTGCTGGCGCAAGTATCGGCCAGCACAAGCCCTGAAAAGGGAAGGGAATACGTAATCAACGAAATCGTGGAATCGATCCAGGAGCTTCGATCCAAGCAACTGGAAGGCCGCTTTGCCGGGGTCGGCATTGGAGTGCCTGGCTTCATTTTGATCGATGAGGGGGTTGTTCTCAATTCGAACAATCTTTCTTTCCTCGAAAACATTCCTTTGCGCGATGAGATTGAGCGCCGGCTTGGTGCACCCGTGATTCTCGAAAATGATGCCAACGCGGCTGCCCTGGGGGAAAGCTGGATTGGAGCAGGTGCTGATGTTCAGGATCTGGTGTTGTTGACTCTTGGCACTGGCATTGGTGGCGGCATCATCTATAAGGGACACGTCATGCACGGGTCGCTTGGAATGGCGGGAGAACTCGGCCACATTACGGTGGTGCCGAACGGAAACCCTTGCGGTTGTGGAAATGTTGGCTGTCTTGAAAAGCACGCCTCGGCTACT
>JBIPMY010000385.1:0-5955 GCA_044376335.1 Bryobacter sp.
GGGGAGATCGTCGTCGGATTCTTCTTTGCCTCTTGAGTTTGAGTCGAGCTGGTCGTTGAAGAAAATGTTGACGTCCTCACCACGAGTCTTACGCGTGACTTCAAGCTCTACTCCAATCAACTCGTGCAGATGATTCTTGAGATCAGAGAAACGGGCGAGTTCGAGCCCGCAAATCTTTAGTTCGTCGAGGACGTAGTCGCGGGTTTTTTCTGTGATGCCGCGGCGCTTCCATAGGAGCTGATTGGCGTTGGTCGGGCCAAGAACGCGCAGGGTGTACTTCAAAACGGGGTTGCCGCTGGTGGGCGACTTGTAGAGTTCTGCATCTTCGATGCGAACTTCATATTTACCGTCGCTAATCTCGGCGGCTTGTCTCTTGGGTTTCGTTCCAGTTTGAACCTTACGGTCAAAACGGCTCAGGTCTATGTCCACATTGGCACTGCGTAAAGAGGTATTCATGGTGAGGCTCTGTCTCCTGCAAGATTCTTTGCAATCGATGTGCCAAAGAATTGCCACTGCCAAGCGGGAACTCGTGATCGGTTGCGGGTGTCTGATCGGGCAGGAGGCATTTAGCCATGTTCGAGACAGCGATGGTAGACCAAAGCAGTGGCCGTGGAGCGTTGAGTTTTTCGAGTTCGCTGCTGTTGCAATGCGGAGTGATCAGCGGTTTTCTGGCGATCGGGTTGTACTTGCCCGTTGCCCAGCCGGAGTTGCCTGATATTCATATCCCGGCGCCTGCACCGAGATTCCGTGAAGCGATTCGAGTGATCTCGACGAGTATTGAGCGAAGTGTTGCGCCATCCCCGGTGAGGCGCTTCACGTACACCCCCCCGGGCGTGACTCGAAGTGCGATGCAGGCGTCTACATCTGCCCCGGCAGACTTTAGCGGCTTGCCCATGCCCAACGCGACGAATGTTGGAATTCCCGACGGCATTGTTGGCGGGTTCGAGGTGCCGAAGGTGGCGCCACCCCCGAAGCCCGCCGTGCCAGAACCGGTGAAGCCGCAGCCCCCGGCAAGGCTTCAGATTGGCGGCAGCGTGCTGGCTTCGAAGATCCTGCAACGGCCACAGCCTGCCTACCCTGAACTTGCTCGCAGAGCCAGGATCGAAGGCGTTGTGACACTGCATGGCATCATCACGCGGGAAGGTCGCATCGGGCAGCTACGGATCTTGAGCGGACACCCGTTGCTGGTGAAGGCAGCCTTTGACGCAGTGAGCCAGTGGGTCTACAGCCCGACGCTGCTCAATGGGCAGCCAGTTGAGGTAGAGGCTCCAATTGAGGTGCGCTTCAGTTTGTCGCGTTAGCTGTCTCGCGTGGCTGATTGGCCGCGCGGGCGAGCAGGAAGAGGATCAGGCCCATCGTTGCCAGCCCCAGGGCAAAGTGCAGTGTGTGGGCCTTGATCCAGCCGAGAGCGTTCTCTCCCATTTGCTGGCCGAGCCAGGCGAGAAAGAAGTATCGGGGAATGCGGGCCAGCAGGATGGTGATTGCGAAATGCATTGGCCTGATGCCGAGTACTCCAGCGCAGGCGACGAAGGCCTTGAGCGGCATCGGGATCACCGAGATGCAAGGGACGAATACCGTGACCAGACCGTAGCGGGAGAACCAGTCACGAAACTTCATGCCGCGTTTACCGCTGGCAACCTGGTCGAGATATTTCTGGCCGCCACGGCGGGCGATGGTGAACAAAATCATCGAGCCGATCAGCGAGCCTGCCGTAGCCAGGGCGGCGCAGAAGTAGGCGGTGGAGGGCGCCTGATTTGAAACGGCTACGAGTAATGCGTCGACACCTCCGGGCAGAGGGACACCTGTTGAATCGAGTAGAGCAAGTAAAAAAAGTCCGATCGGCCCGAGGGCAACGATCTTGGCAAAAAACGCTTTCATGCGTTAGGGGTTCCCCAGTCTGTTTAACATTTCGGCTTCGTCGATTACTTCAATCCCAAGCTCTCTCGCTTTGTCGAGCTTGGAGCCAGCGTCTTCGCCGGCGACGACGGCGGTGGTCTTCTTGGAAACACTCCCCGATACTTTGGCCCCTGCGGCTTCAAGCATGGCCTTGGCTTCTTCGCGCTTGAGGGTAGGGAAGGTGCCGGTGAGTACGAAGGTGAGCCCGGCAAGCGGACCCACTACCTTGCCTTTGATTTCTTGAGTAAAGGTGAGCCCGGCAGCGCGGAGCCGCTCGAGCAGCGCGAGATTCTTTTCGTCGCTGAAGTAAAGCCGGATGGCTGCCGCTACCTTGGGGCCAACTTCTTCGGCTGCCTGCAACTGTTCTTGCGGCAGGGTTGCGATTTTGTCGAGATCGCCAAAAGTATCGGCCAGGATTTGCGCTGTACGCTGGCCGACAAAGCTGATGCCGAGGCCGCTGATCAGGCGCGCCAGAGGGCGCTTGCGTGAGCCATCGATATTCTGAATGATCTTTTCGGCACTCTTCTTGCCCATGCGTTCGAGGGCTTCGAGTTGATCCTGCTTGAGGTCGTAGAGATCGGCGACGTTCTGCACCAGCTTCTGAGAGACCAGTTGTGTGACCAGGGCTTCGCCCATGCCGTCGATGTCCATGACACTGCGCGAGGCAAAGTGCTCGATGCTTTGCTGTAGGCGTGCGGCGCAGTTTACGTTTAAACAGCGGACGGCAACTTCACCTTCCAGCTTTACGAGTTTGCTGCCGCAGACAGGGCAGTCTACCGGCATAGAGAAGGGTTTGGCATCGGTAGCTTTAGCGACAACACTGACAACCTTGGGGATGACGTCGCCTGAGCGTTCTACCTTGACGGTGTCGCCGATCTGCAAGCCTAGCCTTGCGATCTCGTCTTCGTTGTGAAGCGTAGCTCTCGAGACGGTGACGCCACCCACCTTGACGTCACGCAAGACGGCGACTGGGGTTAAGGCACCGGTTCTGCCCACTTGAACGAGAATGTCTTCGACGACGGTTTCGGCTTCTCTTGCTGCGTACTTGTAGGCAATGGCCCAGCGTGGGGCCTTCGAGGTGTAGCCGAGCTTCTGCTGCTGCGGAATCGAATCGATCTTGGCAACTACGCCATCGATTTCATAAGGCAGGCTTTCGCGCTGCTGGTCAAACTCGTTGCAAAAGGCGATCAGTTCATCGACGTTGGCACACAGACGCCGGAGTGGGTTTACTTTGAAGCCGAGTGTTACGAGGTGGTTGAGCGATTCCCAGTGGCTGTCTCTGGCTGGCTTGCCATCGACAAGGTAGAAATACGTCATGTACTCGAGTTGCCGGGAGGCGGTGATGCTGGGGTCTAGAACACGCAGCGAGCCGGCAGCGGAATTGCGCGGGTTTGCATAAAGAGAAAGGCCGTCCTGCTCGCGCTGATCGTTGAGCCGCTCAAAGGCGTGACGGCTGATGATGGTTTCTCCGCGAGTCTCAAAGGCGGTGGATTCAGAAACGCGCAAGGGGAGGCTGCGGATGGTACGAGCGTTTTCGGTAACCTCCTCACCGACGCTGCCGTCGCCGCGGGTGATGGCGCGTGCCATGCGGCCGGCTTCGTAGTGAACTGCCATCGAGAGACCATCGAGCTTTAACTCGGCAACATACTGGTAGGGCTCATCTCCCAGGAGGTCTCGAATGCGGCGGTCGAAGTCTCGTAGTTCGGCTTCGTTCAGGGCATTGTCGAGGCTCAACATGGGTGCCGAGTGGTTTAACTTGACAAAGCCTTCACGGGGCTTGCCGCCGACGCGTTGAGTAGGGGAGTCTGGGCTTTGGAATTCCGGATGGGCTTCTTCGAGCGACTGTAGCTCACGAATGAGTGTGTCGTATTGAGCATCAGAAATAACTGGAGCATCGAGCACGTAGTATTGATGCTCGTGGTATTCGATTTGGGAGCGCAGTTCGGATATACGAAGCGCAATGGATGGAGCGGCTGGGACCATGAGGACGCTAAGCTATAAGTTTAGCGATCTCCCTTGAGCAATTACCTGATTTATAACCCAGTCGCCGGAAAAATCCGGCGCAACCCGAAATTGATCCCCCAAGTACTGGAAACATTGAGAGCCAATCATGTTTCAGTAGAACCCTTGCCAACAACTGGCCCAGGCACGGCTCAGGGACTGGCGCGGGATTGCGTGGCCAGAGGCGCGCAAATCGTTTTTGTTGCTGGTGGTGATGGGACGATCAATGAAGTGGTGAATGGGCTGGCTGGTTCATCGACGGCTTTGGGCGTATTGCCTGGCGGGACCGCCAATTGCCTTGCTGTGGAGCTTGGCATCGGGACGAACTTGTTAAAGGCTTCTAGCCGGACGCAGGACTGGGAGCCTAAACGCATTTCTCTTGGGCTATGCACGCCGAATCAAGGGCCCCCTCGCTACTTCGTCGCAATGGCCGGAGCTGGTGTGGATGCCCAAATCGTAAGAGATGTCGACCCTGGCCTCAAGCGCAGGCTGGGTAAAGTCGCTTATTGGGTGGCCGGGTTCATGGCGTCTTTCCGGGTGCTGCCTGAGCTGCATGTGAAATCTGTACACGGAGAGTCGCGGGTTAGCTTTGCTCTGGCAAGCAGGGTAAAGAACTACGGTGGCGATCTTGAGATTGCAAAATCTGTTCGTCTGACCGACCCTCATTTTGAGACTGTTTTGTTTGAAGGCCGTTTTGCCGTGCGGTATCTGAAGTATCTGGCGGGAGTGCTTGTGAATCAGCATCGCGGCATGAGCGGGGTGCATGTACATCATGTGGACCATCTCGAACTTCGAGCGGTAAACGGAGTACCGATCTATTTGCAGCTGGACGGTGAAGAATGCGGTCAGTTACCGGCCAAGCTTGACATCGCACGCGAAGCGCTTACGATTCTCACTCCCCCAAAAAACTAACGCATGGACCCAATCACCCACACTGCCGTTGGACTCACGATTGCCCAGGCGGGGGGCAAGCGTCTCACCAGCAATTGGGCCCCTGTCATCATTCTGGCTGCCAGCGCTCCAGATGGCGATATAGCTTTTGCATGGCCCGGAAGCCTGGATGGCTTGCAGTGGCACAGGCACTTCACACATTCGATTGTGTTTGCTCCAGTGCTTGCGTTGGCGGTAGTGCTCTTCGTGAAATACGTCCTGCGGCGGGAACTGCAATTTAAGGGAGCCATGATCCTGGCCATGTTGGGTGTACTTTCTCACGACCTGATCGATTCCCTGACCTTTCGCGGCATGCGTCTGTGGATGCCGTTTAGTGAAGAAGTATTTGCCATGCAAATCGCATCGTTTCAGGATCCGGTTTTCTACACACTCCTGGGCCTGGGCTTTGCGATCCCATTGTTGTCTAACCTGGTGAATCAGGAGATTGGGTCGAAGAAAAGCTCTGGAATGGTGAGCGCCTGGGTAGTCCTTTGCCTTTGCGTCACATGGTTTGGAATTCGTTATCTGTTACACGAGCAGGCGCTTGCTGAGCTGAATTCGCGCATTTACAATGGCCGGTCGGCAAAACGCGTGGCCGCTCTTGCCACCAGCAATCCCCTGCGTTTTGTTGGCCTGGTAGAAGGTCAGGACTTTCAAAAAACGCTGGAGCTGAATCTACTTGAGGCATTCGATCCTGAAGAAGGGCAGCCACTCTATAACCCGGTGCCGAGCATTGAATCTGGGCGTGCGCTGCGAGTTGCGGGCAACAGCAGGAGTGCGCAGATCTTCCTGGCCTGGTCTCGCTGGCCGCGCTGGCAGGTAATTCGTATGGACGGTGAAACCAGGTGGGTTGTGTCGATCGAAGATATCGCCACCGAACCGAATAAAAAGCGGTCTCGCGTTGTGATCCATCTGGATGAAAATTACGCGATACAGTCGGAGGTATATGAGCGTGCGAAAGGTTTCCTTGGCTTATGATGGCGCAGTGGTTGCGGAAGTGCCCGAGACCCCGGTTAGCGAAATCCCACAAATCCTGAAACGGGGTGAATCTGCTGCACGTGTGATGGCGCAGTTGAGCCGCGAAGAGCGAGCTTCGATCCTGTTTCGTGCCAGTCAGAAGATGCTGGA
>JBIPMY010000080.1:0-18206 GCA_044376335.1 Bryobacter sp.
CCTTCAAATACCAGCGCCCCTTGGCTAGCACCAGGCGCTTGAGCGTGGATTCCCCGTCGATCAAAGCTGCAACGATCTGCCCGGCTTTCGGGTTTGGCGTTGGCTGCAACACGACGATATCACCGTCAAGAATTGCGGCATCCTTCATCGAGTCCCCGCGAACACGCAGGGCATAACAACCACGCTGCGGCTTGAAGCCGAGGGTTTCGAGATCCACCTGCATACACCCCTCACTCCGCACCTGCCCCAGATCCTGCGGCGGCCCGGCTGGAATTCCGCCATAGATGGGAATTGAGACTACAGGACCAGTGCCCGCGACTTCGATCTGGCGTGAGCCGCGATCGGCCCGCCGGATCGCACCTTTGGTCTCAAGCGCGGCCAGGTGGCTTGCAATTCCATTGGGGCTCTTCATGCCGAAGGCGCGTTGCATTTCCGGGATCGACGGTGAGCAGCCGTGTTCGCGGCGGAACTCGCCGATGAAATCGAGAATTTCCTGCTGGCGTGCGGTGAGTTTCATACTGTAAGTATTTACAGTATACCGGCTTAGCGATTGCCCCAGTCCATCATCCATCCCGCGCCGGGCACGATCGGGAAGAGCCGCAGCAGCGAGATGTTGGCAACACCCGTACGCGTGTTGTAGCCGTTGTAGGAATCGAAAGTGCGGTTGTTGGTGTTGAAGAGATTCATCACTTCAAAGAAGAGAACGCCGCGCCACTTCTTTCTTTCAAACTGTTTGTTCAATCGGAAGTCTGCCCGGCTGAAGACTGGCAACCGCGCGGCATTGCGCTCTTGCGATAGAAAGTATTGCCCATTGCGCTGGCTGAAGAAGCCGGCAATCGGAAAATTTGACCCGTAGCTATAGCGGACGCTCAGGTTCACCGACGGGCTCAGACGGTAGCTTCCGTAGCCGTTGACTGTGTGGCGCTGGTCGAAATCGGCATCGTAGCGGGCACCTGTGATGCCGTCTCGCATCCTCGATCGAGACCAGCCATAAGAGACCCAGCCATTCCAGCGATTGGCGCTGCGCTTCTGTAGAAAGACTTCGAAGCCGCGCGCAGCACCGCGGACGGAATTCTCGAAGCGGGCGGCGGCGGGCGGGAAGAAGACCTGCCCGTTTGGCAGCAGGCGGATGTCGGCCAAAGGTTGCGCCAGCAGATCGCGGTCTGCCCGGTAATAGGCTTCAAAGCGCACCCGTGTGGTGGCGTTCAGCGCCTGCTCGATGCCACCAACGGCGTGGATGGCTCGCGACGGCAACAGCGCAGCATTGCCGAGATTTGCAATCAGCAACGCGCTCAGCGGCACGTACTGCACGGCCTGGCTCCAGGCAGAAATCAATTGTGTCGATGGCCCCAACCGCAAACGTGCACTCGCGTGAGGCGAAATCGAGGCCGGCTGATGTGTGGACGATCCGTCGAAGCGCGAGCCAAGGTTCACGCTGAGGATTCCTTTGGTGAAAGCCTGCTCGACATAGCCACCCGCCCTAAGCGCGCTGCCATTCCACGGGTCACGCCGCCGGATCGAGAGCGGGTTGAAGACGTAGCGGGCTTCAAAGCCATCGTCGCGAATTTGCCGGAAGGACGTGCCCGCACGCAACGTCTTCCACTCCACGCCCGTATTGGCCACCCACTCGCCATAACCAGCCGAAGACAGCGGCAGATCGAGTACATTGCGGTTGTTGCTGCGCTCGCGGATCCAGGCGACTTTGTTGGTTACAAGCAGGCGCTCGGTGGCGGTCCAGCGGTGGCCCAGTTGCAGGTTGGTGAGATGGTAGGAGCCGTTGAGGATCGAGTTGACGCCGAGGCTGCTGCGGGCACTGCTGCGATCCAGATCCGAGACTCCATCAAAGAGAGCGAGCGTCACATGTTGTTTGCTCGTGAGGTTGTAGCCGAGCTTGGCGTGTACATCGAAGAAGCCGAAGGCGAGCGTATCGATCGCGCGCGCTTTCTGCAGCAGATATTGCAGGTAGCTTTTGCGCACACTCACCAGCCAGGTGCCGCGCTTCCAGGGGCCCTCGGCCATGGCGCTTGTGGCAGCTACGCCTGTGTTGACTCGCCAGGCCAGACCCTTATCGGAACCCTCGCGCACCAGCAGTTCCAGGGCAGAGGCGTTGCGATCCATATACGTAACCGGTGGTGCGGCGGCGTGCAAAGTCACCGCTTCAATTACATCGGTGTTTAGCATCGAGATGCTGCCGCTGGCTTGCTGGCCTTGTGTGGAGTGCAGGGGGTTGTTCATCAGGACGCCGTCGAGATAGATGCCGACACGCCGGAAGTCCGCACCTCGCACGGCGAAGCTTGCGGTGAAGTCGTTGGTGGCGCTCACGCCCGGCAGGCTCTGCACGGCGCGTAGCGGGTCGTTTGCGATCACACCAGCCAGATTGCGCAACTCAGATGAACTGAGGCTTCGCTCGGATGGACTCGATGCGTACTGTGGCTCGTAGGGGCCTTCCTTCACCTCGACGCTTTCCTTTTGCGAAAGCCCATCGGGGGTGAGCAGCACTTCAAGTTCGCGGCTCGCATCTGTCACCACCACGCGCAAGCTTCGGTAGCCCACTAGCGAGACAAGCAGGTCTGAGGCTGCAGCGATCGTAAAGCGGCCTTCGTTGTCGCTGACAACACTTTGATCCCCGGCCACGATCTTCGCCTTGCTCAGCGCCTCGCCAGAGCGGGAGTCCTTTACGACTCCTCGCAATTGAGCAAAGGCATCACTGCTTGCGAGCAGCGGCAGCAGGATTAACAGCAGCTTCGTCAAATGGCGGCGGCAGGAAATCATAGTCAGCAACCATCTTCTCCTGAAGCGCGATCTTGAGGTCTTCTTCGATCTTCGCGTATTCGGGCTGGCCCGCAAGGTTGTTCAACTCGCTGGGATCTTTGGTGAGATCGAACAATTCGACAATCGGTCTTGGCCGCGTGAAGTAAGCCTTGTCGATGGCTGGCGGCAGCGTTCCGGCCTTATGCGCGGCGAGCATCTCCTGCCAACCGGCATCACGAACGCTATCGACGGGTTGGTACTCCTGATAGGGCGTATAGTTCCAGATCAGCTTGTGCGAAGCTGAGCGGGCACAGCGGCTCAAGTCGAAGGTGCTGGCTTTGGTTTGGGCGTTGAAGTTGGAATTGCCGTGCGGCAAGCGCGCCGCAAAGACGTGCGTGCGCGGCTGATAGCTTGCCGATCCTCGAAGCAGGGGCAGGAAGCTGCGCCCGGACATGCCCTTGGTGGTGGGCAGCCCGGCAGCCTCAAGGAAGGTGGGCGTGATGTCTTCGCCGCTCAATAGGTTTGAACTCGCCGAGCCTGGCTTGATCTTGCCCGGCCAGCGCGCCACCAGTGGTACGTTCAGGCCCGGATCATAAAGCGAACCCTTGCCATGAGGGAAGGCGTGCCCATTGTCACCCATGAATATTACGAGGGTGTTGTCGGCCAGGCCACGCTTCTCAAGCGTCGCCAGCACCATGCCGAGTTCATCATCGGCTCTGGTGATCTCGTCGTAATAGCGAGCGAGATCGTCACGCATTCCGGGCAGATCGGGCAGGTGCGCGGGCAGCGGAATCTTGGCCGGGTCATGCGGTTTGGGAATCGCATTGCGATCCCAGACGTGATGAGGATCTGAGAAATTGATCCAGAAGAAAAAGGGTTTGTCGCCAGCCTTGTCGAGAAACTCATTCATCACCTTGGGCGTTTCATTCCGGCCGCCACCGGTATGCAAGAAGTCGATCCGTTTGGCCCAGGTCTTCATGTCGTGCTCTTCGTAGATGCGCCTGGTGAGAGGCGTCGGGTTGATGACGCCGTCGAGGTGAAAGTAACGGCGGCAGACGCCAGTGTAGTAATTCTTGGCACGCAAGAGTTCCGGCAGAGTCTGGATCTCGGGTGGCATGGGCGACGCAAAGCGCCCCATACGATTGGCCACCGGGCTTCTACCCGTCATCAATGCCGACCGCGAAGGTACACACTGTGGGGCAGCCGTAAACATGCGGGTGAGCTTCATCCCCTCGCGCGCCATCTTGTCGATCACCGGGGTCTGTATCACCGGGTTGCCGAAGCAGCCTACATGATCGGCCATGTGATCGTCGCTGAGGACAAGCACCAGGTTCGGCAATTTCTGTTGGGCCGATTGCAACAGGGCAGGAGCGGCCAGACTCCCCAATACATCGCGACGTCTCATCAGGCGATTATATATTCATGAGCTCGCCCGGCCTCTTTGATGCCCCGCCGTCCCCGATCCGCACTCGACTGGTTGAAAAACTTCACAAACTCGCTGCTCAAGACATCCTGATTGGCACCTCGTCGTGGAAGTACGAGGGCTGGCTGGGGCAGGTCTTCACAGAAGACCGCTACGTGACTCGCGGCAAGTTTTCGCGCAAGAAGTTCGAAGAGAATTGCATTGCCGAATACGGAGAGGTCTTCCCCATCGTGTGCGGCGACTTTGCCTTTTATCAGTTCCCAACGCAGGCCTTCTGGCAGAAGCTGTTCACGACGGCTCCGCCGAATCTGCGCTGGGCCTTCAAGGTGCCCGAAGAGATCACGGTGAAGCAGTGGCCCGGGCATGCGCGCTATGGCGCACGTGCGGGCAGGGAGAACGAAAACTTCCTCAATGCCGATCTGTTCTGCCGCCTTTTTCTCGACGCCCTCGCGCCGTATAAAGACCGTGTGAGTGTGATGATTTTTGAGTTCGGCACATTGTCGAAGAAGACGATGCCGGGGCTCGATGCCTTCCTCACGCAGGTGAACAAATTCCTGAGCGAGCTGCCCGAAGGCTGGCGCTACTCGATTGAGATTCGCAACCCGGAGTATCTCGAAGCCGACTACTTCTCCTGCCTTCGCAGCTACAACGTCGCGCATGTTCTCAACGCCTGGACGCGCATGCCAGAACTGGATCTGCAACTGAAACTCGACGATGTTTTCACCGCCGACTTCACGGTGGTGCGCGCCTTGCTCAAGTACGGCCGTCCCTACGAAAGTGCCGTCAAAGCCTTTGAGCCCTACAAGAGCGTACAGGAAGAAAACCCAGCGGCCCGGGATGCACTGAAGGCAATCATCGCCCGCGCCCAGCGCATCAAGCAACCAGCCTTTGTATTTGTCAACAATCGCCTGGAAGGCAATGCTCCAGGGACAATCGACGCTGTCACTGACTTTGCAACACCGTAGTGCGAATCTCGCCCTTGCCCCAGACGGTTTGCCTGCCGACGCCTGTCCAGTAACCGGCTTCAAGATAAGGCAAAAACTCACCCAGGTCTCCTTCATAAATGGCTTCGCCGATGAAGCCACCGATGGGGTGTGAATCTCCGCTGGCTCGGCTGGTGCGGTTGCGATCTACATGTTTGAGGGATTGCTCGACCACGCGAATATTGCGAGCCCTCTCTCCCATCCCACGAAAATCAATATCGAGCGGACCTTCGCCATACAGGGCCCTCAAGCTGCTGATGCGGTCGCGCAGCCTTGCGAAGAGAACACCAAAATCGGCACCCTCTCCGCCCTTCAATTCTGTGGGAGTCAGAAACTCCACCTTCACTCGCCTGACGCTTTCTCCACGCGGATCGAGGCTAAGGCTGATGCGTTCTGCCTCCATCCAGGCATGATCAAAGAGGTGTACCGTGAAGGGCACTTCTTCTCCCGCTCGAAAGCTGAGGCCATCCAGGTTGCGGGTTCGCAAGACATAGGGGCGGGGAGGATCCTTAAGGCCACTGGGAGCGGCGCTTGAGGGCGCAAAGAGGTGGTGGTACAACTCAGGCCTCTCTTCGAACAACTCTCGACCAAACTGCCCGCGGATCAAATTCGCCGCACTATGGGCACCAAAAGAAATCGGGCTCCTCGCAACCAGCCGAAGCTGGGCAACGAAGAGCCCGAATCGTGTATCCACTTTAGAAAATGAACTTGGCGCCAAGTTGGATTTTACGCGAACCGCTGAGTACGGTGTCGCGAATTCGTCCAAACGTGGTGGAAGCGACGTTCGCAGTGGGGAAGCCAAAGGTCGGCGTATTGGTGAGGTTCGTCATATCGGCACGGATTTCCATCTTGAAGCGCTCGGTAACTGCAACGCGCTTGAGGAACGAAGAATCCATGTTGAACGAACCAGGCCCATAGAAGCGGTTGCGGCCGGAACTGCCGTTCGAGCCTGCTGCCGGGTTGGTGAATGCAGCAACTTCTTCTGGCGAGAAGTACCACTTCAAGCCGTCCGCACGCTGGGTTACTGTGCCAGCGCCATCGCACCGGTTGCAATCGGCCGTGGCACCAACTACATTGCTGAACGAGTTGAAGCCCGAGAAGACAGTAAAGGGACGGCCGCTTGAGATCGTCATTAACCCTGCCACCTGCCACTCACCGACGATGCTGTTCAGAACTCGGCCAGCATTGCCAGCAAAGCGACGGCCTTTGCCGAAGGGCAGTTCATAAATCCAGTAGCTCTGGATGGTGTGGCGGCGATCAAAATCGCTAGGAGCATAATTGCCGCGGCGATTGTTGATGTCGAAAGGCGTTGAGGATGCGCTCTGGCCGACTCCGGTGCCAACAACGGTGAAGGCGGGGTCGAAGCTGCGCGTGTCGAGCGACTTGGCCCAGGTGTAGCTAAGTTGGGCAGTCAGGCCGCTGGCCATGCGACGGTCTACCTGCATCTGCAAGCCATGGTAGGTGGAGAAATCGTTAGAGTCGATGACATTGACACCGTTGGCAAACTGCGGATAAGGGATGAAGAAGTTCTCCCCCAGGCCCGCTCTCTGGGCAATCGGTACACCGCCAACCAGCCGGCGCGACAAGTCTTGAGCGATGGTGGCAACCGAGTTGCCACGAATGTCGGCTGCGTACTGAGAGCGCATGAAGGCGCTGCCGGTTTGCGTTGCGCCGCGACGGGGGTCATTCGCGAAGATCTGGGTGATCAGAGGGCTTTCCCCACCAGCAGCGGCAACGTTATAGGCATTGAGGAAGCCGTTACGAGTGATGTCTACCTGATTCGCGTTGTATGCACCAAAGAGGTTGTGGGCGCGGCGTCCAATGTAGTTCACTTCAACAACTGTGTTGCGTGCTACCTGCTGTTGCACGCCGAAGCTCCACATGTGGGTTGTGGGTGTTTCGAAGTTCGGATCTACTACGGTGATGTTTTGCGCGCCATAGGCTGCGGGCTGAGCCAGGCTCAATGGGTTGACGTTGGGAGGGGCGATGTTCTGCAGGTTGCGCAGACGGCCGCCGGCCTGGCCAAAGGCTTCAGTACGCAGGCCCTGCACCTGTCCAGGCAAATTCTGGAATACGCTCGAGCTCAGCACGAAGGTGTTGAGGCGGTCATAGGCGATGCGGTAGTTGGCGCGGATTGCGGTCTTGCCTTTGCCGAAGGGATCGTAGGCGACACCAACGCTGGGTGCCCAGTTATTGCGGTCGCTACGGTAGAGCTTGCCGACTTCCCACTTGGCAACACTGGTAGGAGGTGCGCCAAGCACGAGGTTCTGATCAGGACGGCGGATGCGGCCATCTGGGTCTGAGCCTGGAGTTGGCTTGAGTTCGAGACGCAAACCAAGATCGATAGTCAGACGGCGTGAGACCTTCCAGGTGTCCTGCATGAAGAAGTCATATTCGTTGAAGAGGGCTTTGTAGTCGTACGGAGCAGCGACAAAGCGGTCCCCGGCGGGTGATGAAGAAAAGCCGCGTCCGATCGATCCAACTCGTCCAAGCAGATAGTTGATGCTCGATTCGAGGTTAGGGCGGTCATTGGCTTGTTGGATGTCTGCGGGCAATCCAAACAAGGTTGGGTTTACCGAGTTGGTGATTCTTGAGAAGTTGGCATTGGCGGTGATGTTTTCACCACCAATCGAACCGCGTACGTCGTTGTGGGTGGCCAGACGGAAATTCAAGCCAAACTTCAGCGAATGCGAGCCGGCAAAGTAGGAGAAGTTGTCTACAAACTGCCAGGTGTTCAGCTTGCGGGCGTTGCCAACGGCGAAGCTCTGCGGGATGAAAACCGGGGCCCCGGAGAGGTCGATTTCTGCGCTGTTCTGCAGTGGGTTGGCGAAGTCAAAGCCAAAATAGTTGCGGCCGAATACCATTTCATTGGTGATACGCGAAGTCGGGTTGGTGCGCCAGTTGAAGGCATAATTCTGCGGGTCGCGATTCGTATTCACCGGGCATTCTGCGCCAGGGAAGAAGGGCTGTCCCCCATTCACCCGGTCACACAGCGTATTCTGATAGCCCCAGGAGATGCGGGCAAAAATGGTGTTCTTTTCGTTGAGTATGTAGTCGAATTTGAGAACGTTGTCCTGCTGCTTCTCAAACTGCAGCGCCGAGAAGGTGTAGAAGGCGGTATTCAAACCATCTCCACCAAAAAAGTTATTCGGCAGCGGTGTTGGATCAACCAGGCTCTTGACTCGGGGATCTGCCCCAAGACGATCGGGGTCGCTGGTAAGAATGTTGTAGGTGCCGATATTGAGACCGGCCAGAACATTGCCGCTTGCGTCAACAGATGCTGTCGGTACGCCAGCGGGTTGATTTCTGCCACCGCGCACATACCGGAAGATTCCCTGCCGCGCTTGTTGTGTGAAGACAGTACGATTGGCAACGGCACTCTCACGGGCAGAAAGCCTCTGCATGTTGCCGAAGAAGAAAAGCTTGTTCTTCTTGATGGGGCCGCCGATAGAGCCGCCGTAAATGTTCTGAACAAACTGTCTTTTGCCTAATGCATTAATGTTGTTCTCCCACTCATTGGCGTTGAAGCGAGGGGTCCGGTAGAAATAGAAGCCCGTACCATGAAACTCATTGGTGCCGCTCTTGGTTACCATCGAGACCTGTGCCCCTGAGTTGCGACCGAACTCCGCTGTCGCATTCGAAGTGAGAACCTTAAATTCCGCCAGGCCATCCGGGTTTGTCCGGGTAGGCGAAAAGTTGCTTCCTCCTGCCGATGTTTCATTGGAATCGATACCATCGATTGTGTAATTCACAGCTCGATCGCGAGCGCCGTTGATGTGAATTCCACCACCAGTGTTGGCCCCACTCACGACACCGGGTTGCCGGAGAACCAGGTCCAGCGGGTTGCGGCCGCGGGTTCCTACGATCGGCAATTCCTGAATCACCTTCTCGGTGAACACATTGCCAATGTTGCCCGAGGATGAAGTCTGCACCTGTTCATAAGCTCCCGACACTTCAATGCTCTCGGCGAGAGTGCCTACTTCCAACCTGATGTTGACTGTTGTCGGCTGGCCGATATTCACCACGTTTCCCTTGGCAAGAAACTTCTTGAAGCCGCTGGCTTCTACTGCCGCAGAGTAGCTGCCTACCTGCAATGCTTCAAAAAAGAAGGCACCATTTTCGCCGGTACTTGTATTGAACGATTGGGCAGTCCCTTCGTTAGTCAATTTCACGGTTACCCCTGGGACAGGAGAGCCTGAGGCATCCGTCACTGTACCAATGAGTCGTGATGTAGTGCCTTGACCGAAGAGGACAAAACTGGAGAGTGCGAGGGCAAGGACTGCCCGGAAACAACTTTGCATATTTCGTTATTTTAACGAAGTTGCAAGATACTTAGCTAGCTCAAACTATCGGCAAGGCTGAAGATGGGCAAGTAGAGAGCAATCAGCACGAATGCTACAAAGGTGCCCATAAAGATCATGATGACTGGTTCGATCAGGCTTAACACGGCAGCCAGCTTGTTCTGCACGTCTTCCTCATAGAATTCGGCAACGCTCCCAAGCATCGTCGGCAGTGCGCCGGTAGACTCGCCCACTTCCATCATGTCCACTGCCAGGTCCGGGAAGATGCCCGTTTGCTTGAGTGAGGTGGAAAGCGGCTGACCTTCTCTTACAAGCTGACTTGCCGTAGCAAGGGCTTTGCGAATTAAGACACTGGATACGGATTCGCCCGCAGTATGAATTGCCTGCAAGAGCGGGATGCCCCCCACCAGCAAGGTGCTGAGCACACGTGCGAGCTGCGCCACCTGGAACTTAGTCCAGATCTCGCCAAACATCGGGAAGCCCATCTTGATCTGATCGAGCTTCTCCTGCGCTGCCGCTGTTCTGGACCAGAAGTAAAGCCCCGTGCCGGCTGCCACAATTGCGACCGAAGCGATCAAGAGATAGGAGCTGGCAGAGGTACTGATTGCCACCAGGATTTTAGTCGGTGTTGGTAACTCGGCGTTGAGAGTGCTGTAAAGCTCGGAGAACTTCGGCACGACGAAGGTGATCAGAAACACGATCAAAGCGAGGACAAGAGAGAAGAGCAGGGCAGGGTAGATCAGAGAGGTGAGCAGCTTCTTCTTTACGCTCAGTGCCAGCTTCTGGTAATTGATGTAGCGCTCCATCACCTCAGCCAGACTACCGGCTCGCTCGCCGGCCATGATCGTCGTGATGTACATCGGAGGGAAAAGATTCTGGCTCTGAAAAGCCGACGATAGCAGCGCTCCCGTTCTGACTTCATCGCGCACCGCCGTCATCGGGCCGCGCAGCTTGTCGTCCGTCAAACGCTCTGCCAACAGATCGAGAGCTTTCAGAATCGGCAGACCCGCCTTGATCAGCGTGACAAATTGCTGATTGAGGATCAGGAATTTCTCCATGTCCACTTTACGTCCACGCGGTCCGCTGCCGGCTGCCCCTTTTGCTGACACGGAATAAACGAGGAAGCCGTCGCGGGAGTAACGCTCGCGCAACTCGGCTTCATTGCGCGCCACAGCCGACACCTGGTGCACCTGTCCGCGCGCATCCGCGTACTTTAAGACGAATTCAGCCATTCCTATTGAGTATGACGAGTTCGAGGCGAATTACGTGCAGTAGGATCTTTCAGGCTAAAGCTGCATGCTGCAAGATTGGCTCTGCGCTTCGTTTCATGCTCAGGTTGAGCAAGATGGGCTGGTCGTCGCCACAAGAGCAGACCCGGTGGTCGGCAACGGCGCTAAACCCGGTGGCAACCCGCAGCATCGGCGTTCTTAAGCCAAACCAACTGGTGACGACAAGTTCACCGTCAATCTCTTCCAGTTCGGCCCTGTTGGCCCGAAAGTGCAGCCCCTGGTGTACGCCACATTCCCAGGCGAGCAGTTCTCCGTCGAGCCCCAGCCACTGCTCAAATATGGGCACCCCGAGGCATCGCCAGAGCATGTCGCGCTCGCCGGGGTAGAGCAAGCCTTCTTCGAGGCCCTGCAGCACGACTACGGCTTCGCAGAGGTTTGGCAGCGACAACGCCCGCGCCTCCATGAGTGAGCAAATCCTGCGCAACGCGGACGGAGTAGCAGCAAGCATCCTGGTGGCGCTGGTATGTAGACGGTAGATTGAACTCTCATCGAGATTGCTGCAACCTTTAGGCAGGCGCAGCTTCTTGCCCACCACAACGCAGGCGCCAGTGTCAAAAGGCAAGCGAAGCATTCCGAGCGCCTTGTCAGCTTTTGGGTTCAAGAACTGGCTTTTGTGATCGAGCAGCTGCCGCGCAGGCAGCACCGGCAGGTCTTTCAGCGTTTGAGCTGCCAGCAAGGATTCAGCACGTTCTCGCCTGGTGAAATAGGGAGTTGCCAGTGCCGCGTTTACCAGACGCCGAAATTTTTCCTCCTGGCTCAGTTCCACAGCGGGGCTGACCGTTTCGATCTGGCGAAGCCACCATGGGTTCCCCCGAACGCGCAAGACCACATTCATTCATAGGACTAGTGCTGCCAGTACTCTGAAATTCTCACGAAACAATCGACTGCGGGAAAATCTAAACGCTTTCGGCGCTGCCGGCGAAGCTCTGTGGCCGCGTCAACCCCGTTGAGAGCGCCAACTGCGTCAGCCCCGCAACATTATTCACATTCAGCTTCTTCATCATCGCCTTGCGGTAAGACCGGATTGTCTGCACACTCAAGTCGAGCATCACTGCGATCTCTTTGCTGGTTTTGCCTTCAGCTACCAGCCGCAACACCTGTACCTCACGAGGAGAAAGATCCGCCAGCGGCAAGGCCTGCGTGCTCTCATCCACCGTCCCTTTTTGGATTCTCTCAAGCAACCGGTCAGACACTTTAGGGCTCAGATAAGTGCCCCCTTGCGACACCATCCGCAGAGCCTGAATGAGATCCCCATCAGACGCACGCTTCAACACAAAGCCCCGCGCCCCTGCCTTGACGGCACTAATCACCGAGTGCTCGTCGTCATACATCGACAACACCATCACCTTGGTTTCGGGGTTGTGGCGAAGCATCTCGATCGTTGCCTCAATTCCGCTCATCCCCTGAAGATTGATGTCCATCATCACGACATCTGGTTTCAGCTTGCGCACCAGTTGCACTGCATCTACACCAGAATCTGTCTCGCCCACTACCTCAAGATCCAGGGCAGGCTTCAGGATCGCTTTGATCCCATCCCGCATGATCTTGTGGTCGTCAACGATGAGCACCCGAATTGGCATAGTAGATCTTGATTGTAGTCGCTTGTGGCCCGCTTTGGAGCAAAACTCCGCCAGCATCGGCAAGCGCTTTCACATATTCTGAGACTTCCCCCGCCCCATCCAGCTTCACACCCTCGGCGCTGATGATCGCTCGTGCCGGTTCCAGCGCCTCGACAATTCGAAAAGCTGCCTGTGCCGCCTCTACAGGCCACTTGGGCGCAACATCGCCCTCAAATCGAAAATTCTTTTTCATCCTGGCCAGTTGCGACAAGCCTGCCACCAATCCGCGTTTGGCAACAACAGCCCCACCCAGACTCGCCTGCGCTTCACGAAATCGCTCCAGCAGATCGTCGAGTGTCGCGGTAAGCGTCTCAAGCTCGTCCGGGGCAACCCCTTCGAGCGCCGAAAGCTGCAACGCGATTGAGGTCAACACCTGCCCGGCATCGTCGTGCAGCAATTGCGCAAAGCGCTGCGTCAGCTCTTCGTGCCGACGCAGCAACTCCGCAAATGCTACCTGCTCGCGCATCTACTTCTTGCGCGCGAGAACCTTGTGTACAGCCGTCACGATATCCTTCGCAAGCAGGCCATACTTTTCCACCACTGCCTCGGGCGTACCGCTCTCGGCATAGGTGTTGTCGACACCGACAAATTCCATCACGCAAGGTGTGGTCTCGGTCGTGACCTGAGCAACGCGGGAACCGATGCCGGTATCCTTGAGGTGCTCTTCAGCGACAACGATGGCGCGGCACTCGATCGAGGCGCGCTCAATCGCGGCACGGTCGATCGGCTTGATGCTGTAGAGGTCGATCACGCGGGCAGAAATTCCTTCGGCATCGAGGATCTCTGCGGCACGCAGGGCTTCTGCCACCAGCAGGCCGTTAGCGAAGATCGCAACGTCGTTGCCCGGCAACAGTTCAGTGCTGCCGCCGATGTGGAACTCCGCACCAGGCTCATACACATGGGCTGCCTTCGAGCGTCCAGCACGCACAAATACAGGGCCAACGTGTTCTGCAGTCATGTGGATTGCAGCCGTCATCGAGACTTCGTCGCAGGGCGCAAGCACGGTAAAGCCAGGCAGGTTGCAGGCGAGGCTCAAGTCTTCGATCGACATCTGCGAGGGGCCGTCTTCGCCGATCGAGATGCCGCTGTGCGTGCCAACCACTTTGAGGTTCACGTTCGGATAAGCAGCCGTCACGCGAAGTTGTTCAAAGCCCTTGTTGATCACAAATGCCGAGAAGCTCGACACAAAAGGAATCTTGCCACCAGCTGCCAGACCAGAGCCTACCGCCACCATGTTGCTTTCGGCGATTCCGCACTGGATAAAGCGCTCAGGGAATTCCTTGGCAAAGAAGTGAGTGTTGGTTGACTTCGACAAGTCCGCATCACAAACCACCACGTCCGGGTTCTTTCTGCCCACTTCGGCCAGCGCCTTGCCAAACGCTTCACGCGTGGCTGGGCCCATCTTCAGTTCGTATTTCTTAGACAAAGCCATTAGGCAAGCTCCTTCAGTGCGAGTGCAAGTTCATCTTTCGAAGGTGCCGATCCATGCCACTTCGGATTGTTCTCCATGAACGAAACGCCCTTGCCCTTGATCGTGTTCGCGAGAATCACGGTCGGCTTGCCCTTTACGGTTTCTGCCTCATGGAAGGCCTTCTGTATGGCTTCGATGTCATGACCATCGATGTTGATCACGTGCCAGCCAAAGCTTGCCCACTTGTCAACGAGTGGATCGAGCGGCATGATGTCCTTTACAAAGCCATCGAGCTGAATCTTGTTCCAGTCGACGATCGCAACCGCGTTGTCCAATTTGTGGAATGCGCCAAACATGGCCGCTTCCCAGATCTGGCCTTCCTGGATTTCGCCATCGCCCAGCACTACAAAGGTGCGCGAGGGGCTGCCGTTGAAGCGTGCCGCCAGCGCCATGCCGAGAGCGACGCTCAACCCTTCACCCAGCGAACCAGTTGAAGCTTCCAGCGCCGGGATGAACCGTACGTCCGGGTGCCCCTGGTAAATCGATCCCAGTTGGCGGAAAGTATTCAACTTGTCCACCGGGGTGTAGCCGCATTCGGCCATCACCGAATAGAGCACAGGGCAGGCATGCCCCTTGCCCAGAATGAAGCGGTCACGATCGGCCCACTGCGGGTTTGCCGGGTCGTGCTTCATGATGTCGTAGAAAAGAGTGACTACTAGTTCTGTTGCGGAAAGGCTCCCGCCGGGGTGTCCGCTCTTGGCAGCCGTGATCATCTCGAGAATGTGTCTGCGCACAGTCTTTGAGATAGCCGCCAGCTCAGCGGGATTACTCGTTTTTGTCATGTACTTCTTTTGATCTTAGCGAAGGCTGGCCATAAATAGGGTACAGTCGTCGAACAAGGAAATCCCGGAATGCTTCTGAATCTCAGCTTCTATGGCTGGCAGTGCCTCTTGGGGTGGCAAATGTGCCGTATTTCGGAACAATTCCAGTAATCGGTCTTCCCCAAACTCCTCGCCCGTTGCGCTTTGTGCCTCCACTGCACCATCGGAATAAACCAGCAGCCTGTCCCCCTCATCCATTTTCACCTTGCCTGTCTCGGCAGACCAAAACGGAAATGCACCCAAAACTAAAGCGCTCGATTCCAGCATCTTTACTTCGCCATTACTCTTACGAAGCAACGCCGGCGGATGGCCGCAGTTGATAAAGCTCAGCTCCTGAGTTGCCTCATCAAGGTCGGCGTAAAAGGCAGTTGCAAAACTCTCGGGCGACGTCGATTCATGAAACTGCGCATTCACGGCTCGTAACACCGGCTCCGGTGCGGCCTCGTCGCGATAGGCATGGCTGCGAAAGAGTGCTTGCAGATTTGCCATCAGCATTGCCGCCGGCACACCCTTGCCGCTCACATCAGCCACAACAAAACCAAAGTGCCCGGGGCGCTTTTCAAAGAAGTCGTAATAGTCGCCAGAAACCTCACGTGCCGGCAGGAATCGACAGGCATAACGCAACGCGCTATCGCCACCTTTGCTTTGTGGCAACAAACTCTGTTGCACCCGTCGTGCCCCAGCCATCTCTCGATCTTCTACCTGCACCGCCGCCGTCCACTTGGCCACGATTTGCAGCAAGCGGTCGTTATTCCAGGGCTTCTCCACAAAGTCGCTCGCTCCGCGCTGCATCGCCTGCACGGCAAGACTAACGTCGCCCCAGGCCGTCATCGCGATCAATGCAGCCGGCACCCGCTGTTCGCGCAGTGATGCGATCAAATTCAAACCTTCTTCGCCGCTGGTGGTGTCTCGTGTGTAGTTCATGTCCAGCAAAATGACGCTGGCCGCTTTTTGCACCGCAACCTCAATCAAAGCCGCTGGCCCGTCGAAGCATTCCACCACGTAGCCGTTCGATTTCAGCAGCAGCCGCAGCGCCTCACGAACCTCCATTTGGTCGTCACACACGAAAATTCTTACCTGATTTTGCCCTACGTTCATTCTCGGTTCTTTGCTCTTCTCTAATACGTATGCAACTGGCCTGCCGCACCAGAATTCTTTTGTTTCCAGTAGATCAGCTCAATACTCAGGTCTGCTTTGTCCGTTACTGGGACGAAGCCCCCCACTGCCGGACAGTGTTTTACCAACCCAAGATCTAAGGTCCCTCAACTAAGGATAGTCCTCTGAGGACTTTCTAAGGCATCGCCCCAATTGTTTCTTATTCCTTTTTGCCGCACAGTCAGACCATGCAGAAACGAAGTCTTCTTCTCATCATGGCCATGGCGGCAGTGCTTCCGTCCAGTGCCGCTACTTTTACAGCAGGCACCTGGTACAACATCCTCACAGCTGCCGGTGCGGATGCCACTTCCGGAGTATCAGGAGGCTCTGGTGCCAATGCCTATCTCAGCCCGGGCGCACTGCCCTGGTCTTTTAGCCTTCTTGGCGCCGGTACTCTTGATGTCGTCGATGCCGAGAATCCCGGTGATACCTATCGTGTAGAAAACATCGGTGCCGGCAATTCCAGAACTGTTCTTGGCGTCACCATTCAATCGATTGCCTTCAACCCAATGGTCAGTTGTGGATTCTCTCCTCAGGAATGCTTTGACACCCCACTCCAGGCTGGAACTCCTGTCTTCTCCAAACGAACATTCGATTTAACTGCGAACACGGCCTACAGCTTGCAGTTCATCGCCATCGATAGTCCCAGCTTCAGCTCAAACGCCTTCTTCCGGATCAATGGCACCATCGATTCAGGTACACCACCACCACCGCCGCCTCCTCCTCCACCCCCACCGCCACCACCACCTCCTCCTCCTCCTCCAAGCGGTAACGAAGTCCCCGAGCCATCCACCTATGCGTTGACTGGCACAGCATTCGCCGCTCTCGCCTGGCTCAAAGCACGCAAGCGCTAGTTCTCCTCCGTTCGGCGCTTTGGCACAAACGCGGCACCGCCAACCAGGCTGTGCCGCGTTACGCTTACTAAAGATGCAAATCCGGGTTCTCTTCTTCGGCTTACTCAAAGACTTTGCCGACCCCTCCACAGACCTCGTCGACATGCCGGAAGGCTCGACGATCGAATCCCTCTTCGCCCACTACGTCTCCCGATACCCAAAACTCGAAGGCCTGGCTGACTCCATTGCTCTCGCCCGCAACCAGCAATTTGCCCAGCCCGGTGAATTGCTCGAAGATGGCGACGAGATCGCTTTCCTGCCGCCTGTGAGCGGCGGCACCATCTACACCCATCGGGTTGTTACTCCAGAAGGCCACATCGCCGCCCTCACCCGCGAACCCATCCCCACCTACGCCCTCGGCCAGGAAATTCTGCAAGGCATCGATGGCGCTCTCTGCACTTTCGAAGGCGTTGTCCGCAACAACTCAAACGGCCGCCAGACCCGCTATCTCGATTACGAATGCTACGAATCGATGGCCATCAAAGTCCTCGCCGATCTGGTTGCCGAAATCGCCAAAGCTCACGAGATCTCCCGCCTCGCCATTGTGCATCGTCTCGGCCGCATGGAAATCGGCGAAGCCAGTGTCGTCGTGATTGCCGCATCCCCCCACCGCCGCCCCAGCTTTGACGCGACGCTCGAAGGCATCAACAGGCTCAAGAAAACCCTTCCCGTCTGGAAGAAGGAATACTTCACCGACGGCGAAATATGGGTTGAAGGTGCCTGGGATGATTCCGTCGCCAAGCTTGGGACCAAAACTACTTAGCTTCGTCCTTGCCCGGATAGCGCATCTGCATCTGTACGCGGTCGCCGCATTTTAGATCCACGGCGGCTGCTTCAAACTTGGGCGTCTTCAGCACTGCCTTTGGGTCACGAGACATCCCCCAGCCCTCTTTCGGCTTTCCGCTCGCCTTCTTGTCCAGCTTCTTGTTGGCATTCTCGTCATGCAGCGTCACCACCGCATAGCGTCCGGCGGCAATGCCCTTCATCTTCAGCTCCACCAGGCCATCCTTCGCCGGAACCGCATCATGCTGAACGGCCAATTCATAGTTGTTAGGCCATCCCGCTTCGCTCGAAAAGATGGCAAAGCCGACAAAGCCCGCTGTCCCTTTCACTCCACTAGCCGCAACCGTCAATCCGCATTTGGCCTGACTTTGGCCGTAGACAGAAAAAGTTCCGAAACAGATCAGGACACACCACAACCTAAGAGCTGCAAGCATATTTCAAGTATCCCCAATACCGAACACGTTGGGGTGCAGTTCTAAGCTACCCTCAAAGCTGAACGCCTTGCTCCGCTCCTCCCTCATCTTTCTCTCTGCCGCCCTGGTCACCGTCGTTCTGGTGCTACCGCTCAACACGCTGCGAGTGGACAACACGGCGGAGTCCTGGCTCCCCACGGATTCCCCGGGCCTGCGCTCGCTCAAGGCCTTTGAGTCCCGCTTTGGAGATGGCTCTCTGCTGATGGCTTACGTGTCGGGCCCGAATCTGCCACAGCACCTGGTC
>JBIPMY010000386.1:0-5942 GCA_044376335.1 Bryobacter sp.
CGCGGAGAGGCTAAGGCGAAAGTGTTTGGAGGGACGGATGTGCCGTCGCGGTGGTTTTGTCTTGATGCTGGCGGGGAGGTTCCTAAAGTGGAAGGGGATCTGGCAGGGGAATATTGGTTTCTGTTGAGCCAGTGGTTGAACCGTCAGGCAGGGGTGGATTTTCTGCGGGCTGGAGGCAAGATCGATCCGACGGGGTTTCAGTTGACTAGTGGGGAGCTGGCGATGTCCGAGCAGGAGGCGGAGGCATCGCGTGCGGGGCTGCGTGAGGAGATGGTGCGACTGCGGAAGAAGTACGGGGGACTCGAGGCGTTGTTGCTTGAGGATGCGGAGCTGCGGCGTAAGTATGAGCTGTTATCCCGTGAGCAGGAGCCATTGCTTGAGTTAAGGTCGGCCTTGGTGAGTTACCGCGTGTTGGTGGGAAACCTGGAGTATCTGGGGATCGCCGAGGCGCCGATTGCCAAAGACAGGGCAGAGCAGAAGATGGGGGCGCTTTATGAAGGCATCGTGGGGCGGATCGGGGAGCTTGAAGATCTGGTAGTGCCGGGGGAGGAACTGACAGCGCGTGTCGAGGCATTGCTGGAGCGCGTGGATCTGGTGGCAGAACGGCTGCTTGGGGAGCTTTGTCAGCGGGGAGCCGAGTAGATACGGCGGCCGCCCAGGTAAGTGGCTTCTACTTTGATGTCCTTGATCTGATCTGTGGGGCAGGTGAGGATGTCCCGATCGATGAGGATGAAGTCGGCGAGTTTGCCGGATTCGAGTGAGCCCTTTTGCTTTTCTTCAAAGCTCAGGTAGGCGTTGTTGATGGTGTAGAGGCGGAGGGCTTGAGCGCGGGTGATGGATTCTGAGGGGTGGAGGATTTGGTCAGTCCAGCGGGGTTTGCGGGTGATGGCGACCCACATGCCCCAGAAGGGATTGTAGGGGTTGGTGGCGCGCATGCCGCCGATCTTTTGCATGTGGTCGCTGCCGCCGCCGATGATGATGTTGTTTTTGAAGAGGGTGGCGTAGGGCTGGAAGAATCGGAGCCTGGGGAGGCCGAAGTGTTTGATCAGGGTTGCGCCGTCGAGTTCGAGCCAGGCGGGTTGCATGTCGGCGACGATGCCGATTTGGGCCATCTTTTCGATGCCTTCGGGTGTCATGAAGTTGGCATGAGTGAGGCAGGGGCGGCCGGCTCTTACGGGGAATTCCTTGTTGACTTCTTCATAGGCGGCAATCAGGGACTGCACAGCGCCGTCGCCCACGGCGTGGGCAGTAAACTGTAGGTCACGCTTGAGGCTTGCCCGGGCGAGATCTGTAAGCCGTTGCTGGTTGATGTAGCGCATGCCGCGGTAGTTTGGGTCGGTGATGGAGTAGATCTCGCTCGTACCCCAGGGTTCGCGCATGAGTGCGGAGCCGGTGAGCATGCCGCCGTCGAGGAAGACTTTGAGGCCGCGTAGCCAGAGCATGTTGTCGTAGGTGTGCAGAGGGTCTTTGGAGGCGGCGTCGATTTCGGCCTCGATGGCGGGCCAGTCGCCGTTGGGGTTGGTGATGTGATAGTCGAGGAAGATTCTGGTGGTGAGTTCGTTACGCTGGCGGAGCTGGCGATAGATGTTGATGTGTCTGGGGGTGGCGGCGCGTTCGGTAAAGCTGGTGATGCCGATGGAGTTGTAGTCTGCCATGAGGAGTTTGAGGCGATTGCGGCGGTCTTCGTCGGTGGGCTGTCTGCCGGAGGGGACATCTTTGACGAAGGCAGCGTAGGTGCGAAGGATGCCGGAGGGCTGGCCGGTTTTCGCGTCGAGTTCGACCTTGCCCGGTTGCCCGGCGGGAGATCTGGTGTCTTTAGTGATGTTATTGGCTTTGAGTGCGAGAGTGTTCAGCGAGGCATCCGGGCCGGTAGAGAAGATGACCGGGTGTTTTGGGGCAGCTTCGTCGAGTTCGGCTTTGGTTGGATAGCGTTGTTCTTTGAGTCGTGTGATGAAGATCTGACGGAGGCTGATCCATTCGCCTTCAGGAACGATTTGTGTGCGGTTGCGGATATGGTTGAGGACGTCTTCGACGGAAGCCATGCTGGGAATTTCGTGGTCGAATTCGAACATGGAAGCATCGAGGGAATGGGTGTGGCTGTCGATCAGGCCGGGGAGGACGGTCTTGCCTTTGGCGTCGAGGATTTGGGTTTTGGGGCCCTTGAGGCTGAGGATCTTTGCAGAAGTGCCCACCGAGACGATGCGGTCGCCACGGATGGCCATGGCCTGGGCGGTGCTATTGCGGGCGTCGACGGTGAGGATTTTTGCGTTGTGGAGGATGAGGTCTGGGGCTTGGGCGAGAGCCAGTAGCAACAAGGGGAGCATTGCTGTGAGTATATGATGAGCGCGTGCGGAGAGGGCCCAGGTTTGAAGAGGAAGGCACCTATCCTCGGATCGCCACCGTCCATATGCAAGCAGGCTGATTAGGTCCAGGGGGCAAGGGTGAAAGCCATCAGGGGCCGAAAGGCTGGATCACGTTCAATTGGAGAGACTCGACTCCAGGTAGGAAACGGCCACCGCCCGGGTCAATAGACCTGACGGGGCAAGCGGCAGTTGCGAAGGGATGCGAATGAACTCGGCTTTACCTGGTGACATCACGCCGCGTTCCTTGATAGTCCGAATCAACGCTGCAAACTCGGCCGCACTCACCGTTTTGTCGGGGTCAAAATTGCCGTAGTGCTCCTGAGCTTGATAGCCGAAGTCTCGCGCTGGATCGAAACGGCCACGTTTCCGCCAGAGCGGAGTGAAGCCAAGATCATCCAGGAATCCGTGGTCGCACAACGTTTCAATGGCACGGAAAGAAGGATGACGAAAGGAGACGTCTGCGAAATGAGAATGCGTCACGCTCGTCCAGAGGTCAAAAGCTTTCACGAGCATATCGGCCGCGGCTGCGCGCGTAAGTGGTTCGTCTGGACCGAAGCTACGATCGTCGCGCTCGGTGACAATTCCTTTCAGCGTCATACGCTGGATCGCGGCAAAGTGTGGATGCTCGGTGCTCACATCGTAGAACAGGACCAGCTTGCACTTTTGTTTGAGAAGTTCCGCCTGAAGTTCCTGGATTGGGAGCTGCCTGGGCGAAATCCCATGCTTGCTGCTGAGAGCTGCGGCGATACCGGCAGCCTGACCAGTGACGATCCAATAGGGATCCTGACGGATGGACGCTTGCGCCACATGAGTGGCCGACAGCGCTGCAGGCACAAGCAAGCCTTCGACCAGTTGTGGCAACATTGCGCCGTAGGGGATCTGGGTGGCCGTGGTCACGCCGGTGAGGTACATGTTGCCGTTGCCGAGCATTTCGGGTGTGGTGTTGTCCCGTTTTGGTTCCACGGGTTTGGCGTCGATGGGATAGTGTGCCAGGCCGATGCTGTTGGCAAAGAAGGGTGGACGCAAGCCGTCCCGCCCGAGGAACGCGTTGACGTTCTGCTCATTCAGGATCTGGTCGCCCAGGATGCGGCGGCCTTCGCGAGTAAAGACCCGGTAGGGAAGATTGTCATTCTCCGGCCAAGCATTCTTCGCCAGTCCCAGAGACTTGTATCCACGCTCGGTCTGAAGGAAGTAGAGTTGGCCAAGGGCAACATTGCGGTAGGCTTCGTACATTTTCCGCCGCTCGTCCCGCGTGGCTTCCGGCCATTTCCAATAAGTGCCATCCAACCCAGCTCGAAACTCAGAGCCATTCCATTCGGCCTGCGCCTTCGGCAAGCCTCCAAAACCTGGACAGGGCGTTCGTGCAGGATCGAAGTTGAGGTCCAGGTACCGGGACCGATCATAGTCCGGTGGAGGGGACTTTAGCAGGTGTGCCGTATCCTTTTTGGGGTCGAAGTCGCATTGGACGCCGAGACGCAGGATGTATCCGGATGGAGCTGGATCCTGGCGCCCGTTGCTCCCGATGACGAGTTCCGCCGACTGCTCCTGCACGTAGATTTCACCAGCATGAGGTTCGAGTGGAGATCGAGCTTCGCGCCCGACCCGGTAGGGAGCCCCCGCCCAGGCGGCGATGTCGCCCTCATGGGTGGCGTCCACTATCGCCGAGCCATAGAAGATCTTTCTGCTGCCTTCGACGGCGGGAGCATAGGCGTAAGCAGCCGAAGCCTGTTGGACCACAACGCCGACGATGCGCCGGTTCACCCGAACCACCCCGCTGGCAAAGTGCTTGTAAAAAACCTTTACATTCGGATAGGGGCTCAGCATCTTCTTCAAAATCTGATCTGCCACTTGTGGTTCCCAAACGCCACCGTCGCCAGGATCGTTGCCCCAATACGACCCGGGATCGATCGGACGGATGTCATTCCGTGAACGGTTCTTCGGATCGGTGAAGAACTTCGCGCGCCGGCCGGCGAGAGTTGCGTCCTGGCGGTTGTACTCGGCATAGTACTGCTTTACCTGCTGCCGGAATTCCTCAAATGCCCCACTCATCGAGCCCCGTGAGTATCCATCGATATTGGAGATGCCGTTGGAAAGCATCCCACCAAGGACGGGAGTATCTTCGATCAAAGCGACCTTTACTCCCAGGCGGCCCGCGCCAATCGCCGCGCCGACACCTGCTGAGCTTCCACCGATAATGACGACATCGAAGCGCTCTGACGGCGGATCGGCTGCAAATCCTGAAAGTGGAGCCAGCAGTGCTAAAAGAAGGAGAGTCTTTGTGGGCATGAATCACCAAGATGCACGTAAATTGGGCCAAGCGGAAGCACGTACATGCACCTAACAGCCAAAATCGATATTATGATGTGCGAAGTGTCCACGTTTGCCACCAGTTCCGCGCATACCGCCGAGGAGAAGCTCGCGGCGCTCCAGCACGTTCTTACGAGCCGGACCTTCCAAAAGTCGGATCTGCTGATTCGGTTTCTGCGGTTCATTGGCGAAAAGGAGATTGCTGGCCAGGGCGACCAGATCACGGAATATAGCATTGCCATTGAAGCTCTCGGCCGGCCGGCAGATTTTTCTCCGGAAGCCGATTCCTCGGTGCGCAGTCGCGCGCACGCCTTGCGCCGAAAGCTGGAAGACTGCTATCGCGAAGAGCTTCAGTCAGCGGAGCTCCGGGTTGTCTTGCCGAAAGGGAGCTACATCCCGGAGTGGCTAATGGTAAGTGGCAGCGTCGCGGCGCCCACCAAAGAAGTTCCCGCAGAAGTGGCAGTTCCGGGCAAGTTTCGTCCTGCTTATGCCCCTCTGGCTATGGCGTTTGCAGCCGGTTTGGCGGTTGCTTTCGCGGCGTTTTGGCTTCGATCTACGCCCGTCAGTCCGGGCCCTCCGGCAATCGTGCGAGACGCATGGGGGCCGATATTGAACTCGCGGTCCGAGGTGCTTGTGGTGGTAGCGGTTCCCAAGCAGTTTTGGGCTCGCGACTTTTCCTCAAAGGAACTGCCGAGGAATGAGAAGTGGTACCCGGAAATCGCGCAGGACCAGCCGTTACGCCAGTGGTTTTTCGAATCCAAGGCTCCGGATCAGAAGGAGTTTGTGCTTCTTCATCCAAACATTGGATCCCCGCTCTGGGGCGACGTTGCGGGGGCGATTGGGGCGGTTAAGGCTCTCTCGATGTATGCAATCCCGCATCAGGTTTTGCCGGAACGAGTCGTCAAACCGTACGCTCTGCGCGGAAGAAACGTTTTGCTCTTCGGTAATCCCGAGTACAGTCCGGCGGTCGAGCAGTTGCTCAAGGATGCCCCGTTCCGCGTCGAATACGACCCGGGCACCCGTTGGGAGGCCGTCGTGAATCGGGATCCCAGACCCGGAGAACCGGACGCCTTTCGAAGGCGTCAAGCCGAAGAGTGCCTGGGCCTGATCAGTGTGTTTCGGCAAGACCAGGGCGAATCGGGATCGAACCAAATCGCCGTGTTCTCTGGGCTGACTTCCGCCGGGTCGCAAGCGGCGCAAGAGTACTTCACTTCGGCGTCTACGCTCAACGAACTCAGCTCGAAATTGGGAGTGGGGGAATCGAGAGTTTGG
>JBIPMY010000213.1:0-10089 GCA_044376335.1 Bryobacter sp.
TTCGTACTCGCAAGCTTGCTCAGATGCACCGAGAAACTGAGGCGCCCATCTTCGACAAACAGTTGAATGATTCCCCCGCTTTGGTGAAAGCGGTCATCTTCTCCGATCGTCAAGATCGATGCTTCTCTTGCTACAGCAAGATGCTCCTCCAGCTTGCTGCCGCTAAGCGATCCCAGATAAACCACCTGACACAGCTTCTGATCGCCTGGATGCCGAATCCCACGCACCTGGATCGGTCTGCCTTGCACCGATTTCCCAAAGGCAATTCGCGATATTGAAGTGTAGAGTTCCGTTTGCCCCAGAATCCCAATCACGATCGGTACTTCCGAACCAACGCTGCTAGGCCATTCGGTAAAGCGGAGAAAGCTCAACAGCAGCGCTGCCTTCAAGTCTTCTTCCCGGGATAACTGAGCCGGACTCGCCATTGCGAGGCACAATAGCGCCGCAGCCACTCTTCTGAGTGCTCTCCCTGCGCGAGACTGTCTTGGAACGTGATTCAACTTCTTGGAGCTTTCGCCTAGAACCTTGTTGTCCAGCGCAAGATCATCGATCGCTGCATCGGCACCGCATAAATGTAGAGTTCAGACTGGAATTCGAGCCTCCTCTGGTTGAGCCAGTCCTGCACGGTAAGGCTCAATTCGTGACCGCGCGTAGGTCGCCAGCCCAGCCGCGAATCGATGCGTACATACCCTGGTACGTTGTATGCAGGAATTTTGTCTATGGCATATCCGGAAACATCGAATTGCCAGCGCTGCGACAGGTTCCAAAGCGACCGCATCTTGAATTGATGGCGAGGTTCTTCCCCGTTGATATACCTCGCTGGATCCGTCGATGTTGCTATCGCACGGCTGAAGTTCGAAAGGTAGGAGTAAGACCCATGAATCTTCCACCACGACTTCAGACTCATCGATCCGGCAAACTCGAATCCTCGCGAAGTCCCCTCACGCCCATTTCCGGGAGAAACCCGCTGTCTTAGTAACAAACTGGGAGAATACTCCAGGATACTGTCGCCTAGCTCGAGCGATGTCAATCGTGTCAGACTGTTGTGGAAAAGATTCAGATCAATCGACCATTTCTGTCTTTGTTGATACCGGTATCCACCTGCCCATTCCTTCACACGCTCGGCCCGCAGATTTTGGTTCCCTACCAGATCAATCAATACAGGCAATCCTTCAAATTCGCTTCGCCCTGAAGAGAGTGTGGCCGTGTCTTGCTCTGCGCGCGAAGGCGTCCGAACCGCCCTCGACCAGCCTGCCCAAAAGCTGTGAGACTTGGTCGGAGCATACAGAAACTTGAATGCCGGTTGCCATTCGAACCCCGTATAAGTGTTTTGCTCCACTCGAATCCCGGCTGATACCGTAACTCGTCTGGAGAACAATTGATGTTCGTTGCGAACTCTCAGATTCGACAGCGAGTCGCTTCGTCTCTGCTCTCGAAACCGGAAAGCTTGATCCGAACTTAGGTTGTCTGTCGTCAACCGGTAGCCTGCTCCGACGATGATTTCATTGTTTTCCGAAAGCAACCGGCGGTGTTGCACGTCCAAATCCAGAGCTTCCAGCCGAAGCGAATAAAGCTGGCTATCCCGGCTCGAGCGGTCTGCCCAAAATTGCGCTATCGTCTCTGAACTACTCGAATTCGATCTCACCCATCGCGCCAGCACATTGCCACCAGGCACCTCTTCTTGGAGCCGCAAACGGCTCGGCACCGCCCCGGCACTCAGTTGCCAGCTCTCCATCGAAAACGAGTTTCGAAACATCATCCCGGTCAACTGGATAATGTCTCGTGCCGACTTCTGCCAATCCAGTCGAAAGCCCATTCGCAGTGCCGATCCGTCCTGATCGTCTGACGAGCCATCGTTGAACTTCCGGGCTTGTCCTGGTGTCTCCACCAAATTCCGCCGGATCAATGGCGATCCCGGTGCATAAAACCGCCGGTAGTTCTGCTTGCCCCAAATCCGGTAAAAGAGTTTTTCCCCCACCTTGCCACCAAAGCGATAGGACGAAAACGCCCGCTCTTCATTTCCCGTCCCAAACGTCGCCTGCGAACCCAACGTATCCTGCGACGCTTTGGTGATAATGTGAATCACCCCGTTCACCGCATTGGATCCCCACATCACAGACCCCGTTCCTCTGACTACTTCGATCCGGTCGATATCCTCAATAATCAGGTCTTGTGAATCCCAATACACTCCAGAGAATAGCCGGTTGTAAACCGGCCGCCCGTCGATCATCACCTTCATTTTGTTGGCAAATTGGCGCGTTCCGCCACGCGATGAAATCCCCCAATTGTTGCCATTGATCCGCGCCACCACCAGGCCCGGCACAATCCGCAGGATGTCTGGAATCGTCGTTGCTCCGCTTCGCCGAATCTCCTCCTGCGTAATCACATAAACCGCTGCGGGAGCATTTGCCACCTGCTGCGCTTTACGCCCCACACTAGTCACCTGAAGGCCTAAAATCTCCTCCACCGACAAATCTTCTACAGGCTCACCCTTCGATATCGTTGGAGGCTGGGCATACAACTGCAATGTTATTGCGAGCAAAAGAATGCTCGCTATGCGAAGAGTTTCCACCCTCAGCGTATCGACGAGGGCTGACAAAATTTGAACTGGATTGAACTACAGTAATGTGGCAAGTTCCCGCCAGGGGCGTCCCTGGGATTCCGCCACTCCCGGATACACAATCTCGCCCATGTAGGTATTGATGCCCTCGGCAATCGCTTTCGAATCCTCCGCTGCCCGCTGCAAACCCTTGTTTGCAATCTGCATCAGGTAGGGAATCGTCGCATTGGTCAGGCCAAACGTGGATGTATGTGGCACCGCTGCCGGCATATTCGTCACACAATAGTGCAACACGCCGTCCACATAAAAAATCGGATTCGTGTGCGTCGTCGGCCTGCTCGTTTCAAAGCACCCACCCTGATCGATCGCAACATCCACCAGCACGCTCCCCTTCTTCATCGAGGCCAGCATGTCCCGCCGTACAATCTTCGGCGCACTCGCCCCCGGCACAAGCACCGCTCCGATCACCAGATCCGCCAGCCGCAACGCCTCACGAACCGTATAGGAGTTGGAAGCCAGCGTCACTACCTGGCTCGAATAGATATCGTCGATCTCCCGCAGACGGTTCAGGTTCTTATCGATAATCGTCACGTGCGCACCAAGGCCGACGGCGATCTTCGCCGCATTGTGCCCCACCACACCGCCCCCGATAATCACCACATTCGCTGGTGCTACACCCGGAATCCCGCCCAGTAGAATCCCACGTCCTCCGTTCGGGCCTTCCAGATACTGCGCCCCAATCTGCACCCCCATCCGCCCGGCCACCTCACTCATGGGCGTCAACAGCGGCAGACTCCCGTCCTTCTCCCGGATCGTCTCATAAGCCACTGCGTTCACTTTGGCTTCCAGCAGTTGCGTAGTCAACTCCGGCAATGGTGCCAGGTGCAAGTAAGTGAACAGGTTCAACCCCGGCCGAAAGTACCCGGCTTCGCTTGGCTGCGGCTCCTTCACCTTTACAACCATTTCAGCCTTGGACCACACCTCGCCCGCCATTCCAAGTACGGTGGCTCCGGCTTCAGTGTATTCCTCGTCTGTGATGGAGCTGCCGAGGCCCGCACCGCTTTCCACGTATACCGTATGGCCTTGTTCCACCAAACCGGTTACGCCGCTAGGCACAAGACCCACTCTTGTCTCGTGATCTTTGATTTCTTTGGGTACGCCGATAATCATTGCACTTACCAGCCTATCTGAATTACTAGCTTAGAATTGCACCGTCAATCCAGCTCGCACCGCACGAGTCAGGCCCGGCGTCAGATTGTTGTTGTTGTGGCCGTTTACGATGTAGCTCCGGTTTGTCAGATTTTCAACATTCGCTTGTAGGCGCAATCTCTCGCTCAGGCTATAAAACAGGGCTGCATCGGCACGAGCGAACTTCGGAATCCGCACGCTGTTATCGATCGCGGCAAACATCTCTCCCTGGTGAATCAAACCAAGCCCTGCGCCAAGCCGCGGCATCAGTCGAAAGTGGTTCCACAGCGAGGCGCTGTTCCGTGGAACCTGCGCCACCCGAGCCCCCGGCAAGGCCGCTACCGTCCGGCTCGTGATCCGCGCGTCCTGCAACGCATAACCCCCACTCACCGTCCACATCCGCGTGAGGCGTCCGTTCAGCGAAAACTCCAGGCCCTTGCTCCGTTGCGATCCCGTCTGTACCAGAATCGCCGGGTTCTGCGGATCCGGCGCACTCGTGTTGGTTCTGTCCAACCAGTAATAAGCAGAACTCACCGAGAGCCCACGGCCCATATCCCACTTGGCACCCGCTTCCACATTCCTGAATCGTTCTGGCTTCAAGCTCTGGCTGCTCACGGTCAACGCGCCAAACTGGTCTCCCGCACTAGGCAGAAAAGACACGCTGTAGTTCCCATAAAGCGAAACCTGCCGCACAGGCTTGATCACAACCCCAAGTCGCGGCGAAAAAATCTTGTCGCCACGTCCGAGTGTCTGAGTCGTCCGGCGGTTGAATGCTCTCAAATCAAAATAATCGAATCGCAGTCCAGCCACCACCTGCACGAAGCGCGACAACTCGATCTGATCCTGCACATATCCTGCTCCCACGCGGGCCCGTATCTGATTATTCGCATCGGTGGCCGATTGCCGGAAAGTCACCGGGCTCAAGTCCACCGCATTCTCAATCGGAACCAGGATTGTGGTTGACGTATTCCCGAAATATCCGGTGTTGCGAAGGTTATTCGTCAGTTGTCTGCCTACTTCTACACCCGCTAGCAACGTGTGCCGAATCTTGCCTGTCTTCAGCCCCAGCGATAGATCTGTCTGATTGAAGAAGTTGTTTCGATTGGTCGCATCGTCATAGGCCGACAAGCTCACCTGCGTCCGCGCAGCATTCACCGCACCCGGAAAGACGTTTCCGTAATACTTGTCATAGGCTCCAAACAGCGTCTGGTTGCGCAAATTCCATAACCCCAGTTGCTGCTCCACAATCACAGACCCAAGATTCACATCCGCACGAGCACGGCTCACATCTGGATTGCCAAAATACTGCCTGCGATCCACAGCCAGGGGCAATCCTCGATAAGAAGGAATTCCCCGGTCTACCAGCCTCCCGTCATGGAATCGCTCATAGCTCAAACGCACCTTGGTAGTCTCGCTCGGGCGCAGCGTCAGCGTCGGGCTCACACCGTATCGCCTCAGGTCTCCATACTGCCGAAAGCTGCCCGAGTCTTCAAACATCGTATTCATCCGGAATGCTGCCCGGTTGTTGATCGGTTGGGCGATATCCGCCATCATGCGCTTGTTGCCGAACGAGCCCCCCTGCACAGACACCTCCCGGAGCGGAGAGAACAGCGCCTCTTTGGTCACCCGGTTGAGCACTCCTCCCCCTCCGCCTCGGCCAAATACCATCGCATTTGGCCCCTTTAAAGCCTCAACACTCTCCAGGTTGTACAAATCGCGGAAGTACTGCACATCGTCGCGAACTCCATTGATGAAGAAATCCGCAGTCGTTGCGTTTCCACGAATAATCGGTGCGTCCCGATGCCCCTCACCCTGCGCCATTGTGATCCCCGGCACATACCTCACTACATCGGCCATGCTCATCATCGCCTGATCCCGAATTTGCTCGCTGTTGATCATGCTGATCGATTGCGGCAGATTCAAAACGGGTGTAGCCACTTTGGTAGCAGTTGAGGTCGCCAGATTCCGGTACCCGGCCGTCTCGGTAACCGTGATCGACAAAATCGATCCTTCAACTGCGAGTTTGATTTCAAAATGCTGCTCTCGAGTCTCGATCACCTGCACAAGCCGCTTATAGCTTTGAAACCCCTGTGCCTGCACACTTAGCTCGTAGTCTCCGGCCTCCGAGTGCTCCAGTTGAAATTGAAACTCGCCAGTCACGCTACTCCGGCCTACCAGAGACTTCTTCTCTTTTCCACTCAGGCGGATTTCCGCGTCCACCAGCGCCGCACCAGACTCATCCATCACCCGGCCGGTAATGATATCCACCGGGCTCTCTGCTCTCAAAATGGCTAGCACCGACAACAAGAAAAGCCTTTTGATCGACACTTGCCAAAATGAGCTACTGAAAACTAGGTGAAATAAGGTGTTTCTGGGCATTGAATGAAGACATTGCAAGTCAATTGCAATAAGATCATTTCAGCATTGAGGCAGTCGACAAGTCAAGGACTCTTTTAGTCCGAGATCGGCTTATGACAAAAATTATACAAAGGGGATTTTGAAAAAAACTTTAGGGAAGGGACGCCTAGCGATTAGCGAGGCTGTTCGTTATTGGTGGCTTGATCGGCTGCCACCACGATGCCAGTGCTGCCACTGGGCACCGGAAGATTCAGGTTATTGTCGTACTTTGGGCCTAACCCTAGTGCAATCAACATCTTGGAATCAATCTTGCCGTCGACACGAACCTTTTGGTCCGCTTCAAAGCGCTTGAGCGCCTCGACACACTGTGCATTCCAGGCGCCATTACCATCGCCCTGAAGGTAGCCACGTTCAACCAGTGCCAGCTGAACTTCACGAAGGCGGTTGGAGGCGGGGGCTGCGGGCGCTACGGGCTTGTAGGGAGCAGGCTTGCGGTAAGCCACTCTCTTGGGCGTGGGGCGCTTCGACGCGCTCGTGCGTGTTGAAGAGACCTTCGTTGCCGTTCTAGCCTTGGCCGCAGCCTGTTTTGCTTTCGTCGCGACCGGCTTTGCCAGCAGGCCGCAAACTCCAACAAGACAGACTACGAGTACGGTTACTGCCGGACGCGTTATCACCATGGAATCATACCAAAAATAATATATCGGGCGTAAGGGGTACGCCCGATAGTGTTTCAGTTTAATTAAAGTGGATTCTACTTGCCGGCTTCAGCAATCGCTTTGCCGCGCAGCCGGTTGATTTGCTTCACCACCAAAAAAATGGTGAATGCGATGATCAAAAACTCAATGGTGGTCTGAATGAAGTTGCCATAGGCCAGTACCGGAATGCCTGCCTTCTGCGCTTCATCGAGCGATTTGACTTCCTTGTCGCTCAAATTCACCAGAAGATCCTTAAAGGCAATCTTCGAGGTGATCAGACTGATGGGCGGCATAATCAGGTCGCTCACCAGAGAATTGGTTATCTTGCCAAAGGCACCACCGATTACGACGCCGACGGCAAGATCGAGAACATTTCCGGAGATGGCAAATGTTTTGAATTCATCCAACATGGACATGGGATTGATTCCTTTCAGTCGCGCTATGGCTTAGTTGGCTTCGGCTTGGGGGCCTCTTCCACGTCGCCGAACTTGATGTCCGACTCTGCACCAAAACGCTTGTAGTCCTGATACTTTATCGTCATTTTGATCGGAACGATACTCGTATCAAAAACTAAAGTGTCCGTCGACACCGTATACGTAGGGAACCAGTACTTGCCGTCCACCTGTTCCCGGTAGGTTTCAAACTTCGGATACTGGCTGCCGGCATTGCGCTTTTTGCCCATCGGACGTCCGTAGGTCTTCACGATCTGCAACTCCTGATCGTCTACCCAGGCCGTACCTGAAAAATACCGCTTGCCCGGCTCGATCTTCTTCGGCTTGATCGCAAACACGTAGCAGGGCACCTCATCCACCAGTTCGTGGCCCAGGTAGCGCACGTAGTAGGAATCCAGCTCCTCCGAGGTCAGCACAAATGGCAGCGTGTCCCTCATATCCTGCAAGTCTTCAGGCTCAAGCAGCAGGTTCTGCAGGCTCTGGGGCGGGGCATAAACCACCCGCTCGGTCCGCTTGCCTTCGATGAAAACCCAGTCGCTGGTGGTCTCATACTTGCCGATCACCCGTTTACGAGACGCATCCATCTCGTTCATCTTCGTCACCTGACGGTAAATATAGTTTTGCCGTGCCCGTGAGAACTCGCTCTCCTTGGCCGCAAACTTCTTGATGATCCCTTCAATCTCCGCCGGAGATGGGTCCTTCAGATTGACAGCCGCAGAAAGCCCAAAGGCCATCAGGATAACCAGCGCTAGTATTTTCATTTCGTCTTACCTCATCAGATGTTTGGCGATCACGACTCGTTGCATGTTACTGGTGCCCTCATAGATGCGACCGATCTTGGCATCGCGGTAAAGCTTCTCCACCGGATATTCCTTGGTGAAGCCCACCCCGCCAAAAACCTCAATCGCCCTGCTGGCCACATTCTCCGCAATGATCGAAGCATAATACTTTGCCATCGCCGCCTGCTGAACAAACTCCTGCCCCGCATCCCGCAACCGTGCTGCGTTATAAACCAGCAAGCGCGCCGCCTCAATCTCAACCGCACACTCAGCCAGCGTAAACTGCACACCCTGAAACTCCCCAATCGCCTTCCCAAACTGCTTCCGCTGCTTGGCATAGCCCACCGCATGATCCAGCGCCCCCTGCGCCAGGCCAAGCATCTGAGCTCCAATCCCGATCCTGCCCTCATTCAGGGTTTCAATCGCAACCTTATAACCCTTACCCACCTCGCCCAGCACCGCCTCATCGCCCACCCAAACCCGGTTCAGTACCACTTCACAAGTGGAGGACGCCCGTATCCCCAACTTGTCTTCTTTTTTTCCAACACTCAGCCCTTCGCTCTCCCGCTCCACCAAAAAGCAGGTAATACCCTTGTATCCCAGGCTCGCATCAACCGTGGCAAACACCAGAAACAATCCCGCCTCGGCCGCATTCGTGATCCAGAGTTTCTGCCCATCCAGCACCCAGCCGCCGTCCACCTTGCGCGCACTCGTTGTCAGCGCAAACGCGTCACTCCCAGCCCCAGCCTCGCTCAGCGCATAGCTCCCCACCATATCGCTAGCCAGCCGCCCCAGGTACTTCTCTCGTTGCTCATCCGTTCCCCAGAGCCGCACTGCATTATTCACCAGCGTATTTTGAACGTCCACACAGACGCTCACCGCCGGGTCCACCGCCGCCAGCTCTTCAATCATTAAAACGCTCTGGAAAAAGCTCCCCCCTTGCCCGCCATATTCCTCAGGCACGTCGATCCCCATAAAGCCTTGAGCGAAGATCTTCCGCAACAAACCCGCATCGAGCTTGGCTTCTTCATCCATCTTTCGCACCAGCGGGGCGATTTCCTGCCGTGCAAATCGCCGCACGACATCGCGAAACATCTGCTCTTCTTCACTCAACTGCGTCAGTGGCTGCATCCACTCGCTATTCTACGTGTTCGCTGGCGACACCGCTGTCCCATTACCGGACACTCCAGATTATGGGCAGGCGATTCCGCCATATCTCTATCCCAAACAATCCAAAAGCTTTTCGCTGCTTTTCATCGCTTGGCGCACCGCGTGCATCTGCTACATTCAAGAATCATGGACATCAAGCGCGAAGGTATAGGTCGTAAGAAGCTCATCCGCCGGGTGGTTCTGGGCATTGTTGCTGTTGCCGCCATTGGGGCAACCACGTTTGGCCTCAGCAGGCTCAAACCCGCCGCCCCCAACGTCGAAACCGCCACACTCTGGTTCGGCTCGGCCAAGCGAGGCTCTATGCTCCGCCAAGTGCGCGGCCTCGGTACACTCGTCCCGCAGGAAATCCTCTTCGTCCCAGCCACCAGCGAAGGCCGCGTCGAAAAGCGCCTCATGCTCCCGGGCAGCAAAGTCTCCGCCGGCACCGTCATCATCGAACTCTCCAACCAGGAATTGATGACGGCCCTCAGCGACGCCGAATGGGCCGTAAAGGCCGCCGAAGCCGAGATGCTCGACCTTCGGGTACGTCTCAATCGCGAAAAACTCGAACAAAAATCCAAGACCGCCCAAGTACAAAGTGAACAGGTGCAAGCCCAACTCGGCTTCGACCGCGACACCAAACTCTTCAAAGAAGGCCTCACCGCAGATCTAACTGTGAAGCTCTCCAAAGCCAAGGCCGAAGAGCTCTCCCACCGCCTCGAAATCGAGCGCGAGCGCCTCGTCTCCAACGACGACATGATCCGCGCCCAGGTAGAAGCCAAGCGCGTCAACATTGAAAAGCTCCGCGCCGCCTACACACTGAAGAAGAAGCAAGTGGCCGACCTCCGCGTCCGTGCCGGCGTCGACGGAGTCCTCCAGGATCTCCCCGTCCAGGTTGGACAGCGCGT
>JBIPMY010000287.1:0-8063 GCA_044376335.1 Bryobacter sp.
ATGGGCACCGTTCTAGCCAAGGTCAGCCAGCCCTGGCGCCTCAAGACCGAACTCAAGATCCCTGAAACGCAGATGAACGAGATCAGAATTGGCATGCCGGCCGACATCGATACCCGTAACGGAATCATTAAAGGTGAAGTAGCAAGAATAGATCCTGCTGCTGTGAACGGAACGGTAACGGTTGACGTACGTCTTATTGGAGAACTGCCGCAAGGCGCAAGGCCAGATCTCAGCGTCGATGGCACCATTGAGATCGAAAAGCTGACAGACGTGCTCTATGTCGAGCGTCCCGTCATCGGTCAGGCCAATGCAACGGTAGGTCTCTTCCGGGTCAATCCGGATGGCAAAGAAGCCGAGCGTGTACAGGTGAAATTCGGACGCAGTTCCGTAAACACCATCGAAGTCATGAGCGGCCTGAAATTAGGCGACAAAGTGGTGCTCTCAGACATGAGTCAATGGGACGCCCATAACCGAGTCAGATTGAACTAAGAGGAGAAAGACAAAATGAGCGAAGCACCAGACCTGTTGACCATGGACGGCGTAACCAAGGTATTCCTTACCGACGAGGTAGAAACCCACGCCCTCAGCGGCATCCACGTAAACATCAAAAAGGGTGAGTATGTTTCGATCTCCGGCCCCTCCGGCTGCGGCAAGTCGACTCTCCTCGCCATCCTCGGCCTCCTCGATTCGCCCTCCGGCGGCACCTACGTCTTGAACGGCCGCCCCGTCCAGAGCCTCAAGATGAGCGAGCGCGCCCGTATCCGCAACCGCGAAATCGGCTTCATCTTCCAGGCCTTCAATCTCATCGGCGATCTCACCGTCTACGAAAACGTCGAACTCCCGCTCACCTACCGCGGCATGTCCGGTGCCGAGCGCAAGAAGCGTGTTCACGAAGCCCTCGAGCGCGTCGGCATGGGCCATCGCGTCAAGCACTACCCCTCGCAACTCTCCGGCGGCCAACAGCAGCGCGTCGCCGTAGCCCGCGCCCTCGCGGGAGACCCGGCCATCCTCCTTGCCGACGAACCTACCGGTAACCTCGACTCTGCCAACGGCGAAGCCGTCATGGAACTCATGCGAGACCTCCACCGCGGTGGCGCAACCATCTGCATGGTTACCCACGACAACCGCTACGCCAAGTACGCAGACCGCACCATCAAACTCTTCGACGGCCGTATCGTCGAAGAATCGAGCGAACTCGCCACAGCCGCCGAGGCCGACAAATGAAACGCCAAATCGAGCGTTACTTCGAACTCTTCCCCATCCTCGCGATCATTCTGATCATGATCGCCGCTGAGAGCCGGCAGTTGAACCTTCAGCCTGCCGGCATGGGGCTCAGCATCCCCACTATCGATGTCAAAGCTCCCCGGCTTATTTTCCGGTAGCTGACAATCCAGCCGGGAGGCCCTCTGCCATGAATGAACTTCTATTTGCCACCCGGCGTCTGCTCAAACATCCCCAGCAGCTCGCCGCCGGCTTACTGGCCTTCATGCTCGGCATCGGTCTCAACACTGCGATGTACTCCATCGCTGATGCAATCCTCTTCCGCCCTCTCGAACTCCAATCCCTCAACCGTCTCGCCGTCTTTGACTCTTCCTCGAAAGGCGCAATCGCCGGCATCCGGGATATGTCCCCCGCCGACTTCCTCGAATTCCAGGCAAGTCTGAAGTCCTTTGACTCGCTCGGCTTCTCCGACTACTGGGACGCAACCATCACCCGCGATGCCGACCCCGAAGTCATCTCTGCCGCGCGGGTATCCTCCAACTGGTTTGACATGCTTGGATCCACGGTCCTCCTTGGCCGCGGCTTCCGTCCTGGTGAAGATCAAGCTGGAAAGAACCGCGTTGCCGTCTTGTCACACGGCCTCTGGACTCGCCGCTACGCCTCCGACCCCAGAGTCATCGGCCGCCAGATCCGGCTCAACAACGAAGACTACGAAATTGTCGGTGTGGTCAAACAAACTTCGCGTTTCCCGTCCTACATGGATGTCTTCAGCCCCTATCCGCGCACTCCCGCTTTTGACCAGCGGCGCACAGACTTTGAGTATTCCGTCGTCGGCCGCCTCAAGCCCGGCATCGATTTTGCAACTGCGAATGCCGAAGTTGCCACCCTCCAATCTGCCATCGTCAAGCGCCATCACACCTCGCATGAAGGCCGCGTGGTCCAGATCGTACCCCTGTCTGAGCGTGTCGCAGGAACAAACGACCTCACCTCTCAATACGCCCGTATGCTGCTCATCGCCGCAGGCTTCGCACTCCTCATCGCCTGCGCGAATGTCGCCAACCTCCAACTGGCCCGCGTCACCGGCCGCACCCGCGAATTCGCCATCATGAGCGCCATCGGTGCCGGCCGCTGGCCCATCGCTCGCCAGGTTCTCATCGAAAGCCTCATCCTCTCCGGCGGCGGAGCAATCATCGGTTGTCTGGCCAGCGTCTGGTGTCTCGACCTCATCAAGGGCCTCCTTCCTCCTGAAATCTGGCAGTTCATCCCCATGTGGCCTTACATGCGAATCGACACCTTAGTCCTGCTCATAACTGCCATCCTCGCTGTCGCAGCTGGTGTCATCGCCGGTGTCGCCCCAGCCTGGCAATCCTCTGTCACCGACGCGCAGGAGGCCCTTCGCGAAGGGGGCCGGGGCTCTTCTGCAAGCTGGGCTCGCCAATACTTTCGAGGCGGTCTCGTAGCCTTTCAAATGGCCCTCGCTATCGTGCTACTGATCGGTGCAGGCCTCATGGTTCGTAGCGCACAATCTTCCCTCCATATCTTCGATTCCAAGCAACCCGCACAGATTGCCACCATGCAGGCAATCCTCCCCGAAGCTGGGTATTCCACCCGGGCCAAGCGCATTGATTTCGCCCGCCGTCTCGAACTCGAGCTCAAGCGCCTTCCCGGTGCCACAACCGTCGCGCTCGTCAATCATGTCCCGATCTCTGACGACGGCTCCACTCTCTCTTACAACGTCGAAGGCCGCCCGCTACCCAATCTTTCCGATCGCCCCCGCGCTCTCAATCAGGTCGTCACTCCCGCTTACTTCGAACTGATGAAGATCCCCCTCCGCCAGGGCCGCTACCTCGCAGAAGACGATCGCGATGGTCGCGACCCCGTCTGCGTCATCGACGAACTTCTCGCCAAAGCCCGCTTCCCTCAATCCAACCCCATCGGCGAGCGCCTCGTCCTGCTCTTCGGCAATATCCAACCCACCTGCCGCATCGTTGGTGTCGTTGGAGCCCAGATGCATTTCGCCTGGGAGAAATCCCCTCGTCCCACTCTTTATCGCGCCTTCGATCAAAACGGCTCCCGCAGCGTCGCCCTGATGGTCCGCACCAGCGGCCCGGTTAAGAGCATGCTCGTCGCCGCCAAAAAAGCCGTCCTCACCATCGACCCCGATCAGCCCGTACGCAATCAGTTTTCCTACGATCAACTCATCCACACCACCCTCGCCGGCATGCGGCTTCTCGCCGTTTTCATGTCTGGCATCGGTCTGGTTGCTCTGATCCTTGCCTGCCTCGGAGTCTACAGCGTAATGTCCTACGTGGTGGCCGAACGTACCAGCGAAATTGGCATGCGCCTCGCCATGGGTGCCCAGCCCTCAGACATCTTCCGCCTCCTCGGGCGTCAGGCCATCGTAATGACGGCCTCCGGAATTTCCGTAGGCCTCATCGGCGGCTTCTTTATCGCCCAGCTCTTCAGTGGCCTCATCTTCGGCGTAAGCGCGAGCGACTTCTGGAGCCTCGCCAGTGGCTCTCTTTTGCTCGCTGCCGTCGCCGCTCTCGCCATCTACTTCCCCGCCAGACGCGCAATTCAAATGGACCCCGCAACTGCATTGCGGCATGATTGATAAAGCAATGATCGAACTGCGAAATGTTGAAAAGGCCTACCAGCACGGGCCCACCAAAAGCTTCGTGTTGCGTCGCATCGACGTCACCATCAAAGAAGGCGAATTCGTCTCCATCATGGGGCCCTCCGGGGCAGGCAAGAGCACCCTCCTCTACGTCATCGGCATGCACGATAGCGACTGGACCGGCGAATACTACCTCATGGGCCAGCCCGTCCACAAGATGAACCGCAAAGACCGCAACGAAGTCTACAAACAAAACTTCGGCTTTGTGTTTCAGAGCTACCATCTCCTCGACAGTCTCACCGTCGCTGAAAACATCGAGATGCCACTCACCTACCGCAACATCAAAAAGAGCGATCGCGAAGCCATCGTCGCCGACACCCTCGACCGTTTCCAGATGGTCGGCAAAAAAGACCTTTTCCCCAACCAGCTCTCCGGCGGCCAGCAACAACTCGTCGGCATCGCCCGTGCCATGGTCGCCAAGCCAAAGGTCATCCTCGCCGACGAACCCACCGGCAACCTCCACACCAGCCAGGGCAAAGAGATCATGGAGATGTTCAAGAAGCTGAACGACGAAGGCACCACCATCATCCAGGTCACCCACTCCGACGTCAACGCCACATACGGCAATCGCATCATCGAGATCCGCGACGGATGGATCGAGAAGTGAAGCCGGCCATCAAGCCCCGCATCCTCATTGCCGACGATCAGATCGACGTACTCGAAGCCCTGCGCCTCCTGCTTAAGCCCGAAGGCTACGAAATCGAAACCGTCCCCAGTCCAGACGACGTCATCCGCTCCCTCGAGAAGCGCGAATACGACGCCCTCATCATGGACCTCAACTACACCCGCGACACCACCTCGGGGCAGGAAGGTCTCGACCTCCTAAGCAAAGTCCAGGAAATCGATCCCATGCTCCCTGTAGTCGTTATGACCGCCTGGGGCACCGTCAATCTCGCCGTCGAAGCCATGCGCCGTGGCGCAAGAGACTTCCTCACCAAACCCTGGGAAAACGAGCGCCTCGTCTCGATTGTCAGAACGCAGCTCAACTTGAGCAACGCCCTCAAACGCCAGCAGCGCCTCGAAGCCGAAAACCTCCTCCTCCGCGACGTCTCCGGCCCCACCATGATCGCCAAATCCGAAGCCATGCAACCGGTGATCGAACTCATCGCCCGCGTCGGGCCCAGCGACGCCAACGTCCTGGTCACCGGCGAGCCCGGCGTTGGCAAAGAAGTAGTAGCAAGCAAGCTCCACGCCATCTCCGCGCGCGCCTCAAAGCCAATGGTCAGCGTCAACGCCGGCGGCCTCGCCGAAGGCGTCTTCGAGAGCGAACTCTTCGGCCACGTCAAAGGCGCATTCACTGACGCCAAGACAGACCGAGTCGGCCGCTTCGAACTCGCCGACTCCGGCACACTCTTCCTCGACGAAATCGCCAACGTCTCGATGAGTCTGCAATCCAAACTCTTGCGCGTTCTTGAAACCGGAGAGATGGAGCGTGTCGGCTCCTCCCGCACCAAGAAAGTCGACGTCCGCGTCATCAGCGCCACCAACGCAGACCTCCACAAAGAGGTCGAAGAAGGCCGCTTCCGTCAGGACCTTCTCTTCCGTCTCAACACCATCGAGATCCACATTCCACCACTGCGCGAGCGCCGCGAAGACACTCTCGCCCTCGCCAATTTCTTCCTCGACAAACACGCCCAGCGCTACCGCAAGGCCCTCTCCGGCTTCGACCCCGGCGCAGTACAAGCCATGATGGAACACCGCTGGCCCGGCAACGTACGAGAACTCAACCACGTCGTCGAGCGCGCCGTCCTGATGTCAGGCGGCACTCAAATCCGCGCTCAGGATCTCGCCCTGCGTCCCAGCTCCGGCGCATCGCAGAAGCTCGAAGACATGAGCCTTGAAGACGTCGAAGCCCATCTCATCAAGAAAGCGCTAGATCGCTTCGGCGGCAACGTCAGCACCGCCGCCGGAGCCCTCGGCCTTAGCCGCAGCGCCCTCTACCGCCGCCTGCAACGATACAATCTCCATCGATACACCACATGAAGCTTGCTCACGAGAGGCGCATCCAACTCACCGCGATGGCTGGCGGCCTTCCCGCCATCGTTACGGCCCTCGCCATCCTCTGGACCGGTGACTACACCTCCAAAGTCCAATGGACCCTCTCCTCGATCATCCTCGTTACCTGGTTCGCCTTTTCCAACTCCGTTCGCGAGATGGTTGCCTCGCCCCTCCGCACCGTAGCCAATTTGCTCGAAGCCATCCGCGAAGGCGACTATTCCATCCGCGGCCGCAGCACCTCACTCGATGACTCCCTCGGCGAAGTTCTCGAACAGGTCAACGCCATGGGCACCACCCTCCAGGAGCAACGCCTCGGCGCACTCGAAGCCACCGCGCTCCTGCGCAAGGTCATGGAAGAAATCAACGTCGCCATCTTTGCCTTCGACGGCGAAAACAAACTGCGCCTCGCCAACAAAGGCGCCGAAGCCCTCCTCGGCCGCCCCATGGAACGCCTCCTCGGCGAAACCGCTGAAAGCCTCGGCCTTCAGGATTGTCTCAAGGGCGACATGCGCACCATGACCCGCAGCTTCCCCGGTGGCACCGGCCGTTGGGGTGTCGGCTGCAGCACCTTCCGCGAAGGCGGCATCCCCCACCAACTCCTCGTCCTCACAGACCTCACCCGTCCCCTGCGCGAAGAAGAGCTCCAGGCCTGGCAACGTCTCGTCCGCGTACTCGGGCACGAGCTCAATAACTCCCTCGCCCCCATTAAATCCATCGCCGGCAGCCTTGGCAACATCGTCGAGCGTGATCCCTTACCAGAAGACTGGAAAGAAGACATGCGCCACGGCCTCAACATCATCGGCTCGCGCGCAGAAAGCCTCCAGCGCTTCTTGAGCGCCTACACCCGTCTCGCCAAGCTCCCCAGCCCCACACTTACTCCAACACCCGTCGAGCCGCTCGTCCGCAGAGCCACCGCTATGGAACTACGCAAGAAAGTCGAGATCGTCCCCGGCCCTGCAGTCACCATCGAAGCCGATCCCGATCAGATCGAACAAGTCCTTATCAACCTCACCAAAAACGCAGTCGAAGCTGGCGGCGACGTCAGCATCGGTTGGGGCCGCACTACCGTACTCGCCGGGCCCAGACTCGAGATCTGGATCGAAGACGGCGGCCCTGGCCTATCCAACACAGCCAACCTCTTTGTCCCCTTCTTCACCACCAAACCTGGAGGCAGCGGCATCGGTCTTGTCCTCTGCCGTCAAATTGCTGAAGCCCATGGCGGTACATTGGAATTGAAGAACAACACAGGCAAACCGGGTTGCACGGCCCGCCTGTTACTTCCCCTGGCATCGCATGATTCACTGGCTACTCCTGTTGGCCTTACAGTATGACCCGCATCTCTCACCAAAATTCACTGAGGCTTCACGCCTGCTCCAGCAGCAACGTTACCCCGAAGCGATCCTCATCCTTGACTCGCTAACCAAAGAGAAACCAGCTGTCGGCGAGTATTGGTATGCCCTGGGCATCGCCCAGGCTGCCAGCGGCAACGCCACTGCTTCCCTCGCACCCCTCGAAAAAGCCTGCACCATACAAGACCGCGTCGCCAGATCCTGCTACCACTGGGGCCGCCAGCTCCAGTCCATGCGCCGCCATGCCGACGCTATCGCCGCCTTCGACAAAGCAGGCAAGAACGCCGAAGACTCCGTCCTGCTCACGGCCAAAGCCCAAAGCTACGAAGCCCTGGATCAAGCCAGTGCAGCCGATCAGGCCTACCGCGGCGCCCTTGCCGAAAGCGCCCTCCGCCCCAAGAACTCAGCCGAGATCCAGCTCCGCTACAGCGCCTTCCTCATCCGTCAGGGTAAGATCGAAGCCTCCCTCTGGCAGCTCGATCAGGTCATTCGCAAGCAACCCTTCATGGGAATCGCCTGGCGCGAAAAGGCCGGTTTACTGATGGCCGTAGGAAGAAAAGAAGACGCCGCCGATGCTCTCGAACAAGCCATCGCCCACGGCGAGCGCAACCGTGACAACCTCCTTCTGCTAAGTCGTCTCTACGCCGAGTTAGGCAACAAAGACAAGGCCCAGTCCTACAAAAACGAAGCTACGCTTCAATGAGCCAGAGCGATCCGAGTCTCCAGCGTAATCACTTGCTGTTCAGCCTTGGCCGCCTCGGCAAAGCGTTGCTGCTCCCGCATCAGCTTCGCATACAAAAGATAGGTGCCACGCAGTG
>JBIPMY010000082.1:0-18062 GCA_044376335.1 Bryobacter sp.
CTGCCGTGAAGCAAGTGATGGATGGCAACTGGACCCAGGATCCCCGCCTTGCCCAGGCCGCCTCTAACTCCACCGCAAAGCGCATCTTAAGCACCCGCGAGCTTGAAGTCCTCCACCACATCGTCTCCGGGGAGTCGAACAAAGAGATTGCCAGCGCCCTCGGCCTCAGCGCCAATACCGTTGCTGTGCACCGAGCCAACATCATGGATGCTCTTGGCATTCACAATACGGCTGAGCTTGTCGTCTACGCGATTCGCAATGGCCTCGTGAGCATCCCATGAACCGGCGCGCCTTCCTCGCTGCCTTCGCACCCAACAGCCCCGGCTTCCAGCTTACGGATGTCACTCAGGCAGCAGGCATCAACTTCCGCCACAATACAGGGGCTTTTGGCGCAATGTACCTGCCAGAAACCATGGGTCCCGGCTGCGCCTTTCTCGACTACGATAACGACGGCTGGCTCGACATCCTCCTCATTAACAGTCAGGATTGGCCCGGCCACAAGCGCCAGAGGTCTACACTCAAGCTCTACAAGAACAACCGCAACGGCACCTTCACCGACGTTACCAAAGCAGCAGGTCTCGACATTGAAATGTACGGCCTCGGCGTCGCTGTCGGAGACTTCGACAACGACGGCTTCCCCGACCTCTACATCACCTGCGTCGGCCAAAGCCACCTCTTCAAAAACACCGGCCGCGGCACCTTCATCGACGTAACGAACAAGGCAGGTCTGGGCAACCGAAACGCCTTCTCAAGCTCCGCCATGTGGGTCGATATCGATCGCGATGGCCACCTCGATCTCCTCGTCTGCAACTACGTCCGCTGGGCCCCGGAGCTAGATGTCTTTTGCAGTTCCGACGGCAAGAACAAATCCTATTGCACTCCCGAGGCCTATCGTGGTGCCACCAACTGGCTCTTTCGCAACAAGGGCGATGGCACCTTCGAGGACATCACTGCCCGCAGTGGCCTCTTCGATGCTTCCTCAAAGTCGCTCGCTGTCACGATGCTCGATTTCGACAACGATGGCTGGCCCGATCTCTTCATCGCCAACGACACGCAGCCCAACAAGCTCTACCGCAACAACCGGGACGGCAGCTTTCGCGAGCAAGCAGTCCGCGCCGGCATCGCCTTCAGCGAAGACGGCCGCGCCCGTGCCGGTATGGGAGCAGACGCTGGCGACTTCCTCCGCTCGGGGCAGGAAGGCATCGCCGTAACCAACTTCGACAACGAGATGATCGGCCTTTATGAATCAACCGGTTCAGGCTTCCTCGATCGCGCTTCATCCAACGGCATAGGTGCCGCCTCACGTAACAGGCTGGGCTTTGCCTGCGGCTTCATCGATGCCGATCTCGATGGGCACCTTGATCTTCTTTCGGTCAATGGCCACATCGATGGCTCCGCCCGCAACCTGCAGCGCGGCAGCTCTCATGCCCAGTCGCCCAACCTCTTCCAGAACGATGGCAAGGGGCGTTTCCGTGACATTGCCGCCGAACTCGGACCCAGCTTCGTTAGCCCCAAAATTGGCCGTGGTGCCGCATGGGGAGACTTTGATCGAGACGGCGATCTCGACCTGCTCATCACCACCAATGGCGGCCCAGCTTACCTCTACCGCAACGATATCCAGAACGGCAACCGGTCGATCCGCTTTCGTCTCGAAGGCCGCAAGTCGAACCGGGACGCAATCGGTGCAGTAGTCAGGATCTACGACTCTTCCGGTCAGCAGATGCGCATGGTGCGGGGAGCCTCCAGTTATCTTTCTTCACCCGACCGGGCTCTCACTTTTGGTGTGGCCAAGCGTCCCTCGGTGGATCGCGTTGTCATTGTATGGCCGAGTGGCCGTACTGACGAATTCAAGAATCTGGCCACGGCCCAGACTTATCTCTGCATTGAAGGAGAGGCTCCCCGGGCCTTGCCCTATCGTTGAGCCGCGCGCAAGGCCTTACTCAAAGGCCGCGTTGGATTCTCGGCAATCTTCTGGCTTTCAATCACTGACTGCACCAGCTTCAAGCCTTCTTCCCGTTTTCCAGTGCGGACGAGGCAAATTCCCAGCGCCGAGTCGTAGTTGATGCGATGATCGTTCCCAATCTGCCCCTGGGTTAACTCGTTTGCCTTTGCCGCATATCGCAGGCTCAACTCACAGTCGTCTGCGAGAGCGGTTGCAACTGCGACATCGACGTATGCCATGTAGGCTGTCACCCCAAGTTCTTCTTTCCGTTTCTCGGCTTCTACCTCTGTCTTCTTTGCCTCTTCGATGGCTTCAGCTTTCTGCTCTCCAGAAGCCAGGCGTACAGCCAGAATACTGTGCAATCGGACGATCTCAATTGGTGCCAGAGCCTCGCCTGCCATTGCCAGAATCTCTTGCAGCGTGCGAGCCGATACCAGGTAATTCATCTCTTCGGCTTCAATGGTGGACCGGCTTCTGAGCAGTGCCACTTTCACCGTGTAAGCATCCGGCTCTTTTTCGATCAGGGCCAGTCCCTCATTGAGGATGACTCGCGCATCGTTTGTCCGCTTCATGTTGCGAAGAGACGTTGCGAGATTGACTGCCAATACGCCTTTGAACAAACGAGGTGGAAAGTCGGTCTCAAGGCTGTCATTGGCAATCCCCTTCGACGCCGCATAGGCTTTTTCCATGGACGCTAGGGAGGCTGCGGAGTTCAGATCACAAGCTTCCTCGGGATAAGAAATCGCGGTGTGTACCTTTACAAGCTCTACCGGGCTTAGCCCGGATTCCGTGTCTAGCAGTAATGCTTTCATCTCCCGCTCAACAACCAAAGCTTCCGGGCATTTTCCGCTGTTGGACAGCGTTACGACATAGCTTGCGAGTGCTCCCAGCAGGGACGCTTTTGAGCCAGACTGTCTGCTTTGGTCTACCGCCTGCTTTTGCCACTCTACGCCGGCTTCGGGCCTTCCGGCATTGACGAGGAAGTCGCCGAAGGTGCTGGTTAGGGGGGCAAACACTTCAGGATATTCTTGTAGGCCTTTGTTGATTCGAGGCCGGGCGCGCTCGATCATTTCTCGTACCGTTCGTGTTGTCGAGCCGCCATTGATCGGGTTGGACGATTGAATCATCCAGTTGAGAAACTGGGCAGTCGCCTGGGCTCGCCGGCCTGCTATTGCTGCCTGCCGCTGTTGCCAAAGGGCATAGCCGCCGAGGGAGAGCAATCCGATGACTACGACTGCAGTCATGCTCAGTGCCCCACGATTTCTGGCAATGTATTTCTTGGCCCGGTAGATCGTGGTCTGCCGCTGGGCTCTGATGGGTCGCTGTTTCAGGAATTGATCGAGATCCTCGGCTAGCTCAGCGACGCTGCCATAGCGGTCTGCCGGTGCTGCAGAAAGTGCTTTGCTTACGATGGCTTCAAGATCGCCTCGCAATTGATCGCGCAGCCGCTCTGGCCGTACGCCCCGTTTCTTTGCGCCGTCTTCGGTAATCGCCTTCGACATCGGCTGTGTATCTTTGCTACCCACTGCCCTTGCGGCCACCGACATCATCGAGTCTCGGCTGCCAAAAGGCCATGCTCCACAAAGTTGTTCATAGAGGATCAAACCCAGGCTGTAGATATCGCAGGCGGTGGTGACGCCTTCGCCGCGGAGTTGCTCCGGACTGGCGTACATGGGCGTTAGTTGCCTGGTGGTTGTCAGGCTCGCGTCGGCATGCAGTAGCTTGGCGGTGCCGAAATCGAGTAGCTTTACTTGTCCGGAATCGGTTACCAGAATGTTGGAGGGCTTCAGGTCGAGGTGAACGATGAGTTGCCGGTGAGCGCCTTCGACTGCACGGCAAACGTCGATGAGAAGTCGGATTCTGGCTTCTGTGGAGAGTGTTCTGGTGTCGCAGTACTGATCGAGCGGCTTACCATCTACACGCTCCATAACGAGATAGGGTTGTTGGTCTTGCGATACTCCGGCATCGAGCATTTTTGCAATGCCCGGATGATCGAGCTTTGCCAGAATCTTCTGCTCTCTCTCAAAGCGGATCAAGTGATCTGCGTCGTGCAGATGGGTCTGGATCAGCTTGAGCGCCACTGGTTGACCATCAGCCTCAGCGGCATAAACGATTCCCATGCCGCCCTGGCCGAGGATGCCTGTGATATTGTAGGGCCCAATCTGTACCGGCATCGCGGCTTTGGCCTGGACGCTCTCAACCGAAACAGCATTCGGTTCCTGCTCGAGACCTTCCAGGAGCGCTATGACTTCAGACCGAATTGACGCGTCGGATTCGATTTGCGACAGAAAGTCGTTCCGCTCGGACGCCGGCAGCATTTCTATTTGTTCGGTGAGGTGTTGTACGCGCTGCCAGCGCTGCTGAGCCGTCATATTGTTTATGGCGTAGCCTCGGGTAAATTCCCTTCAGTTAACCGTTGGTAGAGCCATGCTCTGGCGACTCTGATTTTTCGCTCTACCGAAGATTTGGATACGGCAAACAATTCTGCGGTCTCCTCGGAGGTGCATCCGAGGAGGAATCGCACCTCAAACATCTGGGCCTGATCGGGGTCGAGCTTTTCGAGTTCCTGGAGCGCGCGGTCCAGATCGAGCATTTGTGGGCCTGCTGCATCCACCCAGGGAATTTCGTCATGTAGGGGAACTACAATCGCGTCGCCACCGCGTTTTCCCGCATGGTGGCTGCGGGCGTGATCGATTAAGGCAAGCCGCATGAGACGTGCTGAAAGGGCGTAGAAATGCCTGCGATTTTCGAAGTGAGCTGACTTTCTGGCAATCAGTTTCAGGAAGAGTTCGTTGACTAATCCCGTCGCGCCCAGGGTGTGCCCCTGGCGTTCGCGCCTCAAATACGAACGTGCCAGCGCCCTCAACTGCGGGTAAACCAGCGGTGCCAGACGATCAAGCGCGCTTGCGTCGCCGCGGCTCCAATCTTCCAGGTACATCGTGATCTCGTGATTCATTCGCTATCCTAAGGTTATGACTACCATGCAGTTGGTCATCGCGGGCACCGTTGCCACGATAATCGTACTTCCACTAATGATTCTGTTGAACCCGCCTACGGCCTGGGTATCAGCAATTTGGGGCGACAAAAAGAAGCCCTAGTTCAAGATCCATTTTCCTCCCTCAAACCTCGCATCCAGGCTACCCCAGGTACCAAATTTTGTCGCCATTTGTCCTCCATCGACGAAGACGGAAGTACCAGTGACATAGCTTGCCATGTCTGAGGCGAGGAAGGCAATGGTTTGAGCAACCTCGTCTGGTTTCCCACCTCGACCCAGCGGCAACGCCTCAAAGTATGGCTTAATCAGGCGCTCTTCGGCAAACGCCGCAGCCGTGAGTGGCGTCTCAATGAGCCCCGGGCAAACCGCGTTCACACGGATTCCGTAAGGCCCAAGTTCATTTGCTGCGGTATGCAGAATTCCCATCAGGCCCGCCTTGCTCGCGTTATACGATATCAGATCTGCTTCCCCATCGAATGAATTCGTTGACGCTGTGAGTACGACTGACCCGCTGCGGTGTTGCTTCATCCGAATTGCCAGCTCCTTGAGTTGAAAGAAGACGGCGCTCAGATTGATGTCTATGGTTGCCTGCCAGTTTTCACGTGTAGTTTCTTCGAGTTTTTGCGGGCGGCAGATTCCCGCGTTGAGCACGGCTACCTGCACATCTCCAATGCTGTCGAGGGCTTTGGCAAAAGCCTGGTCGTCTGCAAGATCCAGGACGATGGAATCGATGCCAGGCTCTGACAGGGGTACCCGATCCAGCACCCATACTCTGGCCCCGGAATCTCTCAACAGCCTTGCAGTTGCCAGACCAATGCCACCAGCTCCCCCGGTGACCAAACAATTCATTCGATCGAAACGAATCTCCATTGGCGATTAGTTTACCGCCATGCTAAATTTCCATCTGGATGCCACTCATTTTTTCTCGCCGCTCCGCCCTGGCCATGTTTGCTCAAAGCTATCTTTCATCGCCTCGCCGGGCCCTTACTGCTCCTGAACTTCTTGATGCCCCAGATGAGTGGATCGTGCGTTCGCTTGCCTGGGTGGATGATATGTTGGCCAGGCAGCCGCAATTTGTGTTCAGTGCCGGCAAGCTCACCACAGTCGAGCAAGCTCTGCATCGCGCCGCACTCATTCGACTCGACGATATCCTGCATATCGATTCGGCTCCCAACAAAACATTGATCCACGATTGGTATCGCAAACGCATGCTGGCAACTGCGAAACGCATTGCCACCACTACGGCCACCATCACCAAGCTCTATGATCACGGCTGGTTTGTGCAAACGCCTGGAACCCGTTTCGCGATTGACCTGGTTGGCGGTGCCCCTCGCAATGCCAAATTCCAGATGTCGGAGGAAGCGCTGGACCTCTTTGTGAAATCTGCTGATGCTCTCTTTATCAGCCACTGGCACAGCGACCACGCAGACCCGGTTGTCGCCCGGAAGTTTCTTGCGCAGAACAAGCCGGTTGTCGCGCCAGCCGATGTCTTCCGGACAGAACCAGATCTTCAAAAGCGCCTGACGGTGCCTGAACGCAGCCTCACCAAGTCGAGCACTTTTGGCAAGCTTTCGGTGATTGCGTTTCCTGGGCATCAGGGTAAAGATGTCATCAACAACTGCTACCTGTTTCGCACACCCGAAGGTCTCACTATCCAGCACACCGGCGATCAATCGAACGACGAGGACTTTGTCTGGATTGATCAGATCCACAAGAGCCACCGCGTGGACATCTTTCTGCCCAATTGCTGGACGCCGGAGCCGTTGCGCTTTTGCGCTGGCGTGAAGCCAAAGCTGATTCTTCCGGGGCACGAAAACGAGATGGCGCATACGGTGCCGCACCGCGAAGACTGGACACAAACCTTCACGCGATTTGAGGGCTGCGAGGGTTTGATGTTGCCCTTGTGCTGGGGCGAAGAAGTAATCTACAAGCCTTGATTTGGATAGGCGATGTGGTGTAGCTGGTTGATTGCTGGATTGTCGATCTGCAGTCTGGTGCCGTCAACCCACTGCACCTCCAGGGTCTCAACCACGCTTGTGGTGCCAAGGCCGAAGTGCGCCACTGCTTCCTGCTGGCAGAGGTAGCCACTGCCGCAATCGATCACGCGCATCTGGGGTCTTCCGTTGCTGACGATCTTCACAACGGCTCCTCTGGCTGGTGCACCTGTGCCGGTGCGAGGTGAAACGCGAAGCCAGTGATTGCCGTTTGCTCGCACCCCGTAGAGGCTTAAGGGCTGGGGCATGGATTCGCCATGGCCGAGCATTAACTCGAGCCTTCCGTCGTTATTCCAGTCCCCAACGATTGCCCCCACGCCATAGCCATCTGCTTCTTCTGCTTCGCCGCAATCGATCCTGCGCCAGTCTTCATCGCGCCAGGCAAAGAGGCGGTTTCTTTGCCCGTGACAATGAACAAAGATTTCCTCGAAGCCGTCATTGTCGAAATCAGCAACGACGACGCTGCGTGCGTCTGCGCGCTCGCTGAAGGCCTCGATTTCTGAATCCCGAAAGATGGCCTGCCTGCCCTGTACGAAGAAGCGCTGTGGGCCTCTGGCGGTGGCGCAAACGATATCGAGCAGTCCGTCCTGGTTGGCATCGATCAATGCAAGACCCCGGGCTTTGCCTTCAATGTCAGCCAAACCGTGTTGCAGGGCCCGTTCTTCAAAGTGCCCTTGCGCGTTGGGCACAAAGAGCATGTTTGCGATTCCTTCGTTGCCTGCGTAGATTTGCAGCCCCTGGCCGAGGATCGGGCCTGCCACCAGACTTCTGCCACCAGCGATGCGCGCCAGGCCCAGGACTGCGCCGGCTTCTTCAATCCGGTCTTGCCCCATCACTTCGTAGTAGCGAAAGGGGCCGCCTTCGTGTGCCACGAGAAATCCGAAGCGTCCCATGCCAAAGCGATCGAGTGCGAGAACCGACTGGCTGGATTGGCCGCGCTCTTTGCGGGCCCAAAGAAGGTCCATCCATCCACCACGGCGCCAGGCGAAAAGGCGGTCTCCGAAGTTTTCTCCATTGGCGAGGTAGAGCTCCTCGCGGCCATCGCCGTCGGCGTCGCCGGCAGCTACGCCCATGGTTGTGGCCAGATCGTCGGTTAGGGGTTCAATGCCGATGTCGAAGAAGGCATCGCCGCCCCATTTGAGAACGAGATTTCTACCACAGTAAGCTCCGGCGTAACATTCGTCCACGCCATCCCCGTCGAGGTCGATCGAACACATGCCGGTGTACAACTGCGCCGGGTTGTCCATCAAGAGTCGAGTCAGAGACTCAAACATGGGCTAGGCGGAGACTGGCGGGTTGTAGGACAACATCCGCAGGCAGGATTCGCAATTGAAGAGCTTGTCGGGATACTGACGGATTTGCTGCATCAGGGCTGGGCGGATGTTCATCATGCAGGCCGCGCACATAGCTTCGGTGCATTCTGCGACTACAACGCCGTCCTTGTGCTTCTTGCGCAGGCGCTCGTACTGCTCGAGCAGCTTGGGCGGTACTTCCTTGCTGAGTTGCTGGCGCTCGCGGTAAATCTTGACGCCTTTTTTGCGGTCTTGTTCGCTCAGGACCTTTGCGTCTTCTTTGCGCTTCTCGATAGCCACACGCTCTTCGGCGAGAGCGGCCTGAGCCTGCTTTACCGTGGTGGCGAGCTTTTCGCCCTCTTCGAGCAGAAGCAGCGACGAGGCCTCATTCTTGGCCGTCTCGGTCTCGCAGAAAGCGATCTCGTGCTGAAAGGCGGTGAGCTGTTCTTGCGTGGTAGCCTGCATTACCTGTTTTTTCAGCTTTGCGATCTTTTCGACAAAATCAGCATTAGCGCCGCTGAGGCGGCGGATCTCGGCCTGATTCGACGTCAAGGCCGCCTGATCGGCTTCAAGCCGCTTTTCGTGCGATTCGAGTTGCTTCTCGAGTTCTGCGATTTTTTTAGGGAGTCCGCGGATCTCTGCTTCGAGTTGAGAGAGCTGACGGTCCATCCGTTGTAGTTGGAGTGCGAGTTGAACTTCCTGAGCCATGGAGTAGCTACAACTTACCACGCAAAAAGGGCAAACGGCGTTTTAATGGTCCGGCCATTGCATCGGTGGCCATGGCAAGTTCCTCGACACCGAGCGCTCTGGCGGCAAAATAGAAGACAATTGCGCCAGCGGGGATGGCTGCGGCGAGTTGAGCGAGGAAGGGCAATTGCTCCATTGCCCGAACGATCAGCCACACCACGACGCCCATGGCAAGGGTGGCTGCGAGGGCCTTTGAGAGGCTGGTCCAAAGCATTCGGCCGTACAAACCACCGATCCTCTTGCGCATAAGCAGAAAGAGAGTGATTGAGCTGAAGAGTGCGATGCCAGAGGTGGAAATGGCAAGGCCAGCGTGCTTCATATCGAAAACGTCCACCATGATTCTGGCCAGAGCGTAGTTGACGATCACGCTGCCGAGGGAAACTATCATGGGCGTGCGGGAATCTTTTAGGGCATAAAAGGCGGGGCTCAAGACTTTGAGAGCAGAGTAGCCGGTGAGCCCGGCGGCAAAGCAGGAGAGTGCGAGGCCGGTTTGTTGTGTGTCGTAGGCATTAAATTGGCCGCCCTGATAGATTGCACCAATCATGGCTCGTCCGAGAAGAACCAGACCAGCTGAACTCGGGATGGTGAGTAGAAAGACGAGGCCCAAAGAGCGAGAGAGGGTTCGCCGGAATTCATCCCAGTTCTCTGCGGCAGCGCTGCGGGAAACTGCCGGTAGTGTGGCGCTTGCGATGGCGACACCGAACAATCCCAGTGGCAATTGCATGAAGCGGAAGGCATAGTTCAACCAGCTTACGGAGCCGTTTGCGCCTCGCACAGGATCGATCAGTTCAGAGGCGATGTTTGAGTTCACCAGTACATTGATCTGCGTCGCCGCATTCCCGAGAATGGCTGGCCCCATCATGATCAGGATGTGTCTGAGGCCGGGATCGGAAAAATCAAAGGTAGGTTTGAAGATAAAGCCTGCCTTGATCAATGCAGGTACTTGGAATCCGAGCTGTAGTGCGCCACCTGCGAGAACTCCCCAGGCCATGCCCTCGATTGCAGTAATGCCGAATTGGGGGCCAAGCCAGGGGCCGGCGATCACGCCGACGACGACGCTGCCAATGTTGAAGAAGGTAGACGAAAGAGCTGGAACCGCAAATTGCTTTAACGAGTTGAGAATCCCCATCGCCTGTGCAGCCAGGGCCACAAGGAGCAGAAAGGGGAACATGATTGAGGTAAGGTGGGCAGCAAGCTCCAGCTTGCCGGGGGTGTTCTTAAAGCCCGGTACTGCCAGGTTCACCATTTCCTTGCTGAAGATGGCACCGAGGGCACAAATCAAACCCACTACCAGGATCAAAGTGGTGGCCACAAGATTGGCCAGACGTGCCGCATCCTCGCGACCCTTGTTTTGCAGGCTTTCTGTGAAAGCTGGAACGAATGCGCTGGACAACGCCCCTTCGGCGAAAAGATCGCGAGTCAGATTCGGAATCTGGAAGCCGATGCGATAGGCGTCATAGGGCATGGTGGAGCCGAAGAGGCGGCTCATGACCATCTCGCGCACCAAGCCTGAGACACGCGAGAGCGCAACTGCAAAACTCATGATCGAAGCGGATCGAACCACCCCTTTGGAAACAGTCGCAGATGACTCTGCGGCACTTTGTTGTTCGGTTGAGCTCAGGCGCTTTCTGCTCCGTACTGTTCGAGGAAGTGAGAAAGCGTTTTGATGCCGAGGTAGTAATGCTCGAGCTTGTACTTTTCGTTGGGCGAATGGAGGCCATCGTCGGGCAAGCCAAAGCCCATGAGGATCGTCGGGATTCCAAGATACTGGTGGAACTCGCCGACAATCGGGATGGAGCCGCCGGAGCGGATGAATACCGTCTGCTTGCCCATCATGTCTGCGAAGGCTTTTGCCGCAACATCCATCGCCGGATGGTTGGGATCGACCATTAAGCCGGGGCCTTGCGAGAGAATCTTTACGGTGCACTGAATGCCTTTGGGGGCGTTTTCCGCTACGAAGAGCTTCACGGCTTCCACTACTTTTGCTGGATCCTGGTTCGGCACCAGACGGAGAGATACTTTTGCTGTGGCCGTTGCCGGGATTACTGTTTTTGCGCCTGCGCCAGTGAAGCCGCCGGCAATACCATGAACCTCAAGCGTGGGGCGCGACCAGACGCGTTCGAGCACGCTGCGGTCTGGTTCGCCAGTCAGAGTTGTTGAACCCACTTCGTCTTTGAGCATCGCTGCCTCAGAGAAGGGAAGCGATTGCCAGGATGCCAGTTCTTCGGCGGCTGGTTCTGCGACACCGTCATAGATGCCAGGAATCAGAATGCGCCCATCGGCGTCTTTGGTTTTGGAGAGCAGTTCGATCAGGCCAAACACGGCGTTTGGTGCAGCCCCGCCATAGAGGCCTGAATGCAGATCGCGCGAGGGACCCTGGGCCACGATTTCCATGTAGACAAGCCCACGCAGGCCGATGCAGAGAGTGGGTAAGCCTTCTGCGTACAAGGCCGTGTCGCTTACGAGGGCCACATCCGCCTTGAGCTTTTCGCGATGAGCGGGAACGTATTTCGAAATCGACTTGCCGCCAATTTCTTCTTCGCCCTCGATGATGACCTTGATGTTCACCGGCAGTTTGCCGTTGGTCGCCATCAAGCCTTCCAGAGCCTTGACGTGCATGTAGAACTGACCCTTGTCATCCACCGCGCCACGGGCGTAGATGTTGCCGTTGCGAACGGTGGGTTCAAAGGGAGGTGTTTCCCACAGGTCGAGCGGATCTGGTGGCTGGACATCGTAGTGCCCGTAGCAAAGCACGGTTGGCTTGCCTTCGGCGTGGAGCCAGTCTGCGTAGATCAGCGGGTGGCCTTCGGTTTCGATGATTTCAACATTTTCGAGGCCAGCGCTGCGCAGTTTGTCTGCTGTGTATTCGGCTGCGCGGCGTACGTCGCCGGCATGCTCCGGGAGCGTCGAAACACTGGGGATCCGGATGAGTTCAAAGAGTTCGTCGAGTAGACGTTGGCGGTTTTGATCCACCCAGGAATTTACTTGTTGGGACATGCGGGAACTTTCAGTTTAGCCTTTGACTGCGGGTTGCGTTCTAATAGAAGCCGCATGTCCTTTTCGCGACGCCATTTCCTGAGCGGCCTGATTGCCGCGCCCATGCTTGCACAGCCCGATCAATTGCCTGCCTGGTCTCCGGGTACGCTGGAAATTCATCACCTCTCCACGGGCCGTGGCAATTGCACTCTTGCCATTGCTCCAGACGGCAGCACTCTCATGATTGATGCCGGGGCACAGATGCCGAGTGCGGAGCAACTTCAGTATTATGTGCCGGCTTATCCGGATACCAGCCGTAGACCGGGCGAGTGGATGGCACGCTACACGCAGCGTCATCTGGCGCGGGCCGGCCGCAAAGAGATCGACCAACTCTTTCTTACCCACTTCCACAGCGACCACATGGGCGAGTACAAGGCCGACCTGCCGCAATCTAAATTTGGCGACTACAAACTGACTGGAATTACCGACATCGCCGAATCGATCCAGATTGGCAAAATCGTGGATCGCGGGTATCCGAATTACGATTACCCTGCGCCGGTGAATGACCCTGGTACACGTAATTACCGCAAGTTTATCGAGAGCGCTTCGCAGCGCAAGACGGTGGTTGAAGCCTTCCGGCCTGGTTCGGCGAGCCAGCTTGGCCCCAAGTCGAAGATCGAGAATTACGAAGTCAGAAACGTGGTTGCCAATGGCCAGCTTTGGACGGGCAAGGGTGAGGAGTTCAAGGCGACTTTCCCTGACATCAAGACGCTGAAGCCCGCTGACTATCCGTCTGAGAATATGTGCTCGGGTGGAATCAGAATTCGCTATGGTGCGTTTGATTACTTTCACGGCGGGGATCTTTGTGACGGCAGTGCTTATGGCACACCAGCCTGGCGGAATATCGAAACGGCGGCGGCGAAAGTGGTTGGGCCTGTCGATGTTGCGCTGGCCAGCCACCACGGCTATATCGATTCTACGGGGCCGGATGTGGTTCGTGCATTGCGCCCTCGCGCGTTCATCATTCACGCCTGGGATTCAGCACACCCCACCATGCCTGCTTTGCACAACATGCTGAGCCAGGAATTGTACCCGGGACCGAGAGACATCTTTTCGACAGCGATGAAGGCGGAAGCACTGGTTGCGATCCGGCGAATGAATCAGCTCAAGGCAAACCTGGGCCACATTGTGATTCGTGTTGCGCCTGGGGGGGCGAGCTATGAGATTCTCGTCACGAGCAATGCGGATGAATCCGATCGCGTTACTGCGCGTTTTGGCGCGTACGTGAGCGCCTAACGTATCCGGACGACAACCACACCCTTTTGTCGGCGGTCTTCGCCGAAGACGATCGCTTCGACGCTGTTGGATTTGTTGTTCACTCGTACGGGCAGGTTTATCACCTGTTGACCGGGTTGACCGGGTTGCCCTGGTTGCTGTTGTACGGGAGGTGAGCCGATCCAGGCGATGCCTTCCGGGTTGGGGATGATCTCCAGGTCGCCATTCTCAAGGTTGTAAACCAGCACTTGTGAACCGGCATTGCCTGCGCGAACGCCGCGGGCCACGACTCGCCGAATTGAGGGTAAGACCCCGAGGAAATTCACAGCCGTGAAGCCTTCCGGGGTGGGCAGGAGGCGGGACTCGGTCCGTTCCAGATCGAAGAGAACCAGGCCTGCATCGCCGTTGATGCGATTATTGGCCTGAGCCACAATCAGGTTGAGAGCCGGGACCCGAGTGCCGCCTGAGAAGTTGCTTACGCCCTGCGGCAGGTCGAGGCGAAAGACAGTTGCGTTGACGCCATCGAGTGCGTAGAAGGTGTCAGAGGTGTTGCGATTTGCCGGGTCTACGTTAGAGCCAATCAGAAAGTCGTTGATCTCATCAGCTCCGCCTGTGGCGTTGAACTTGCCAGAGCCGGGCAAGCTGACGGCTTGAAAACGCCTTGCCGCCAGATCAAAAAGCATGAAGCCATCTGCGGTGCAGGGGTTCTTAAAAGCACGGTCTTCTGCGCGGGCACCGAGCATTGCAATGCTACGCGACAGTTCGAGATTAAAGACCGGAATGTTGGCGACGCAACCCGCCAAGAACCAGCTTTCGGGAATCGGTATGAGCTGCGCAAGACCCTCGGGGGGGAAGTAAGCAAAGCCATGATTTCCATCTGCGTTTCTCACGGGCACATAGTAGCTGCGTGTTTGCGCATCCATGTAAAAAGGCGTTGGGGTGCGGAGTGCGGCTGCACCGCCTGGCTGTCCTGGCTGTACGGGCTGTTGTTGTGGCGGAGGCGCAACCATGGGCAACCAGCCTTCTGGAAAATCGCGCTGGCTCGCGATTTCGCCCTGTGCCGAAAGCACTGCGACTTTGGCCCTGGTTGGATTCAGGATGTTGTCTCCCACGGTCAGTACAAACTGGTTGTTCAATTGCGAAACGCCGCTGAGGAGCCGATTGATGCCATCTCCCAGATCAATGTTCTGGAAGCGTTGGATCAGACCCTGTAGATTCACGCCAGCGCCCGGCGCGCCACCCGCGGCTGCCTGTTCTTCTACGGCGCCGGTCTCTGAATCGATCCGGTAGGCTTTACCTGGTGCCCCGGCAGTGGCTGGTACCACCGCTACGAAATCACCTCCGGCAATTCCGTTGATGTTTGCCGCCGCCTCAGGTAGGGTTGCCAGGACGGCAGTGCTGGATCCGGGTCGAAAGATTCTCACTTTGTCGCTGACAGCCGCAGGTTGGCCCGGTTGTGCGGTGCCTCTGAAGGGCCCCTCAAAGGCAGCAAAATTGGGAGAACCCACGCCGTCGATAAAGGGACTGATAGCTTGTGCCTGAGCCGTTGTGAGGCAGCCATCGATTTTCAGGAATTCCTTCTTTCGAATGTCTATGCGATAGCTCGGGTAGCAGGTATCGGCTCCGCGCGGCGCGTTGGCGTTGAGAAAGAGTCCGTTGACGTCGCTTGAGCGGAGGTTTCTCAGGTCTGGACTTCCTTCGGGCAACGGAATGAAGTTCACTTCAGATTCTCTCGGGCCGCGGTCGAGGGTCAGAAGATTGGCCTCTGCGTTGTTGGCAATTAATAGGACGCTATCTCCGCTTGTCGCTTCTGCCGGAGTCTTCACGTCAATTACAAATTCGCCGGGGCGTGTTGTCGAATAAGTTGTGGTCGCTTCAGCTTGAATGCCACCGACGAAGACGCTGATCGCTGCTCTTGGGGTTGCGGGGTCGGTGGCGGCTTCACCGGTGGGCACGCGGGGGTCGGTTGGGCCCAGGGAAGTGGCCCTTAAACGCATGGTGCCTTCGCTTCCATCGTTTGCTGCTGGGCCGAAGCCACTTGAATTACCCGACTGGAGAGCGGGGGCGAGGTTCTGAACCTGAAGTCGAACTGGCCGTGAGGTCTGTTCGCCGCGACGCACCACCAGGTTTACGAGGCCGTTCGGTGTTTCGAGAGGCACTTGCGCTGTGATGAGGGACGGGCTTGCTTCGAGCAGCGGTGCGGGACGGTTATTGATGAGAACTTGAAGTGCCGGATCGCCGAATTGAGTGGGCAACGGGAGTGAATCGGCTTTCCAACCTTCAGGCGGTGCGAGATTGATGCCGTTGATATGTATCAAGCCGCCTTGGCCAACGACTGCAGGTGCCGGGAGTTGCGAAAAGGCGTTTATCACTCCCCGGGGCTGCAAAACTGGCGCGGTGGGCGCTTGTGCATGGAGGGTTGCAGCAAGAGTGAGAGAGAAAGCGAATTTTCGCATAAGACTATCTAACACCATTGCTACGCTGGTGTTGCGTGGGATCAGTTCCAAATTCAGGACTTCGTTTTGAGTGCCAACCGGGCTGTCGCAAGTGTTGTGAGGTTTCCGGCTACGTCTATCTCACCGAAGATGACGTTAGCGCAGCTGCCCGTTTTCTGAAAATGGATCAGGTGGACTTTGAAGCCCGCTACATCTATCGAACGCGGAACATGCGCCGGGTTCGCAAGCCCAGGGGCAAGTCTAAGCAATGCCCTTTTCTTGATGAGGGTGGTTGTGGGATTCATCCTGTTAAGCCCGTCCAGTGCCGGCTATTCCCGTTTTGGCCGGAATTGGTGGAAGATCGCAAGGCCTGGAAGAAGACTGGGAGCTGGTGTCCGGGAATTGGGCAGGGGCCTCTGATTCAGATTGGAACAGCTTTGGAGCTGGCCAACGAAATGCGGGAGAAATATCCCGATGCCTACGAATAGCTAGCGCCCGATTTTGGGCGGCGGTGGCAATTTATTGGCACTTTTACTTGGTTGCGGTGGCTTCTACCCCCAGGATCTGAGTTTGGCAAGAAGCTTGCATACGTCTTCTGCGTATGTTCGATCCCATCTCTGGACGCATGTCGCATTATCTTGATCTTCTGGCAGACCGCCAGAAGCTTGTTACCTCCAACATCGCCAATGTGGATACCCCTGGCTACCGCACGAAGGATATCGATTTCAACTTCGAGTTCCAGTCGCTGGTTTCCGGGGAATCCCCAAATGTGATTGAGCCTGAAGGGCTTAAGACCAAGAACGATGGCAACAACGTCAGCATGGATCGTGAAATGCGGTTGTTAAGCGAAAACGCACTTCGATTCAATTTTGTCAGCCAGTTGCTTAAGGGCGAAGCCCGGGACATTCGGCTGGCCCTAAAGGATGCACGCGGATAATGAGCCTCTTTCAAAGTTTGAGTGTCAGCGCTTCGGGCATGAGCGCACAGCGTTTCAGATCGGAACTTCTTGCCCAGAATATTGCCAATTCGGAAACCACGCGCACCGACGAGGGTGGGCCTTATCGCCATCAGGATGCGGTGTTTCAGTCTGCGTCGGTAACCCACCCGTTTTCCTCGGCCTTTCAGTCGTCTCTGGATGCGCCGAATAAGGGCGTTGCTGTGAGCGAGGTGCAGCTTGATGATCGCGAACCGATCCGCCGTTATCTCCCTGGGCATCCAGATGCTGATGACAAGGGATATGTGAGTTTTCCGAACTTCAGCCCGATCGAGGAAATGGTGGATTTGTCTAACGCCAGCCGCTCGTTTGGAGCGAATGTGACTGCGATGAATGCAGTGAAAGACATGATTTCAAAATCGATTGACCTGGTACGAGGTTAAGGATATGGCTCTCAATTTCGCGCAATCGCTCGCAAGCAGTATTCAGTTGGTGAAGCCGGTGGAGCCACTTGCCGTTGCGGGGCAAGCTGGTGGTGCCGGCAATGAGTTCCAGAACATCCTGACCGGGGTAATTGGCGAAGTGAAATCTACCCGGAATGACGCCAATCAGCAGATCAGTGCATTTCTAAACGGGGAACAGACAGACATACACGAGGTGGCGACCAGTATCCAGAAGGCCGGATTGACCTTTGAGATGGCAATCGAGGTACGCAACAAGGCCATGCAGGCTTATCAGGAAGTAATGAGGATGCAGATCTGAGCCGCTGGCTCTAGCTGAGATTACCCGATGGAGATTACCAGGCCTTGAACCAGCTTCGTGAACTGTTAGACAGACTCACTCTTCGACAGAAGATTTCGATCGGCGCTGCCCTTGTGGTGGTGCTGGGCGGAATCTTCTGGTTCATCCAGTATCAGAAGGAGAAAGACTTCAAGCTTCTCTTCAAGGATATGGCGGCCGAGGATGCAGGACAGTTGACGACGCGGCTGCGCGAAAAAAATGTGGAGTACAAGATTGGGGAAGACGGTACCAGCATCTACGTTCGCAGCGCAAAGCTAAGCGAACTGCGTCTGGATCTTGCGGCGCAAGGCTTGCCGCGTACTGGCCGGATCGGGTTTGAAATCTTCGACAAAACGAATTTTGCTCTTACTGAGTTTGCGGAGCAGGTGAATTACCAGCGGGCTCTCGAAGGAGAGCTGGAGCGCACGGTTGCGAGCTTGCGGGAAGTGGAGCATGCTCGGGTGCACCTTACCTTTGCCAAGCAGAGTATCTTTCAGGACAACCGCAAGCCCGCCAAGGCCAGTGTGGTTTTGAAGCTCAAAACCGGGGCACGCTTGTCGCCTGCTTCTGTGCAGGCCGTCATCTTTCTTCTCTCGAGTGCGGTTGAGGGCCTGGCACCGGAAGATGTTTCGCTGATCGATCACAACGGCACTTTGCTGAGCCGCCCGCGCAAGTCTCATACGCCAGAAGAA
>JBIPMY010000387.1:0-5888 GCA_044376335.1 Bryobacter sp.
CTAGCGAGGTCGTTGACTGGAGTTTTTGCCAGTCGTGGATGGAAAGTATCGGCTGGTCGTTTGGGGTCCCCACGCTTACGCATGGGGCTCGACGGCTAAAGTGTTGCCAAGGTCGCCGACCGAACACGGTGGGGGAAGGGGGGTAGCGAGGTCGCTGACTGGAGCTTGAGCCAGTCGCAGGTTAAAACCATCGGCGTGGTCACTTGGGTGCGGTCCGACGACGTAGGTGACAGTTTGGCCCAGTGACGTGGGTAACAAGTGATTGGAGTTCTGGAGGTCAACCGCAAGGGGACAAGGGTACCGATGTTGCTGACCGAAGGTTGTGCCAGTTGTGGATGAAAAGCACAGGCGCTGTCATTTTGTTCGGTTGGCGCTGATTTAATCGCTGCGATACCATTTTGCGTGTGGTCTATCTGCTGACTTTTGCCTGTTATGGCCAGTGGCTTCCCGGGGACGAACGCGGATCAGTGGAGCGCAGCCGGGGACAAGATCGTGGGGGACCGATTGCGCCTTCTGCAAGGCTTGTGAAGCATTCGCGGCGCGAGATGTCTTCAACTGCGTTTGTGCTTTCTGTTGCTGACGCGAAATTGGTATTGGAGGCCATTCAGAATGTTTGTGGCTTTCGCAGGTGGGGGTTGATTGCTGCACACGTTCGTAGCACTCATGTTCATGTGGTCGTCGATTTGCCTGTTGAGCCGAGTGATGCATTGAGAGACTTTAAAGCCTATGCCAGCAGAGGGTTGAATCGCGAACACGAGGCACGGAGGCATTGGTCGCGGGGTGGCAACGCTCCGCGATTGTTGACGCCTGAGGCGATTCGGGATGCGGTCCGGTATGTGGCCGAAGATCAGGGTGAGGAAATGGCTCTCTTTGTTGGAGATTTTCGACAGGGTTGAGGGAGGGTGGCGGGGTCATTTTTTATCCCCACGCTTACGCATGGGGCTCGACGGCGTTAGAAGCCGGGGAGGCGGGCTGGTGGGGTTGGGGTGGCTGGTGGGTAGAGAGTCTTCATGCGCCAGGTGGCCATGGCCAGGGCCATCACTAGATCGGCGTTCGCGATTTGGGGGTTTTCCGAATTGGTATCTACCTGGATTGTGGTTTGGCCGGTTTGGCGGCTGTTTGCGTATCTCAAGCTCTTGAGTTGGGCTGTTAGGGTGGCCTGGTCGGGATGGTTGGGGACTACTTTTAGTTGGCTGCTGTCGATTGCCTGGACCAGGGTCTCGATGAGGTCGAGCTTGGGGACGTGGAAGAGGTCTACTGGTAGCGATGGGTGGGAGGCTCGGCCGTGGGTTGCGCCGGCGGTGAAGACGATTCCTTCTAAGCGGGCTATTGGCTGAGTGCCTCGGGAGGTGAGTTCTTTGTAGAGGATTTCGAGTGTGGGCCGGCCGATGCCGGTGGCGTCGGCTAATAGGGTGACTTGAGTTGTAGGGTGTTGTTGCTTGAAGCGGCTGATCGACTGGTGGATTTGTTGGGCTAGTTGTGTGTAGGCAGTGCCGAGGGGGAAGACCTTTGTTGCCGTGAGTTGCCAGTGGTTGTAGCGGGGGTGCGTTGAGTCAATCCAGTTGTGGGGGGAGATGGTTTGGTTGACGTTGAGGAGGAGGGCTAGGGCGCTGGGGTCTTCGGATTGGCCGAGATCGAGACCGAAGATAGCCTGGGGGATTTTGGTGTGGATCATCCGTATCAGAGCTCGAAGAGGATTGGCTTGGTGGGGCCGAAGGTGTTGTGGGTGTAGAGGCGTTCGATGGTTGCCTGAGTGAAGACGGCGCGGTTGTGGGAGAGGAATTCGCACATGTATTCCTGGCGGAAGTAGTGGTTTGTCATGGTGGCGCGCTCTTCTTCGAGGAAGCTGGGGCTGATGCGGGGGCAATCGGTGGCCTGGATGGTGATTCGCTGCCAGGCACCATTGCCAACCCAGGTTTGATGGAAGAAGCCTGTGTCGCCGTTGGGTGTGGACATGACGAGGAGGCTTGCGTTGGGGGAGGCGGCGAGGAAGGGGCGGACGGCGAAGTAGAGAGTGTCGGGGACCCAGGCGGCTTCGTCGATGATCAGGAGAGAGACGCGGGAGAAACCGCGGATGTTGTCGCGCTTGCCGGGGAGGGCGAGGATGCGGGCATGGTTGCTGAACTGGAGGGCGTGGCGGTTGGCTCCGTCGGACTGGAGTTTTGTGTTGGTGAGGGATTGGCAGAAGGTTTTGATCTTGCGGAGGAGCTCGGCGGACTGGCGCTGGGTGGGGGCGACGAGGATGGTTTCGGAGTTTGGGTTGTGGACGGCGTGGTGGAGGGCGCGGACGGCGGCCGTCGTAGATTTGCCCCACTGGCGGCAGCAATTGACGAGGACGCGGCGGTGGGCGGAATCGAGGACGAGGGACTGTTGGGGGTCTGGGGTGAAGGCGAGGTTGTGGCGTGCCCACTCGACGGTGCTTGCTGGGCGAGCTTCCGGTTGTGTTGCTGGTTCTGGATAATCCTGAACTCGCTCGTGGGTGATGTGCATAAACGCTCCTTTCCGCTGAAAATTGTGGCGGATCGGAGAGTGCGGTTGTGACGAGTAGGGGTTGAGGACTACGGGGGTATGGGGCTAAGTGGTCTTTTTTTGAATTGGTTAGACCGGGTTGTGTTTTTTTGGAATTCTTGTGAACGACGCTATCAGCACTCACAAGTTCTTGGCGATTGGAATCCCCACCCTCACGCATAGGGTTAGGCGGAGGGGGTGGGCAGGTAAATCTCGTTCTTTGAATAGAGCACTGCGTGCCCGCCGATCTTGACACGGTCTCCAGCCAGAGCACAAAAGAGATCGCCGCCACGCTCTGAGATCTGTTTGGCCCGCAATTCAGTCTTGCCTAGTCTCTTGGCCCAATATGGAATCAGCGTCGAATGCGCACTGCCGGTGACCGGGTCTTCTGGCACTCCCTGGGCGGGGGCAAAGAAGCGGCTTACAAAATCGAGCCCTGGCTCATCTCCCGGTGCGGTGGCGATGACGGCGAAGCGATGCATTCTCGATAGCGCCAGCATGTCGGGGGACAAGCGCCGTACCTCGTCTGCTGTCTCGTAGATGGCAAAGTAATCGCGGGCGGCCAGGATCTCTTTTGCTGGCAGATTTAGGCCCTCAAGTAAATGCTCATCGGGGCTGCAGGGGGTTGGTGGGCGCGAAGGAAAATCGAGGGTATAAACCCCATCGCGAATCTCCACTCCCAGCGGGCCAGACTTCGAGTGAAAAGTGATCGACGTAGCCAGGGGTTCAATAAACTGCTCAATCACAAAGCCGGAAGCAAGCGTCGCATGTCCACAAAGATCTACCTCGGTCTTGGGAGTAAACCAGCGAATGTCATAGCCATCAGGCTGCTGTACAAAAAATACAGTTTCAGCGAGGTTATGCTCGGCAGCCATTGCCTGCATCACATCATCGGGTAGCCAGGAATCGAGAGGCACAACCGCTGCCGGGTTGCCATGAAAAACTGAGTCCGTGAAAGCGTCTACAACGTAACAGGTCAAAATCATGCTGACTTGATTATCAGTTACTGCAGGCGTTGGCGGGTCTTCTCGTTCATTACAAGCTCGTCGAATATGGCCAGCACCTGTTTGCGATAGCTGTAGACGCGCTTCAAATTGTCCCGGAAATTATTCGCGTAGCGACGTGTGCCCAGCCACTTCTGCAGCGTATCCTTGGGCACGTCGATGTCCCGGCGAAGGTCATCGGCTGAATGGCCACGCAGAAAGAGGCCATAAAACATGGCTGCTTCCCGTTGCGGTGCTAGAGGATCGGCTTCGTCCCGGAACAACATGGATTCTACTCTTCTTCTGTATCGGATGCGCGCCAACAAATCTAAGCGCGAAAAAATGAGTATACGGTCAAGAATCCATTCCCGCAACTAGGCATTTAACGCAGAGCGATTTCGATCTGATCGAGAATCGACTCTTCTTCTGGTGTAACCTGCTTACCACCAAATCCGAGAAAGCCACCCTCGCGCGCCGCCTCAGCCACCTTGCGGGCCAGGGTGATCAACCAGTTCTTGAATTCCTCAGCTTCTTCCTCACTCGCCTTTGCTCTCAGAAGATTCGAAAGCTCCCGGCACCCCGCCAGCCCTGCGGCCCGAATCGCCTCTCCACTGTCACTTTCCAGCTTGTGCATGCTCGCATTATTCTTAAGATCCTCTGCAAGCACTGTCATCAACTCACTTTGCGCACTATCAAGCCCCGTACGCAGAACCTCAGATGCCGCCAGCGACTCGCGATAAATCCCGATCGGCCCACTCGGGCTTGCCGACATCACCACCAAGCCGGTGAGCATCGGAATCTTGCGAAAGAGATCCCATTCGTCCACAGTGAAATTCGATTTATTGGCCACGGCTAGATGATAGCGGGTTAACCCCGGCTGTGCAGAATGGAGTATAATGCCCAAAGAGAGTAGGTAGCTAAAACATGAAAAAGATTCTCGCAATTGCAGCAATGATGAGCTCGGCAGTATTCGCCGAATCATGGACCGGCACGATCGTTGACACCTCGTGCAAAACAAAGGATCTCGCCAGCCACACCAAGCAGTGCGTCATGGGTTGCGCGAAGAGCGGCCTCGGCATCGTACTGAGCGACGGCAAGTTCGTCAAGTTCGACGAAGAAGGCAACGTCAAGGCCCTCGCCGCCCTTAAGGCAAGCTCGAAGGATAAGGACCTCAAGGCCAAGGTTACTGGCAAGGTTGAAGGCGACGTACTCAAGGTCGCCACTGTCGAAATGATGTAGTTCTCAGTTTTCTGGAATCACGCCGCTGGCTCTCACGAGTCGGCGGCGTTTTTCTTTTGCAAGCGGCTCCAAACCGGGTAAATCACCGGGTTCTCCAACCACGTGTTCAGATGCAACAGAACCACCTTGCGCCAGCCATCTTCCGGCCGCCTGGCAAGCAGGATCTGAGCGTGGCGCTTGGATTCCAGTACGCAGTCGCGGCTCGCTTTGGGATCCAGCGCGTAAACCTCGCTCAATCCGCTAAGCGTCCGGCACAAGTTCTCCAGCCCGTCCTGCCTCACACCCTCCACCACCGGATGCAACTTCACCGGCATCTCGCGCAGCAATCGCCTCAGATATGAAACACTCGCCCCGGTCTCAACCAGGAGCCGCTCCAACACTTCCGGGCTGACTAGCTCAACCCCATCGAGCAATACAGGCAATTGCCGCTTAACGTTTTTGCCCACGACGATAAGCCTCGACAGCGCGGTTATGATCGGTTAGATTTTTTGAAAATACATGATGCCCGGTGGCCCCTGGTTGGGCGACGAAGAAGATGTCTTCAGTCTGGGCAGGCTTGAGCGCCGCCTTGAGTGACTCAAGCCCCGGGTTCGCAATCGGCCCCGGCGGCAGCCCGACATTCTGATAGGTGTTGTAGGGGTTCGGGTTCATCAGGTCTGACTTATAAATGGTGCCGCGGTATCGGTTCTCCACCAGCGCGGCATAGATGACAGTCGGGTCACACTCCAGCTTCATCCCTTTTTTTAGCCGGTTCGTAAAGAGCCCGGCAATGCGCGGCCTCTCCTCTGGGGCGGCAGATTCTTTCTCCACCAGGCTTGCCAGCGTTACAACTTCACGCGGCGAAGCATCTGTATGAAGGGACTTCCAGACCTCACGAAACTGCTTCGTGAGCCTCACGCAAAGCGATTGCCCGGTAATCTTGCGCGGCAGCCGGTATGTCGAGGGGAAGAGATAGCCTTCCAGTGTCGGCGCTCGCTCGTCCAAATCTCGAATCAAGGTAGGGTCTTGGGCCGCCTTCAGAAACTCTGCCCCGCTCAGCAGTTTCTGCTCTTCAAGAATCCGCGCGATGTCGTAAATGGAAGACCCCTCCGGTATCGTCAACTGCCCAAAGTAAACATCCCCGCGCGCAATCTTCGACAGCACCGCATCGAGGGTCTG
>JBIPMY010000509.1:0-4090 GCA_044376335.1 Bryobacter sp.
TCGAAGCTCAAGCAGTGGCGCAGCAAAGACTTCAAACTCGACGATCTCCTCTCAAAGCTAGCCAAACTCGACCCAAACTCGCTCGTCTTCATCGCCGGCTTCCAACGCGACGCAACCGGCGCTTTTCTCCCACCCAGTTCCACCTACCGTCACTTGGGGCAAACAGCAAAGGCCCCTGTAATTGCCCTCTCTTACGCCGCAATGCCCGGCATCATCGCTGGCTCTCCCAACATGGGCCATTCCTATGGCCGCCGCCTCGCCGGCATCGCTCTAAAGATTCTCTCCGGCACTCCGCCGCAATCGATTCCTGTCTTGGGCAGCATCGAATCCGGCCCTCAAATCGAAGCCTCAGAATTGCAACGCTGGAACATTGACGACTCCCTTCTCCCAAGCAACGCCGACCTCATCAATCGTGATGAGTCCTTTTTGTCGCGCTACCGCACCTGGATCATAGCTGCCGCCATCTTCCTGGCCATACAATCCGTTCTTCTGATTGCGCTCGGCCTCAACATCTTCGCCCGCCGTCGCGTCCAGCTAGAACTCAAACAACAGAACGAAGCCTACCGTCAGGCCCTCGACCAGGCCGCCGCCGCTGCCGAATCCAGAAACCGCTTCGTCGCAAACATGAGCCACGAACTCCGTACCCCCCTCAACGGAATTGTCGGCATGAGCGAACTCCTCCTTGACACCACGCCAGAAGGTCAGGACCGGCAGTTTGTCCAAACCATCCGTTCCTCCGCCTCTCATCTCCTGGTCATACTCAACGACATCCTCGACGTGTCCCAACTCGAGGCTGGCCGGCTGAAAATCATTGAGCGCCCCTTCTGCCCTCGCCAGATCGTCGAAGAAGCAGCTCAACTCTTCGCTCCACCCCAAAGCTCCCCCGTCCGCCTCACTCACAACATCGCAACCAACCTTCCGGCCAGCGTCATCGGAGACCCTGCCCGCATCCGCCAGATCCTTTTTAATCTCATCGGAAACGCCCTCAAATTCACTTCGCAAGGCGACATCATCATCACTGCTCGCCTCTTCGATCAGAAGCTTCTTTTCTCAGTCAAAGATTCCGGTATCGGGATTCCTGCCAGCAAGCTCCAATCCATCTTCGACCGCTTCGCCCAGGTCGACGACTCCAGCACCCGCAGCCACGGCGGCCTCGGTCTGGGCCTCTCGATAGCGAAAGAACTCGCGGCCGCCATGGGCGGCTCAATGCATCTTGAAAGCGAATTGGGCCAGGGTAGTATTTTCACTCTCCTTCTCCCCTTCAAACTGGCAGACCCAGTTCCGCTCACAACTGATCCCCAGCCACAGCCAGCCTCGCTGGACAACACAAGAATCCTCATAGCCGAAGACAACCTGGTCAACCTCACCCTCGCCCAAAAACTTCTCGAGCGCCTCTCCTGCCACGTCACCGCAGCTCATGACGGCATCGAAGCTTTCGAACTCTGCCAGTCCCACACCTTCGACTTCATCCTGATGGACCTTCAGATGCCCCGCCTCGACGGACTCGAAGCCACCAGGCAAATCCGGGCGCTATCCAACCCCAATGCCCAAGTCCCCATCATCGCCCTCACCGCCAGCGCAATGGCCGGTGAGCGAGAGCGCTGCCTCGCAGCCGGCATGACCGACTATCTCTCCAAACCTATCGACCGCAAAGCCCTCGAAGCCACCATCCACCGCTTGCTTACTGCCTCAGCCGGATAACCGCCGAGTTACTCGTTACCCCGCCCCAAACCACCTCAAGCGGAACATCCCCTTCCCCCTGATTCAGAGGGATCCGGAAGTTGATCTGCGCAAGGCCCGTCAGCCCTGGCGTCAATCCACAAAACTCAGCCGCCACCTGCGCACTCGGCATCCGTACAATCGGTCGCACTCCGCACTGCGCGAGCACAGCGGATGGTGCCGCCTCCCCAGCAACCACTCCAGGGTTCGTTTGCCCAATGCCCGTCAGATAAAGCACCACAGTCTGCAATGGCCGCGCCGGATTGTCCGCGCCAATCAAACGGTTTTGCGCATCAACGATAATCGCCCGCCCCTCACCATAGGTAAACAGCGAAGGCGCATTCGCCCGCAGCGGCACATACGATACGTTACTGGCCCCAGTCCCACTCTCTACTCGCACGCTAACCACTCCCTGCGCTGAGGCCACCACATCGGTCGGGACAACAAAATTCACCTGCCCGGCAGAACTAAAGAATAGCGGCGCTGGCCGCCCGTTCACAAACACCCTTGTGCCTCCCAGATTCACTGGTAAGGGCAGTGCAGTGGCACCCGTATTCACACCTCCCAGATTGGCCCCAAAGATAGAAGCCAGCCCTCCAGGACTCAATGCTTGCGCCGCGCTAAATGATGCCCCGTTCACTACACCGCCTCCAGCAATCTCAGCTACTGGCTCCTGCACAATCCGTGTATCCAAACTGAGCCTTCCACCCGTTGCAACCCACATTGGATTGGAATACTCACCGCCAAAGCCCTGCTTCACCCAAACCCTCACCCGCTCCTCGGCTCTCCGCGCAAAGAAGCTATAGAACGACATCTCTTCCTGATTCAGCAACCGGTCGGAAACAACAACAGTCGCCAGGCGATACTGCTTTGGCCCAGGCGCACGTACCCCCAGCCGGTCCACCAGATCCGAAATCCGAACTACTTCAAACTGCCCTGGTTGCAATGGTGGCCTTGCGCAATTCGTCCGCAGCGCATTCTGCGCCGCTACATCCGTCACTACATACTGATCGGGCACCTCCTCCGCTGGAATCAATCCCATCAGATATAGATCCAGTGGATTGAAGGCCTTGGGCCCCGGCACAGCAGAACTTACCAGCACTCCATTCTCCAGCTTGAGCGCACATCCAAAGGCACCGGCATCCGATCCCATAACTCCACTCGCAATCGAAGACACAGGCCAGTGCGACCCTCCACCTGCAAGCGCCCCAAACCGGATGTAGTTCACCCACTGATGCGCAAACTCATGCGATTGAGTTCGCTCTCCCCCGTCAAAAGCAGGCGACTGCGGAAACACATTCACTCCCTCCAACCGCGCCGCAGACCCATAGCTGTCCGCATTCAAATTTGTGAGACTTTGCCCAATCCCTGTCGCATTCTGCCTCACCACCACGTGATAACGGTTCGCAAAGTAACGGCGTCCAAACACAATATTCAACTGGTCATACTGGTCCGGCAGATACTGATAAAACCGGGAAGTCGCCGCAGCCAGATCCGGCTGAAACAACCGCGATTCCGTTGACGGAAACATCCGCGGCTCCACCACATTCACCACATGGCTGGTTCGCTGCACCCCAGGCCCCAACTGCACAACCGGCAACAGTGGCAGCTCATTGGTGAACACCTCTGGAAACACATTGGTCGTCTCAATCAGCGTCCCGCCCGAATAGAGCCGCAAGAAACCAAAATCCGGCCGGAACACATCGTCCACACCCGCACCCGGCATCACAAACGAACCTCTCCAGATACACCCACCCTGCGACACCAGTTCAGAGATCACAGGCTGCCCTGCAACACGCGGCTCCAGCGCCACCCGGCTTACTGCCGTACTCTGAACACAAGCCCGAATGCTTACAGTTTGCCCAGGTCGCGCCACCATAGGCTCAAGCTGGACATATTGAGTAACGGTCTGCTGTGCAAAGCCCAATCCCGCCAGGCCGGCGAGAGCCAAAGCATATTTCATCGAACGGTCTCCTGTCCGCAATGCGACAGTCGGCCTCAATTTCGATCACTAAAACTCCAGGTAGCGATCCAGCGCCCTTCGAATCATTTCCTCAGTTACAGCCTCCGGTGCCACCGCCCCCTCAAACCGGATGTTGAACCTCGATCCTCCATCAAGGCGCTTGGCCGCAATCCGCTGTTCCTTGGCTTCTCTCACAATTTCTCCCTGTGCACGTTCCCGCGCATCTCTTCTCTGCCGCGCAGTCCGCTCATATCGAAGATCACTCTCAAGACTCCTTCTCCGCGCTGGGTCCTTCTCATTTCGGATTCGGTCTTCGAGGCTTCTCTCCCGTGAAGATTTATACCCGGTCGAGGCAGGATTTGTAGCCCTTTCATCCCAAAACGTCCCATACCCACCCCCGCCCAGATG
>JBIPMY010000137.1:0-13926 GCA_044376335.1 Bryobacter sp.
CACCATGATGCTATCTCCGGCCCGCACCGCAATGCCAAACTGCTTCAATCTTCGCTGATAACTACCCAGTTCCAGCGGCTGCTCCCGGTCCGGAAACAGATCCACGCCCTGCTGACTCGCCGGCATATCAATCTTCACCCGCACCATCTTCGCCTCAAAAGGGGCACCCACTTGGGCAATGCCAATCCACGCCGAGACACCCAGCAAAATCAGTTCACGAACCATGCTCCAAACTCTAACAAATCCGACGAACCTCAACCACTTGGGGGAGCGCCCCTCCGATGCACTCCCCCGATACCTCTTTAGTTCGCCGGCATACTCGCCTTCCGCTTGTCACGCAATTTCACAATCTCTTCATGAGCCTTCTTTACTTGATTGCACTGCTGCTGTACCAATGCCGTTGCACTACCCAGCTCTTGTCCTTCAAGGGCTTCCAGATACTGCTTCACGGCATGATCCTCACCACGCTCGCATTCCTCAAGCACGGCAAGATTGTCCCGGGTCGACATGGTCGATTTCAGATTGATCCATCCGCGGTGCACCACTCCACCGAGCGTCCCATCCACCTCGGCGATCTTCCCTTGTCCTTCTACCAGTCTTTGCAGCTTCACCGCAAAATCCCGGCGTTCGCGCGAATACTGCATAAACGTGTGCTTCAGACTCGCATCGCTGCAATCTCTTGCCGCCGCAGCGTATCCGTTCTCGCCATCCTTTGTCGTCTCAATCAGATGATTGAGCGCGCTGGCCTTCATATCTCCAGCTGCTTCTTGTGTAGGTTGCATGGCAATCTTACCTGCACCTCCACAGCCAAACGCAAGCTGGTCTCTAAAATGCTCTCCATTCCACATGGATAAGCACAACCAGAAGGGCCTCGGCCCAGACTCAGCCGGTCAATCTGGAGACACCCAGGGAATCTCCGGCAAAACCGAATCCAGCTCCGAAAGCATTGAAGAACTCATAGAAGAAGGCCAATTCACCGAAGCTGGCATCCTCGAAGGCATCGAAGATTCCAGTGAAGGAGACCCCCTCCCACTACGCCCAAAACAATTCCCCGAAAACGATATCCCGCTTGAATATCAGGACGAAATCGAGCCCTAAGACTGACCACATGCCGCCGCATGACCACAGACGGTCAACCTTTGGGCCAGGGCCGAAGCTCCTCCAGATGCTGTCGCACATAAGCAAGCAAACCCCGTCGCTGATCTTTCCCCTCTCCAAACTCATGCCGTGAGTGAATCGCTCTCCAGCGCTTGCGCACTGCCTCGCTCGAAATTCCTAACTCCTCAGCTGCCGCCGCATCTGCATAATCGAGCAACGCCAACTCCAGCAATCTTTGCTGTGGCTGGGTAAATCCCAATCGCGGCGGCGGATACTTCATCAGATAAGCCAGTTGAGCCCCTGGCTTGGCAGCCGCGTCCGCACGACTAAAGCAAAACAACCTCCCCACCCCACCCGCGCGCTTCACCTCGCTCATCCCCATAGACTCTGCATGTAAACTCGCCTCAGCCAGCAGGTTCTCCTGCCAGAACTCAGAAATCCGATACCCGGCATGCACCGTCATAAAGAACGAAAACGCCATCCGGTGCACTTCAAATCCCCTAGGTAACCCAAAGTCCTTTTCATCAGGGCAGCCCCCCAAATGCACCAGCGCCAGATCACCAGATCCATTCGCAGTTGCCACCTGTTTGGGTGAAAGGAATAGAGTCTCTTCACGCAACAGTGCGTCTCGAAACAGCACTGGCCCCTTGTCCAAAACCTTGCCAATCCGCTCCGGCTTTGCCCATCCCGTCATCCCAAAGAAAGCCAGCTTCCCCGTCTCCAGATCCTCCACCACCCCACCCACCAAACGCTTGCGCTCCATCAGATCCAGAATCAACTCCGGTAGCCGATTCCACAAATCCTTCTGAAACAGCCCACGGTCCTGCGCCAGCAACCGAATGGCATCTGGCAAGTCTCCTGGACGAAAAAAACGACAGCGGAATCCCAACTCATCCTCCAAATTACCCCTCAAGGGTAACTTCTTGAATCAAAACCAAAAAGTAGCGTAGCATAGGCCATTCTTGAGATCGCTGGCCAGCAAATCCAGCTTTTGACAATTGTTTTTCGATTTTCAATGAGACGCCAAACCCGTCCATTACGAGTTCCCTGTATAGATCTTTTTGTCTGCAATTTCTAACGAAACGAACACTCCACCTATGCGTTTATCTTCCGCCCTCATCCGCCTCGCACTCCTCTGCCTGCTCTGCTCCGGCCTGCAGGCAACCTCCATCCAGTTCGTCAGCCTCGAAGCCTTCCTCCACTCGGCAGGCAACCCCACTCCTATTGCAACCTTCAACAACGCTTCCCCGGAATTCACTTCCAATCTCGACGCAAACAACCTCGGCTCGTTCACCTTCTCTTTCACCAACAACACCACCGAGATCATCCCCAACGCCTCCTGGACTCTCTTCATCGATCTCGACCTCGACCGCGATCTCAACACCTTTTTCAACGAATACGGCGAATTCATCTCCTTTCTCTTGCCCTTCAACGCCCCCGTCAACTCCATCGCCTTCTCCTCCTGGGAAATCGACGAGCCCGAATACGTCTTCGGCAACATCTACACCAACAGCCTCGCCGGTGCCCTCGACAACACCAACGCAGTCCCGGCCTCAGGCTCACCCGATGACGTCTCCCACGCCCTCTTCTTCCAGGTCGCCCAACTTGCCGTCGGGCAAACCTTCTCAGCCACTGGCACCATCAGCCTCACCGATGCCGCCGGCCTCGCCCACTTCGATCCCGATTCTGTAGCCTCCATCTACGTCAACGGCTTCGCTACCCTCAGCCCCATCAGCAACAACGAAATTCCAGAGCCTTCAACCGCCGCCCTCGTCGCCCTCGCTCTCGCCGCCTTCGCACGGCGTTCAAAGAAAACCTGCCTCCTCGCAGTGCTCCCCTTTGGCATGCTCCTCGCCCAGTCAGCACCCGATCTCCGCCCCACCGCAATCACTGCCTCAGTTAATACAGACCCCCAAACCCTCGCCACCAGCGGCTCACTCTCGGTCACCATCCTCAACGCCGGCACCGCCACCTCTTCCCCCGGCTTCCAGCTCACCGCCTTTGAAGACCGCAACAACAACGGCCGCTACGATCTCATGATCGACAATCTTCTCGGCTCTGGCAGCGTCGCCTCATCCCTCACCGTCAACGCGAGCACCGCCGCCAACATCCCCATCTCCGGCACTCTCCTCTTCCCCGGCAACATCATCTATGTCCTGGTCGACGCCAACAACGTCATCCTCGAAAGCAATGAAACCAACAACCTCCGCCACACCGGCCAGAACAGTACCTTCACGCCCCCCGCTGCCACTGCCCTCAACCCTGCTGTCAAATGGGTAGCGGAAACCTTCACCGACATCCCCACCTCACGCGCCTCCCTCAGCACTCCCACCGTCGGCGACGTCAATGGCGATGGCATCCCCGATGTTGTTTTCTCTACCTATATTGTGGGCAACCGGGGCATCCTGCGTGTCGTCTCGGGCAACACCGGCGCAGTTCTTTTCACCGTCACCGACCCTACACTCGAAGTCGCCCCCCAGGCATCCACCACGATTGCCGACATTGATGGCGACGGTCGCCCTGAGCTAATCACCATCGATCCCTTCCTCCGCCTCCTGGCACTCAACAACGATGGCACACTCAAATGGCGCTCCACCCTAACCGTGGATGGCTCAAGTTCCGGCATCATCGCCGCAGACCTCGATCGTAACGGCACCGTCGAACTCATCGCTGGCCGCAACGTTTTCTCTGCCACCGGTACACGCCTCTGGCGTGGCGCTTCCGCCAAAGGTCAGGGCTTCGTTCAGATCGCCTCTGCTGTTGCCGACCTCGATCTCGACGGCAACCTCGAAGTCATCGCTGGCCCCACCGCTTACCGTGCCGACGGCACCATCTACTGGGACAAGCTCAACTCCCCAGCCACCCTTCTTGATGGTCCCGTCGCCATCGCCAACTTCGACGCAGACCCCAACCCGGAAATTCTCATCCGCCCCAGCGGCAACACCCTGGTCTACCTGCTGGAACACGACGGCACCATCAAATGGTCGGTCAACAGTCCGAACACTCGAACATGGGGCGGTCAACCCGCCATCGGCGATGTCGATGGCGACGGGCAACCCGAATTCGGCATCGTCGATCAATCCAGCTACACCCTCTATGAAACCGACGGCTCCGTCAAATGGACCATCCCGATCTTTGAAACTACTTCCGGTGTCACTGGCTCCGTTATCTTTGATCTCAATAACGATGGCAGCGCAGAAATCCTGTATGCTGACCAGCAAAAGTTCTACATCCTCCGTGGCACCGATGGCTTCATCCTCAACGAATTCCCACACGGCTCCACCACTGCCGGCGAAGGCCCCACCGTTGCCGACATCGATCTCGACGGCCACGCCGACGTCCTCGTCGTAGCCGACATCCCCCTCGCTGGCACCGGCCCTGGCCTCCGCGCCTACACCGGCCTCAATAACAATTGGGCCAACACCCGCCCCGTCTGGAATCAGGAAGCCTTCACCATCACCAACATCAACGACAACCTCAGCGTACCCACCATCACCACTCCCAATTGGCTCACTCCCGGTCTTAACAACTTCCGCACCAACGGCTTCCTCCCCAACTCCATCATTCAGCCCAATTCCGCCCCCGACATCTCCGTCTCTCTGCTCCGCCGTCTCGACGCAAACTTCCCTGCCTCCGCTAGCCTCATCGCCCGCATCGGCAACGGCGGTTCCCTCCCAGCCCCAGTCAACCGTGTCGAATTCCGCAATGGCGTCGGCGGCCCCCTCCTCGGCGCGCTCAACACCACCCGCATCCTCAATCCCGGCGAATACGAAGACCTCGCCATCACATGGCTCAATCCCCCCGCCGGCCAATTCAATCTCGTCGTCACCGCCGATACCACCAACCTGATCGTCGAAGGCAGTGAAACCAACAATCAGCATGCCGCCCAGCTCATCATCGGCCAGGGCCCCTTCGTCACCATCGACGATCTCCTCCCTCGCGCCAAAGACAGCGGTGCAGACCTCAAATGGACTCCTATCCCCGGAGCCGTCAGCTACAACATCTACCGCCGCACTCCCACCGGCGCACCCACCCTCCTGCGTGGCGCTCTCATCACCACCACTGGTGCCTTCTCCGATCAACCCCTCACCAACAACTCAACTTACTTCTATGAAGTCCGCTGGCTCAACTCCCTCGGCCAGGAATCCCGCACCGGCACCGAATCCTCTGTAACACCAATCCCCCGCACCCAACGCGGCGACACCCCACCCAGCATCCTCACCGCCCCTCCCACCCGTGGCCGCACGGAAGCCGCTTACGTCTACACCCCCACCGTCGCTGACCCAGACCCCGGCGAAGTCCTCACCTGGCAGATCACCGGCGCTCCCTCTGGCATGACCCAAAGCACCACCGGCCGCCTCAACTGGCTCCCTGGCGCGGGGCAAGGGGGCTCCTATCGCATCTCTGTCTCCGTGCGGGACAGCCGCAACCGTACCGCCACTCAAACCTTCACCCTCTTCATCGAAACTCAGATCCTCAACACACCGCCGCAACTCATCTCCACGCCCCTCTCCAGCGCCAATGTCGGCCGCCTCTACTCCTACGCCGTCCGCGCCACAGACCCGGACGCTAGCGACGTCCTCACCTACCTGCTCGACAACGGCCCCTCAGGCATGACGCTCAATTCCAGCACCGGGCTCATCCAGTGGACACCCGCAGCTCAAGGCGCATTCCCTGTAGTCCTTCGCGTCCGCGACCTCAGCGGCGCCACAGCCACCCAGTCCTTCACCATCAACACCCGGAACCTCAACCGTGGCCCGGCCTTCACCTCCATCCCACCCACCACGGCAAACGCAAACTCTACTTACAGCTACATCCCCACCGCCACAGATCCAGACGCTGGCGACACCATCTCTTTCGCCCTCCTCTCTGCCCCCACCGGCATGACGCTCAACCCAACCACCGGCGTCATCCTCTGGACTCCCAACCCGAGCCAGGTCGGCACCCACCCGGTCACCCTTGATGCTCGCGACAACATCGGGGCCATCACCACCCAGTCCTGGGTCATCTCCGTTGCCAACGCCATCAACACAAACTCACCGCCAGTCATCTTCTCAGAGGCAGTAACTCAGGGCCGCACCAACCAGCCCTACGCCTACGACGTGAATGCATTTGATCCCGAAGGTACAACCATCACCTATAGCCTTGTTACCTTCCCCACCGGAGCCACCATCAACGCATCCACCGGCCTCATCTCCTGGACTCCTCAGCCAAGCCAGGTCGGCCCCCAGGCCTTCCTCGCCCGCGCTCAGGATCTCCAGGGTGCGGTGGCCACTCAGGCCTTCACCGTCAACGTCATCGACATCCCACCTGCCACCTTTGAGCTCATCTCGCCCTCGGTCGGCACAGACCTCACCCGCCCCGTCAACATCGTAGCCACCATCACCGACCCTAACTCCGGCGGCCCCTCTCTCACATGGACCGTACTCCTCAAAAAGCCCGGCGTCAGCGATCGTCAGCTCGCCACAGGCACCGGCACCGTCACCGCCGCCTCCATCGCCACCATCGATCCAACTCTTCTCGCGAACGACGCCTACACCGTCGTAGTCACGATCACCAAAGGCCTCGAAAGCATCGTGCGCGAGCTCCCCTACACCGTTTCCGGCAACCTCAAGCTAGGCCAGTTCACCGCCACCGTCAACGACCTCACCATCCCCTTCGTCGGTGTCCCCCTCAACATCACCCGCATCTACGACAGCATCGACACCCGCTCAGGCGACTTCGGTGCCGGCTGGCGCTTGGGCCTCTTCGGCTCTGTAGTGGATGCCCCCACCGAAACTCCTCTGCAAGGCATGCGTCCCGGCGCAAAGGTCTACGTCACCACCCCCGACGGCCGCCGCGTCGGCTTCCGCTTTGCCCCCACCGCGCCGTCCTTCCTCTTCCCTAGCGTAGTCACTCCAGCCTTCACTCCAGACGCTGGCGTCTTCGACAAACTGGAAGTCCCCGAAACCAGCGTCTTCCTCTTTGATGGGGTCGCCTTCGCAGACCTCACCAACGTCTGGAATCCCCGCCGCTACAACCTCACCACTAAAGAAGGGGTCCGCTACGAGATGGATGAAATCGACGGCATCAAACTCATCCGCGATCGCAACGGCAACACGCTCACCTTCACCCCAACCGCGATTCTGAGCTCCACCGGCGTCCAGCTCACCATCACCCGTGACGGCCAAAACCGCATCACCAACATCCGCGAACCAAACGGTGCCGAACTCCGCTACACCTACGATCCTGCCGGCAACCTCTCCACCATTGCCGATCAACTCAACCAGATCACCCGCAATTTCTACGAGAATCCCGCATTCCCCAACTACCTCACCCGCACTCAGGACCCCTCAGGCCGCGACGTGATCCGCAACGTCTATGACACAACAGGCCGCCTCACCGCCTCCTGCCCACCCGAAGGCAACATCACAACGCTAGTCGGCTGCAACCAGCTTTCCAGCACCCCCGGCTCACTCACCCAAACCCTCTTCAACGGCCGTGGCTTCCGCCGCGATTACATCTACGACGAGCGCGGCAATCTCCTCACAGAGCGCCGCTACCTGAACGCCTTAGCTTTCCGCGACACCGTCCGCACCTATGACGCAGCAAACAACCTGCTAACCCAAAGCGATCCCGCCGGAAACCTCACCAGCTTTACCTATGACGCAGCCGGCAACGTCCTCTCTCGCACCGATTCCGCCAATCGCCGTTGGTCGTTCACTTACAACACCGTGTGCAATGCCCTCTCGACGAGCACCGATCCCGCCGGTGGTGTCGCAACCAATACTTTTGACGCTAACTGCCGCCTCATTTTCCAGCGGGATCGTGCCGGCCTTACTACCGAGTTCCGTTACGACTCCCTGGGCAATCAGACGCATTTTATTGACCCCCAAGGGGCCACCACCGTTCGCACTTTCACTCCCCAGGGCCTTCCAGCCACCATCCGGGATCCCCGCGGAGCCATCACCACCCTCGGCTGGAGCACCACCGGCGATTTGCTCTTCAAGATCGACCGCAATGGCCGCCGCATCGACTACACCTTCAATGCTGCCCACCAGCGAACACGCGAGACTTGGGCCGATGGTCGCATCATCAATTTCACCTACAATCCAGACGGCCTGATCCTCTCCGCCTCCGATCCATCCGCTACGTTGACCTTCCAATATGATGCTCTTGGCCGGAACACACGGAAAGAGGCCACCTATACCGGCCAAGCAACCTTCTCAATCGACAACACCTTTGATTCGAATAACAACCAAACAGGAATGGTCGATTCCCTTGGCGGAAACACGCAGCAAATATTCAATGGACTTGACGAGCTATCGGCACTAACCCAATCTGGCGGCGGGGCAAACAACAAACGAGTCCAGTTTGAATACGACTCCGCTGGCCTCCCCATCACAATTCGCCGCTTCGCAGATCTGATTGGCACCTTGCCAGTTGCCAACACTGCCATGGAATTCGATTGCGGTGGCTGTGCGTCTCGCCTCAGCGCCATCCGTCACACGAACCCCGCTGGAACCATTCCTCTGAATATACTCACGTTTGGCCGCAACACCCTTGGCGATGTCACCCAGATGACCGATACAGAAGGGCTCCATCTTTTCGAATACGATGCTGCCCGCCAACTCACCCGCGCCACTCACCCCAACCCCCTGGTACAGCCGCAGGAATCTTATAGCTATGACTCAGCCGGAAATCGCCTCACCAGCCATTTAAGCGCTACGCACCAGTACAGCTACCAAAGCGGTCTCGGCGGCAATGTACTGCTTTCAGATGCACAGTTTGAATACACATCGGACGCTGAAGGCAATCTAGTCCAACGCCGCAATCGATTGGATGGCACAACCCTGTCCTATGTCTATGACTTCCGCAATCGTGTCACCACCATCATCGCGCGCAACGCTTCTGCTATCGAGACGGGCCGCAACACTTTCGCATATGACGCGCTAAACCGTCGCATCTCCCTCACGGAAGCAACCGGTGAAACCCGCTTCTACTATGATGCTCTTCACCCCATCGTCTCAATTGCTCCTGGAAACATCATTACGCGTCGGCTCTATGGAAATGGTCTCGACGCTGTTTTCGCTGAAGACGTCGCTGGCCAAACCCGCTGGTTGCTCACCGACAACGTTGGCACTGTCCGCACGGTTGTGGACAACTCTGGTGCTATCTTGAGCCAACTTCTACTGGACTCCTTTGGCCGTCCGCTCCAAAACAGCAATCCCGCAATCACCAGTCAGCTCGCTTTCACCTCTCGTGAATTTGTTCCGATCAGCGGTGACGTCTACCTGCGAGCTCGACTATACAATCCTCAGACGGGGCGCTTCCTCCAGGATGACCCCTTACAACCATTCACCTACAACTATGCAAATAACTCGCCTCTAGTCTTCAAGGACCCACTCGGGCTGGCAGCTGCACCTGAGTATGGTATTGTCGGACGCTTAGTTTCCTTTGTCGTTGAGAATGCCATCTGTGATGCGATCACAAATGTCATAACGATTGCCATAGTCGGCGACACCTCAGTAGGGGCATTCGGATTATTACAGGCCTTGTATTATGGGACATCCTTGACGAATAGTCAGGGGCTTGCCACCCTGCTTTCATTATCACCAGGACTTGCTTGCAGTCTATATTTCTGATCTGAGTACTTCATCAAAAAGGAGCCTGCTCTAGGCAGGCTTCCGCGCAATCAACTGATGCATCCGGGCATGGGCCACCACCGTATGGGGGTCCATGTCCGCTGCACTCATCCCTCGCTCGAGCTCCCGCAACCGCTCCTCACTCAGCGTCCCTTCTCGCACCATCCCCTCTCCCGCAGTCACCATCGTCCAGTTCCAGAAACCCTTATGCTTACCGCTAATGTAATGCGGTTGATAAGCATTCACATGCACAATCTCGAAGCCAGCCTCGCGCGCCCACAAATGAGCTCTTTTCCCTCCACAATAGTCGGCTCCTCGCCGCTTACCTGCATTGAGTCCCAACTCAACAAACTCCTGGTATGCCAGCGATGGCGGCTCACTGTAAATGGCACTCGCATCACACTCTTCACAAACCATCACCCCACCCGGCTTCAGCGCCGCATAGATACTCCGCATCGCATCCACAGGGCGATTCAGATGCACCAGCAGCCACCGGCAATGAGTCACGTCCACACTCTCCGGCTCCAGCCCATGTTCATAAACATTGGCCACCTGAAAACGAGCCGTCTTCAAACCCGCCTCATCCGCCATCCTCTGAGCCACCTCTACCTGATGCTCATTCAAATCAATACCGGTAGCATGAGCCCCAAGCTCAGCCGCCCACCGCGACACATACCCCAGCCCGCAGCCAAACTCAACAAACCGGTGCCCCGCACTCAGTCCCGCACGCTTCAGTAACTCCCGCGTATCCCCGTCATGAATCTCGCTAATCACATGAAGCCGGTCATGATCAGACCGCCCCACACCCAATATGTATTGATCACCAATAGTGGACATAGAAAAGCAGACTATCAGAAATCAACGCATCCGGATAACAGAACTGGAAAAAGTCGCTCACCAAATCAATGCTGAGCGACTTTAACGAATAGGCTTTGAAGAAATCTACTTCTTCCGCATCAGGCAATATAGACCAATAAGGCCACTCCCAAAAAGTGCAAATGACCCGGGCTCGGGGATGCCCTCCACCGCTGGCGTTTCTGTGGATGAGCTAATGAAACCTTCCACAGTCGTCTGTCCAGGTCTGGCGCCCGAATTGGGCGCAACAATGTTCGTATCTCTCAGCATAAAAATCACCGTAGGCCCAAACGATCCGCTTGTAGCATTTACAGTGCCGGGCCCCAGAATCAGCGGAACCCAGCTAATGTTGATGGGGCTGGCGTTCCGGTAAATGAAGCCGCCTGTCGAACTGCCTGCAAATGTCCCAACTCCTCCATCAGTCTCATCCCGAACAACAAGATTGAAGGTGAACGCACTAAAGAAAGCACTACCGGAACTCCCTGTATTTGGCTGGTCTGTACATTCGGAACAAGACAGCGTAAAGATGCCGAAATTCACATTGGAAGGGGTTCCAACTACAGTATGCGTAATCTCACCATTCCGATCACCTTTCTCATTTGAAAGCGATCAGTCTTTTCACGATTCCGATCAGACGTTCGGAGCGAAGCGACGCTGGTGTTTTGATTGTCGTGGGAGTGATCGGATTCGTCAAGGCTTTCTTGCTGGTTTCAGTTCCGGAGCGAAGCGAAGGCGGGAAGTTGAGAGCGCGGGAAAGGGTGTGGGAAAGGGGAGCGCAGCCCCTTTCCCATCCCAGCAATGGAGAGTCCAGCGGGCGCTTTAGCGCTCGGCTTTATCCTCCTTTTTGGTATTGGCGCGGCGCAAGGATTCGCCTTTTAGTTCGAAGCGATGCGCGTTATGAACCAGCCGGTCCAGGATGCCGTCGGCGACAGTCGGATCGCCGATCTGCTGATGCCATTGGCTTACGGGAACCTGACTGGTCAGGATCGTCGAGGAACTTTGATATCTTTCCTCGGCGATCTCCCAGAAGTCGCGCCTTTCGTTTTCTGTCATCGGCGCCATGGCCCAGTCGTCAACGATCAACACGTCGACTCGCGCCAACCTGGCCAGTACGTGACGCAAGCTCCCGTCGGCGCGGCCAAGCGACAAGTCGCGGAACAAGGCCGGCGCGCGCGTGTACAAGACAAGGTGTCCATCCCGGCAGGCCTTCTGCGCCAGCGCGCAAGCGATGTAACTCTTGCCCACGCCGGTTGGTCCGGTGATGAAGATGTTTTCGTGGCGGCCCACCCAGGCCGAGTCTTGGGTTAACGCTCGCACCGCGCCCTTGTCCAGACCGCGAGCGGCGCGATAGTCGATGTTCTCCACCGCCGCGTTGCCTTTGAGCTTGGCGTAGCGCAGGCGGCGCGTGAGCGCTTCGTTCTGCCTTTGGGTGTACTGCCGGTCGACCATCAGCGCGAGCTTTTCCTCGAAGCTCATCTGCCTTGCATCGGCGTCGGCCTGGATCGCTTCCCAGGCCGTTACCATGCCGCTCAGGCGCATGTTGTGGAGTTTGTCCACGGTAGGTTGATGTAACATTCCGGGTTCTCCTATTCGTAGTAATTCGCGCCGCGGATGTTATCGTGACCCGCCGGTTGTGGCGCGCTATCGGGCTTGTCCAGCGGCACCCGGTCAACAGCGTTGACCAGTATGTTCCGTGCGCTCTTGTAGGAGATCGCATTGGTTAGCAGGCAACGTTCGGCGGTGGCCTCCATGCGCGGCAGCGTGTACTTCTCGGCCAGGCGCAACAAGCCGAGGCAGCCGCGATAACCCATCTCCGGGTGTGTCTGTTGCGCCAGGATTTGCTCGACCAGCTTTGCCGTGTGCGGACCCACTCCTTGGGCCCAATGGATCAGGCGCGAGGGAGGCCAGGCCACATGAGCCTGGTGCGCCTTGGCCCTATGTTCGGTAACAGTCGAGACCGCGTGCGGCTTTCGCAAGCGCTGGTGTGATGCTACGCGTTGGCCTTCATGCAGGATCTCCACCGTCATCGAGGTGGCGGCGATCTCCACCATCTTGCCTGTCAGTTGATACGGCACGCTGTACAGGCAGCGCTCGTATTCAACGTGATAATCGATGTTCACACGGGCCTGTTTCCAGATCGCCACTTCATAGCGTTCCGGTGGCACCGATTGTAGGGCAGGCCGGTCTTGCCCGGCGAAGTTACTCGCGCGCGAACCTTCGCGTTTCTTGAAGGGCCGTTCGTTCAGACGAACGAGTAACTCGCCCACCGCTTCGTTCAACTCGCCAAGGGAGTGGAAGCGGCGATGCCTCAACGAGGCCATGATCCAGCGCTCGGCGATCTGCACGCCTACCTCCACCTTGGCCTTGTCGCGTGGCTTGTAGGGCCGCGCCGGCACCACGCCCGCGCCATAGTAACGCGCCATTTCGAGATAGCTCGTATTGATCTCGGGCGAGTAGCGGCAGGCCTTGGTCACCGCAGTGCGCGTATTGTCGGGCACGAACAGACGGGGAGCACCGCCGAAGAATTCGATCGCATTGACGTGCGCCCGCAGCCAGCGCTCCATCTTCTGGTCCAGCGTCGCCTCGGCGTAGGTGTAGTTACTCGCACCGAGCACGGCGACGAACAAGCTCGCCTGCTGAGCAATGCCAGTCTTCGGGTCGTGCCAGGTCAGCTTCGGCCCAGCCCAGTCGACAAAGAGCTTCTCGCCCGGCACGTGCTCCTGGCGCATCACGACGTCCTGGCTGCCGCGCCATTGATCGTAGTATCGCCAGAAGCTTGCATACGAATAGTGCGATGTGGGGTTGGCGTCTCGGTACTCTTCCCACAGTAGTTGCAACGAGACGTGCTTGTTGGCACGCAGCTCTTCCTGGATCCGGGTGAAGTCCGGCAAAGGCCGTACTGGCGGCTTGGACGGCTTCGGTTTGCCAAACAGCTTGCGCTCCAGTTCCGCGTCGCTCAGGCCGGCTTCCAGCGGCCAGACAAGCCCGCTCGCTTCCCAACGCCGCAGATAATCGTGCAACGTCGACTGGCCAATCTCAAGCGCCCGGGCGATCTCTCGCTGGCACAAGCCTAAATCGCGGTGCATCCGCACCGCCTCTCTGATTCTTCTCATGGAGACTCTCTTTCGTGGCACGCCCCTCATCGGATCGCATGCCGGTCTCCAGCGCCAAACTCAATCCCCAACTTTTCTCATTTCATTCCGATCACCCTTCTCACAAACTCCCAATCTCTGATCGGTTTGCCGTGAAATCGCTGATCGGATAACTCTGAGAACTCTGATCGGTTTCCCGTGAGAAACCCGATCGGATTCATCTGAGATTGCTGATCGGAATCAGTGAAAATACGCAG
>JBIPMY010000388.1:0-5858 GCA_044376335.1 Bryobacter sp.
TTCGCCGTTTGATTCGACAAGGAGGGCGGTGCGCTCGTCGATGCCGATGCCTTTGACTTTGTTGAGACGAGCCAGGAAGGCGGCGAGGCGGCCGATGCGCTTGCGGGGGGTGAAGTGGCTGTCGGTGAGGGTGCCTTTGAGGGCTTTGATTTTCAGGAAGCCGGTGCCGACGTTGGCTTTCTCGTCGAAGGGGTTTTGGAGGGCTTGGTCGGAGGTGATGGTGTCGTGCTCGGCAGAGAAATAGAATTCGCTCAGGACGGCGAGGCCGGCGCTGGTGCCGCCGACGGGGACTCCGGCGTCGATGCGTTTCTGGATGGCTTTGGAGACGGGTGAGTCTTTCCAGAATTTGATGTAGTTCCACTGGTCGCCACCGGCCATGAAGATCGCTTCGGCTTTGTTGATGCGGTCGATGACGGTGGGGTCGCTCGATTGTTCGCGGTTGGTGAGTATGAGAGTGGCTACGGAGTTGACCTTGCCGAGTTTTTGAACGAAGGGGTTGTAGGCAGCGGTGCCTCGGGCTCGGAGGATCAGGAAGTCGCCCCCGTTTGATTTTTCGATCATCCACTGGAAGGCTTCTTCGACGTCTTTGCCGCCTCCCATTAGGAGATAGCCGGGCTTAGGTTTGGTGATGATGTCGTCGGGGTTGCCGGCGCGGATGTATTCGGGGGATTGGGCGAGGGTGAGGAGGAGAATCGGGAGGAGCACTAGTGGCTATTGTAGGGCGAAGAGTGTCGTAATTTCGCCGGTGAAGCGGTTCAATCGAATCAATCGTTGCGACTCAGTGACGAGGAAGGCCATCTGGCCATCTCCGGAGAGGGTGCCGTCGACGACGGGTTCGCTGTCGGGGAGGGAGTGCACCTTCCTGCCTGAGCTCGCGAGAACGGCGCGGCCCGAAGTACCGCCAAGTGTCGTTACCATGATTAGTGCCGTGGTGCCGTCTGCTGACAGGGCGAGGACACGTGGGAACCGGCCGAGCTGGTCAGGGGTGTAGAAGAGCTGAATTTCCCGGGAGGACCGGTGGTAGGAATAAAGCCAGTGCTCGGTGAATTTGCCAAGGCCTGTGATAACTTCGCGTGTGTAGAAGAGGACTTCGCCGTTGTCACTGATTGAGGTTTCGCTAGTGGATCGAAAAGGAAGGGGTGGGTGCCGCCAAAGGTTGCCGTCTTCGAGCAAGACTGTGCCATCCGAGGTAACGGCTTTGGGGTTGGATGGAAGGGTTTGGGCTGTGTTGGTGTCAAGGTCCAGGAACTGATTGTCCAAGAGCAGGAAGCGACCGTTGCCGCTCATTTGGAGTTTGGTTGCGGGGCCGGAGAAAGTGCGACCGCCCACGACAATTGCGCCGTTGTCTGGCTTGAGGAAGGCGACCTGGATGCCGCCTAATGTGACTTGAGGGTTGGTTGCGTCTTCGGCGAAGGGCTGGAACTCGTCTGTTTCAATGACGCGGTGGACGGAGGCACCAAGTTGGAAGTAAAGCTGGCGGCCGTCGTAGGTGGCTCTTGGGTTTGCGATTTGAGCCAGTAGCAAAAGCTGCAACAGCGGCATGGCTAGCGGTTGCGGACGGCGATGCTGAAGGGAGAGGAGGTGCGGCCGTTGACGACTACCGAAAGCGACTGGGTGCCATCGGCTATTCCTCTGGGTAGGGTGATTGCGGCCTGGAAGGTTTCTGCTGCAATGCGCTCGACGCGCAATGTGTAGATTGGTGTTTCGCCCAGGGCGAAGGAAACTTCGTTTGCTCTGAGAGTGGAATCTGTTGACTGCGAAGGATCGGTGAATGTGACGAGGATCTGATCGCCTGGGATGGCCGGGCGGATGGTATCGATGTTGAACTGGTCTGAACCTTCGAGACGCTGGATGGTGGGGGCGGCACCGGTAATCTGGACAAGAACGCTGTTGACTGTTTCACCTTCGACATTGAGTTTGAGCTGTGCCCAGCCTGTGCTCATTGTTGCCGGGATCTGGAGCAGGACTCGACCGGAGGCGGCAGAGAGTACCGTGATTGGCAAGTCGTTCAACGTTGCCGTGACGCGTGGATTGCTGGAATTGAGACCAGCTACCAGGACCAAAGCATTCGAGCCGGGCATCACGAAGGGGTTACCGGATTCGGTAGTCCAGCGTGAGTCTGGCTGGAGGGCCGGGCGGCCGAAAGCTGCGGAGAGATTTTGAACGCCGAGGCCGTTGCGGAGCTGCATGTGGTTGAGTCCGGATTGCACGGTGACGGTGTAGGTGGATGCGGGTGCCTGGGGAGTGGCGACGACGCTTACCAGAAGTTTGGTTGGTGAGAGAACGGTGATGGCTCTGACCTGAATATCGCTTGAGCCGAAGCCGACGGTAACACGACCGTTTTGGAAACGGGCTCCGGGGGAGTTGATTTCATAAACCGTTTCTGTGCCCGGGTTGATGGTGTTTGGGGTGATCGAGAAGGTGCTGGCTTCGGGTTCGGTGAAAGGGAGTTGTGCCGGCGCATCGGGACGGAGGAAGAGGGAGCTCTGGCCGTCGGCGTTAAGCAGGACGATGCGGGCAACGTGACCTGAAGCGGCTGTCGGGACAGCGACTTGTAGGGTGCCGGAGGCTTCAGCGAAGTTGCGGACTGGAGCGAGTTCTCCGTCGACGAGGACGCGAGTTCTGTTATTGATGCCGGTGGCGGTGACTTGTGCAAGACGCGTGCCGTCTGCTGCGGGAGAGATCCAATTGACGTTGATAACTTCTGGTGCGCGACGGGTTGCTACCTGAATTGCTGAGGGAAGGACGTAGGTTTCGGCACCGCTTTCGAGCACCATATGGCGATCCCCTTCGCTGAGGAAGCCGGAGAGGAAGAGATCGAAAACAATGAACTGGTTTTGGAAGCCGCGGACGTTATTGATTGCGGGGGAGCCGCCGAGAATCGTGGAGCGGAGGCCAGCGACGGGTTTAGAGTCTGCCGTGACGAAGCCGAAGCCACTGGCGATAAAGCCAGGGTTGACCACTTGAGGGGTGATGAAGGCAGGGCGGACGTAGTTGCCGGAGTTGGTGGCCGGATTGGTGAAGTAGCTGTAAGTGGTGGGAGCGAAGAGGGTGGGCGCTGAGGTGCGCGTGTTAACTGTGAAGTTGATGTCTGTGACAGGCTGAGCCGGATTTACGTTGATGGTGCGGGCGGCCTGGGGATCGCGAGTGCCGGGGAAGAATTGCAGATCAAAACGATTGTTGACGGGAATGGGGTTGTTTTCCGGATCGCGCGGGAGGATGATGTCCCCCGGAGTGGCCTGGCCCTGGATGGGAGGCGGGATGGGGTGAACGTAAATCTGATAAGGACCGGGGGGGACGCCCTGGATGCGGTATGTGCCGTCGGGGTTGGTGAGGGTGCTGACGGCGGTGCCGTTGAGCGAAAGAGCAACTACGCTGGCGAGATTGACGCCATTGCCGTTTTGAGTGACGCGACCGGTGACCGAGCCGAAGAGGCTGGCGAAGTTGCGCGAGGGGTAGAGAATCGAGATGGCTGAGATGTCGTCTGAGGCGAGGGGCTTCGAACGGGTGGTGGCTCGGGTGAGCTGGGTGGACATCGCAGAAGAGGTGAAGGTGTGTTGGAGGCCGATGGCGTGGCCGAGCTCGTGAACGGCGTTGAGAAAGAATACTTCGGAGTAGCTGGGGTAGGCGACGCTGTTGATGTTCGAAAGGTCTTTGCGGAAGACGACGAGCGAGCGAAGGATGGGGGTGAAGGGCTCGTTTGCGTTAAGGTCCGTCTCGGCTTTGACGGTGGGGCCAGCGTAGGAGATGACGCCAGGGGGGACGTCTTCTGAGAACATGACGTCGATGCCGGGGGCACCTTGGGGGCCGGAGGCGGCAGGGGCGTAACCGCCGAAGGCGATGCGGAGGTCGCTGGTGGCTACTTCGTTCCAGGTGCGGGCGGCCAGGAGAATCTGGCTCATCAGGGCGTTGGAATTGTCGCCGGGGGCTAGTCTTTCCTGGCCGTCAGAGACGAGGAAGAAGGGGACGGTACGGTTGACCAGCGCGTTGAGGTCGAATTTTTCGTAGATGGGCTGCTGGTAGCCGAAGCGGTTGGAGTAGCGGACGAAGTGATAGCTGGCAGTTGCCGAGGCGGCGAGGATGGCCAGGAGGGGGAGAGTGCGGAGGATTCTCACTGGCGTGCTCCGCGAGGTTGCTGTCTTGAGGAGATGCGGCTGCGCAGGCTGTTGAGCGGCATGTTGACGCCGGGGTCTTCGACGGGTTTGCCATCGGGGGTGACCATACGGTCTTCCGCTTTGGCTCTGGCGACCATGAGGTTGCCGTTTGCGTCTTTCACGATGTTGAGCAGGCCCTGGCTGAGGCCCATGATCTGCTTGAGCCCGCTTTTGCCCTGCCAGAGGAAGAATAAATATTCGGTGTTGCGGGTGAGGGTGGGTGAGCCTTCGAAGCTCTGGCGGAAGCCGGAGGCGGTGCCGCCGGGGATGGCGACCTGGATTTTGGTTGCTTGCGCGCCTTTGAATCGTTCAGTTACAGCGACTTCGCAGACCGTCCAGATCACTGGCTGGCGGTAGGTCTGATTGCAATAGGTGACTGTGCCGCGGACGATTTCAGTGGATTCGTCGATCAGGCGGGCTTCGGAAAGTTGCTCGAGGGTGGCGGCAGATAGCGCTAGCGTCAGGCTCGCAAGGAGCGTGGTGACGAGAGGGAGGCTGGCACAGCGGCGCGACATGATCTTTCCATCCTTATCGGTAGCACGCAAGCTACCGAATTACTTTATTGATTCTAAAGCATTTAATTCTTGTTTTCAAGGGCGGGGTGTGGCGGTGGGACACAGATTGACCCACTCTCGTGTCACAAAATGGGGTTATGGTGGGAGAAGCTATGCGGATCTGGATTGCAATTCTTGTGCTGAGTGGGCTGGCGAGCGGGCAGACGGCGCTGGACCGGCTGGGCCGAACGACGCCGAAATCGAGCTTTATGGGCTTTTTGCGGAGTGCTCATGAGGGGAATTTCGCGAAGGCGACCCGGTATGTGCAGTTTGCGCCTGAGGTGGGGGAGAAAGAGCGGGTGGAGATCGCCCGCGAGTTGCTCTTTGTACTGGATCGTGGCTTTGTAGGGAATCTGGATTCGATTAGTTCGAAGCCGGAGGGCAATGCCGAAGACGGGATGGCGGCAGACCGGGATACGGTGGGGGCCGTGGTGGGCGCGGAGCAGTCGAGTGCGGTGGTGATGGTTCGGGTGACTGAGGCCGGGCAGCAGGTTTGGCTGTTGAGCCGGGAGACGGTGGAACTGGCACCGCAGCAGTTTTCGGAGTTTGGTTTTCCGGCGGTGGAGCGGATGCTGCCCAGGGTGTTGATCGACAATCACTTCTGGTCGATGCCGGTTTGGGTGTTGCTGGCGATTTTGATTGCGCTGCCGCTCGCGATGGGATTGGCGTGGGGATTGATCTGGTGGTTTGCGAGGTGGGTGCCGGCGCGGTGGGAGGTTTCGCGAACGCCCAATTTGCCGGCGGTTTTGTTTGTAGGGCTGGTGTTGCACAACTTTGCTTCGCGCTTGCTCGGGTTGCCGCTGGTGTACCGGGTTTGGTATTCGCGCGTGTTGATTGTGCTTTGGCTGATGTTATGGGTTTGGGTGATCTTTAGTGTAATTGGCTACGCAGACCGGCGGATTCGTGAGTATCTGACGGCGAATAACTTGAGTTCGACGCAATCGATTTTGCAGTTGGGCCGGCGGCTGGTGCAATTGCTGGTGTTGACCGGGGCGGTTTTGATTGGACTCAAGAGTTTTGGTTATGACATTACGGCGGCACTGGCTGGACTTGGGATCGGTGGTATCGCGATAGCGTTTGCGGCGCAGAAGACCCTGGAGAATGTGTTTGGTGGATTGTCGTTGTTGAGTGATCAGAGTATCCGGGTGGG
>JBIPMY010000389.1:0-5856 GCA_044376335.1 Bryobacter sp.
GATTACGTCATCCATGCGGCTGCCGGTATCGATCAGCGCGGTAGCCATAATCGTCAGGCTGCCACCCTCTTCGATGTTACGAGCCGCACCAAAGAAGCGCTTGGGGCGCTGCAGTGCGTTTGAATCCACACCACCAGAGAGTACCTTGCCCGAGGGCGGAACAACGGTGTTGTAGGCACGCGCCAGACGCGTAATCGAATCGAGAAGAATCACAACATCGCGCTTGTGTTCCACAAGACGCTTCGCCTTCTCAATCACCATTTCAGCAACCTGCACGTGGCGGGCTGCCGGCTCGTCGAAGGTGGATGAAATCACTTCGCCCTTCACACTGCGCTGCATGTCGGTGACTTCTTCCGGGCGCTCATCAATCAACAGAACGATGAGATTTACTTCCGGATGATTCGTCGTAATCGAGTTAGCAATCGACTGCAACATCATCGTCTTACCAGTGCGAGGAGGCGCAACAATCAAACCACGCTGGCCCTTGCCGATCGGCGTCAGCATGTCCATCACGCGACCCGAATAATTGTCCTTCGTGGTCTCCAGCTTCAACCGTTCATTGGGGTAAAGTGGCGTGAGGTTGTCGAAGAAGATCTTGTTGCGGGTTTCTTCGGGAGCCTCAAAGTTGATGGCATCTACCTTGATCAGCGCAAAGTAGCGTTCGCCTTCTTTGGGAGGACGAATCTGCCCGGAGATCGTATCGCCTGTTCTCAGGTCGAAACGGCGGATCTGAGAAGGCGAGACGTAAACGTCATCAGGGCCCGGGAGGTAGTTGTACTCGGGAGCGCGCAGAAAGCCGAAGCCATCCGGCAGGCATTCCAGCACGCCCTCTGAGAAGATCAATCCGCTCTTTTCGGCCTGGCTCTGGAGGATCTTGAAGATCAACTCCTGCTTGCGCAATCCAGCCGTCTGGACGAGGCCAAATTCTTTGGCAATCACGTTCAGCTTCTGGATGCTCATGTCCTTGAGCTCCACCAGATTCAGGTTCGGCGCCTGTTCTTTTACTTCGCGGCGGCGTCCTTTGGGGCCTTCTGAGGCAGCAGGCGCACCCGCATCCTGGCCATTATCCTGCCCCGGATTTACCGCGGCGTCTTTGATTTCGTTATCGTTTGCCAAATTTCCCTCACTCCGCGGCCACTCAAGGCCGAGAACGGCATGATTTCCCTGCCAGGCACTTCTGCCCGCATGGCTGCCATGCTCTGGTTTTCTTCTTTACGGTTCAGCTTGTCGATCTTCGTAGCCACCACCAGATACGGCCTTTGGTAATGCTCGAGATAATCCCGCAATTGCCGGTCTGCATCCATCCACCCGCGTCGCGAGTCAACTAGCAGCAGTGCCAATTCCAAGGTTTGGCGACCTAGCAGGTATGCATCCGCAAGCGCTTTCCAGTGCTTCGATTCCGATTTCGGAATCTTTGCGTACCCATAACCCGGCAAGTCCACCAGCAGGAATCGATCACCTACCCGGTAGAAATTGATGGTCTGTGTCCTTCCAGGAGTTGAGCTGACGAAGGCCAATCTCTTCTTGCCTACCAGACTATTCAACAGACTCGACTTTCCCACATTGCTTCGGCCCAGGAATGCGAACTCAGGAAGGGTTTCAGGGGGGAATTGTTGAGGGGTTGCTGCGCTGGCTTGGAATTCGACTTCAAACATTCCGTCTCCCAAAAAGGAAAGAGGGCGTCTGTACCAACGCCCTCCATTCTATCCTATTTTTTGTCAATTTAGTGGCGTAGATCTTCGACCGGTTTGGTCGTGTAATCCATCGCACTGGGGGGTACCGGAACCGGCTCGCTTTCAAGGGCCAGCTTCAATACTTCATCCATGTGCGATACAAAGTGCAGCTTCATATCCCGCTTCACTACATCGGGGATGTCAGCAAGATCCTTCTCGTTTTCTTTTGGCAGAATCGCTTCGGTGATCCCGTAGCGGTGTGCCGCAAGCAGTTTTTCTTTCAGTCCGCCGATGGCCAGCACCTTGCCGCGCAACGTGATTTCACCAGTCATCGCGATATCTCCCCGAACCGGGATCTTCGCAAGAGCGCTCGAAATCGAGGTTGCCAGCGTAATGCCAGCCGAAGGGCCATCCTTCGGAATTGCGCCTTCCGGCACGTGGACGTGAATGTCGATATGGCGGTAGAAATCGCGGGGCAGCCCGAGCTCATGCGAACGGCTGCGCACGTAGCTCATTGCGGCCTGTGCCGATTCCTGCATGACGTCGCCAAGCTTACCAGTGGTGGTGAGCTTGCCGCGGCCTTCCAGAATCGAGACTTCCGTTGTCAGAATCGAACCGCCAACCTCAGTCCAGGCCAAACCGGTTGTGGAACCGATTTCGTTCTTCTTGTCCCAGACAGCGTCGCGGTACTTTTCAGGCCCGAGAAACTCTGTGATGTTGGTGTCAGTGATCGTCACCTTCTTGAACTCCACCGGCTCCGTTTCGGCAACCGGTGCAGCAGCCACTTCGACGACTTCCGCCTTCTTGCGGCCCTTCGTCTTCTTCGGCTTCACTTCTTCTTCCACCACTTCGCTCGGCATCGACATCACCACCGAACGCACTACCTTGCGGCAGACGTTTCCAACTTCACGCTCAAGGTTACGAACACCAGACTCACGGGTATAGCCGTGAATCAGCGCGCCGAGACCGGCGTCTTCAAACTCAAGCTGATCGGTCTTCAGGCCGTTGCCTTCAAGCTGCTTGGGAACCAAAAACCGCTTGGCGATTTCCAGCTTCTCGAGCTCGGTGTAGCCCGACAAACGGATCACTTCCATACGGTCCTGCAATGGAGCAGGGATGGTGTGCAACACATTGGCCGTCGCGATAAACAACACGTTCGACAGATCGTACTCGACATCGAGGTAGTGATCCTGGAACGAAGTGTTCTGTGCCGGGTCGAGCACTTCAAGCATGGCCGCAGATGGATCGCCCCGGAAGTCCATCGACATCTTGTCGATTTCATCCAGCATGATCACAGGATTCTTAGTGCCGGCCTTTTTCATCATCTGGATGATCTGGCCAGGAAGGGCACCGATATAGGTACGGCGATGGCCACGAATTTCGGCTTCGTCACGTACACCACCAAGCGACAGGCGCACAAACTCGCGGCCCGTTGCCTTGGCAATCGACATACCCAGCGAGGTTTTGCCTACTCCGGGAGGGCCAACAAAGCAAAGGATAGAACCCTTCGGCTTCTCAACCAGGCGGCGTACAGCAAGGAATTCGAGGATGCGTTCTTTGATCTTTTCAAGGCCGTAATGATCGCTTTCCAGCACCTGCTTGGCAAAGTTAAGATCACGGATTTCCTTCGAAGACTTCTTCCACGGCACTGCCAGCAACCAGTCGAGGTAATTGCGGCTCACGGTGGATTCAGCCGACATCGGAGGCATGTTCTCAAGGCGGCGCAGTTCACTCATCGCCTTGTCGAACGCATCCTTCGGCATGCCTGCAGTTTCGATCTTCTTCTTCAGCTCGTCGTATTCGCTCTTTTCGCCGCGGCCCAGTTCTTTCTGGATCGCCTTGATCTTTTCGTTGAGGTAATACTCTTTTTGAGCCCGTTCCATCTGGCGCTTCACGCGGCCCTGGATGGTACGGTCTACCTGCAACTTCTCGATTTCGATGTCGAGCATTTCGGCAACGCGGGTCAGACGGTCGATCGGGTCGAAGATCTCAAGCAGCTCTTGTTTTTCTTCGATCGTCAACTGCAGATTGGCGCCAACAGTGTCAGCCAGCTTGCCGGGATCGTCGGGGCGAATCGCCGCAACCATCGTTTCGTAGTTGAGATTCTGGCTTAGCTTGACGTACTGCTCAAACTGAGTCGTCACACGGCTTACCAGAGCATCGAGCTGCGGGCCGCCTTCAATGCGGAAGGAACTGGTTTTGACGACCGCGCGGAAGAATCCGTCTTCGTCGCTCACACTGATTACTTTGCCGCGTTCTACACCTTCAACCAGCACCTTGATGTTGCCATCGGGCTGCTTCAGGCTCTGCACGATATTAGCTACCGTGCCGACGCTGAAAATTTCATCTGGACGCGGCTCGTCAATCGAGGCGTCATGCTGTGTGGCAAGGAAAATCTGCTTCCCCGTCGCATTGGCTTCTTCAAGTGCGCGAACACTCGATTCCCGGCCAACAACAAAGGGAGTCATCATATGCGGGAAGATGACCACGTCCCGGATCGGCATCATGGGTAGCCGTTTTGTGTCTGATCGTTCTTTGGATGCCAACATAGTTCTCTTGTTTCTAATGACGCAAAACCTGGCAAAGAAGATTCTTTACCAGGCCTACACCTTCGTCTAGTTCTCTTGTCGGATGATTTCTGGCCGCCCTTAACCGGCTTTTTCGAGTACCGCCAGGTTGATCTTCTGATTCATCACCATTTCTTTGGTGACCAGAAACTCCCTGATCTTCTTCTGGCTCGGGATGTAATACATCAGGTCGAGCATCAACTCTTCCATGATCATTCGCAGGCCTCGGGCGCCTACTTTGCGCTCGAGAGCAAGTGCTGCAATCGCTTCAAGCGCGTCGTCGTTAAACTTAAGTCTAACATTTTCGTACTCAAACGACTTCTGGTATTGCTTCACCAAAGCGTTCTTCGGCTTGGTCAGAATCTGCACCAGCGCCTCTTTGGTCAGATCCTCAAGAATCGCTACAACCGGCAATCTACCGATAAATTCCGGGATAAATCCGGCCTTGATCAGGTCCATCGGCTGGCACTGCTGCAACAATTCGTTGTCGCGCTTGCTGCCTGCCGGCACCACGGGGAAACGAATTTCCTTCTCGCCGGTTTCTTCAGTGTTGTTCGAGAAGCCAATCTGCTTTCTGCCAACACGGCGGGAGATGATCTTCTCGAGCCCGACAAAGGCCCCACCGCAGATAAACAGAATATTGGTGGTGTCGACGGGCGTAAATTCCTGATGTGGATGCTTGCGGCCACCCTGCGGCGGCACATTGGCAATCGTACCCTCAAGAATCTTCAGCAACGCCTGCTGAACACCCTCGCCACTCACATCGCGGGTGATCGAAGGATTCTCGTCCTTGCGGCCGATCTTATCGATTTCGTCAACGTAGATGATGCCCTGCTGTGCGCGCTGAACATCCCAGTCTGCATTCTGCAGAAGCCGCAGGATAATGTTCTCCACGTCTTCACCAACGTAACCGGCCTCGGTGAGCGTCGTTGCATCCACGATGGCAAAGGGTACATCAAGAATGCGAGCCAGCGTCTGGGCCAGCAGCGTTTTGCCTGTTCCTGTCGGCCCAATCAGCAGGATGTTGCTCTTCTGCAGCTCAACATCGCCAGACCGGGTCTTGTTCAAATGGATTCGCTTGTAGTGGTTGTAGACCGCAACTGCCAGCTTCTTCTTTACCGGCTCTTGCCCAATGACAAATTGCTCAAGAAAATCACGAATTTCAAAGGGCTTCGGAAGCTTGTTGGGAGCGCTGTAGGCACTCTCCTGCTTATCGTCTTCAAGGATCGAATTGCAAACGGCGATGCACTCATCGCAAATGTACGCCCGCGGATAGTCGCTGGGCGACGATATTAGTTTGCCGACAACATCCTGGCTCTTATGACAAAAAGAGCATCGGAGCGCGTCATCAGATCCAGTTCGCTTCACTATGTTTCTCCCAGGAAGGCAAAGTCTTGCAACTCAACCCTATTGTATCAGCGGCCAACTCGTATTTACCGCCCGAAAAAGCCCTGCCAATTATTCGGTAATAGTATTACTATATCCGAGATTTCCCTTAGACGGAATAGCGATCCAGAAAGCGTTTCGCCGCCTGTACGCCCATAAACTCCGTCATCCGTGTGCCTTCATACTCGATGCCAATCCAGTTCGGCTTGCCATTTTCTCCATAGCCAGCC
>JBIPMY010000390.1:0-5839 GCA_044376335.1 Bryobacter sp.
TGGGATTCGCCAGAGGCCTTTGAGGCGCCCTGAGCGTTGTGAACTCCCCAGCTGAAGCTTTCAACTTCAATCGCGTCCGGCACAGGTACAAACTTACCTTTAATGCCGTCAATCTTAATCCAAATATTACCGTTTCCCATTTTGTTTAGTGAATCTCCTTCTGTCTATGTAAGCGTCGGTTTTTTGTGGTTTGGGTCAATATCTCAAGAAAAAACTTTACTTGGCTGGAGCCGGTAGTTCGGCAACCAGACGAAGCGAGACTGACAATTCATCGAGCTGGAAGTGGGGACGCAAGAAAGCAACGGCACGATAAGCGCCGGGCTTGCCAGGTACATCCACAACGTCAATGCGAGCTTCGCGCAATGGGCATTTGGCCTTCATTGCCGGGCTGGCAGTGTCGTCAGGAGTCACATACTGTGTGATCCACTTGTTGAGGAAGTTCTCTGCATCGGTACGAGACATGAAGCTGCCGATCTTGTCCCGCATCATCGATTTCAGATAATGCGCATAGCGGCTGACGGCCATGATGTAAGGTAGCTGTGTGGAAAGGCGTGAGTTTGCATTTGCCTTTTCGTCGTCATAGAGCTTGGGCTTCTGTGAGCTCTGGACGCTGAAGAAGGCAGCATAGTCGGTACCTTTGCAGTGGCAGAGCGGTATGAAGCCGAGGTCAGCAAGTTCTTTTTCACGACGATCGGTGATCGGGGTTTCCGTCGGGCACTTCATGACGGTTTCTCCATCGTCGGTCTGGAAGTTGTGGACAGGCAGGCCTTCCACAAGTCCGCCGCCTTCGACACCGCGCATCGAAACACACATGCCATAGTTCATGAAGCTATCGGCCATACGTGTGCCGAGAGAATAAGCTGCATTGGACCAGGTGTATTTGGAGTGATCGCTGCCGTCGACTGCCTCTTCGTAGTTGAATTCTTCGATTGGCTTTGTTTCGCGACCGTAGGGCAGACGGCCCAGTGTGCGCGGAAGGCAAAGACCAACGTAGCGGGAATCTTCACTCTGGCGGAAGCCCTTCCACTTGGCGTATTCGGTGGAATCAAAGATCTTGGCGAGATCGCGGGGGGCATCGATTTGCGTCCAGCTATCGAGGTTCACCAGGCTGGGGGCTGCTGCTGCGAAGAAAGGAGCATGGGCTGCTGCGGCTACCTGAGAGATCTTCTCAAGCAGTTCGACATCTTCCGGGTGCTTGCCGAATTCGAAGTCACCGATCAGCGCGCCATAAGGAGCGCCGCCGAAGACGCCGTATTCTTCTTCGTAGATCTTCTTGAACAATGCGCTTTGGTCAAATTCAGGAGCGCGCTGCATGTCACGAAGGAGATCCTTCTTGTTGGCATTGAGCACACGGATTTTGAGGTTGGCGCTGGTGTTGGAATTGAAGACCATGTGGCGGAGACCACGCCAGGAGCCTTCCAGCTTTTGGAATTCTGCATGGTGCAGGATTTCGTTCAACTGGAGCGACAGGAGGTGATCGATCTGCGCGATGCGCTGGTTGATCATCGTCTCGACGTCACGGGCCACATTCATGTGTCCCTCAAGGAACTGGCCAACGAACTCCTTCACCAGATTCTTGCCGCGTTCGCGGGCGGGGGTATCTGCTCCGAAGCGTCCCTGTTCGACAATGCTATCGAGCAGGTTGAGTTCTTGAGCCTGAGCCGCTGCTGCCTGATTTGCTGCTTGTTTTTCGGCCATGGTTGCTACTCCTTATCCTTGTCGATTTCGGATTTGATCTTGTCGAGAGATTCGGTGTTGGATACGGCATTCAACAAGGATTCTTCGAGCTTGTCATTGCCCTGCAGGCTGCCACGCAGATCTGACAAACGCGTGCGCAAATCGAGCAGTTCCTTCAGCGGGGCAACTTGCTTGACGACATTGGCTGGTTCGAAGTCTTCCATGCTCTTGAAGTTGAGGTCAACGCGAAGCTGACCGGCGTTTGAGTCTTCGCTCAACTTGTTCTCAACCGTCAGGAAGAGGTGAGGCTTCATCGACTCGAGAACCTTGTCGAAGTTGTCGGGAGTGATCTCGACAAACTTACGCTCCTTCAGCTTGGGCAATGGTTCTGTCGGGTGACCGGTAAAGTCGCCCAAAACTCCCATCACGAAGGGCAGTTCTTTCAGTTCGATGGCATCGCCAACTTGCACGTCATACGTGATTTGCACACGCGGCGGGCGAACTTTGTCCAATTTATGCTGGGTACTGTCGCGTCCCATAGGGTATCCTCCTTGAAGATTGATCCGAATTCCTGGCTATCCAAAAGACAGCCGACTCGGATACTGTAATAGAAAACATGTGCCCTGTGAATGGGGTAAGGCGATAAAATCGCGATCTAGTCGAGATTTCAAGAAAATATAGGGAAAAGTGACGATTCGATGAAGCAACTGCAACCAGTGATTTGGTCGAAAGGCACCTTCCTGCAGCCTCAACACCTGCAGACACAGGACCGGTATCTCGAGAGCCTCTTGCACTTCCGTCAGGAAGCGCTTCGATTTGCTCCGTATGGATTTCAGCGGTTGGTGTTCAGCAAGCAGGCACTGGCGGCTGGTCAACTTCAAATTGAAGCAGCCAGCGGTTTGCTTGCCGATGGATTGGCATTTGATATTCCGGGTTGTGATACTGCGCCTGAAGCCAAAGCTCTGGCCACCTGGTTTGAACCGGTGGACGGCATTGTGCCACCAGCGCTTGACCTCTACCTTGCTGTACCGACATATCGCTACGGCGGGGCCAACGTGGGCCGCCCCCAACTGCAGAAGGATGGCCGTTACCTGGTAGAGACGGTTCTGGTGAATGACGAAAACAGCGGGTTGGCCCAGAAGCCGGTTCAGGTTGCGCGAAAGAACTTTCGGATTCTGACGGAATACGAATTGGGCGAAGGGATGACCAGCATTAAGCTGGCACGGGTTCGTAAAGATGAAGCCGGCCAATTTCAACTCGATCAATCCTTCGTTCCTCCTCTTCTGGATATAGCGTCAAACGAACACATAATGGGTCTCGCAAGACGAACAGTTGAGCTTTTAGCTGCAAAAAGTTCGAATTTGGCAGGCATGAGGCGCCAAAAGAACCTCACTCTGGCCGATTTCACCTCTGGAGACATCGCAAATTTCTGGTTGCTCTACACAATCAACTCGAGTTTGCCAGTGATCCGGCACGCGTTTGAATCCAGGCATGGCCATCCGGAAGACTTCTATGCGGAGTTGACCGCACTTGCCGGAGCCTTGACAACCTTTTCCAACGAGATCGAGCCGGCTGACCTTCCTGGTTACCAGCACGACGATTTGGGCACCTGCTATCGCGATCTTTGTGGCAAGATCTTCAAGCTTCTGGAGTCGACAGTCCCAACGAATTTCGTTTCGATTCCTCTGAAGTTAATGCAGCAAAGCATTTATGGTGCCTCTCTCGACGACGAAAAGTTGCTGCGAAACACGAGGTTCTATCTGGCTGTCAGCGCAGATGTCGGTGAGGGTGAACTGATTCAGCGAACACCGCTTCTCGGGAAGCTCTGTTCGGCTACCCATATCGAACATCTGGTTCGAAATGCTCTTCCTGGCGTACCGCTGACTCACTTGCCAGTGCCTCCGAACTCGATTCCGGTAAAGCTCAATTTCCAATACTTCGCCCTCAATCAAGTGGGTGGGGCGTGGGAGGCCGTGACGCGGAGTCGCAATATTGCATTTTATGCGCCGAGCGAATTGGGTTTGACCAAGGCTGAGGTTATCGTCGTTTTCCCCGGATAATGCGGCTCTTCTACCTGATTTGCGCATGCTTGGTATTGTCGGCGCAGCCGTCGAGCAGCCTGGCTCTCTACGACCAAACGCGGGAGGGACTGGAAAAGGCTCTGGACAGTGGAATCACCCGCCTCGATTTGGTAATTCTGCCTTCGGGAGAAGCCAGGCCAAATGTGTATGGGGAATTTGCGATGGGCTATGGAGGTCAATCGCACGATGATGTATCACTGCCGAATCCTGCATTTTTTCAGTATCTGGACTGGGTGATCCGGAAGGCATCGAGCAAAAAGATTCAAGTGCGCATCCTGGCAGTGCAAGTGGATTCAAAACTGATAAGTATGAATTCTGCCGAGAAGTGGTTTGAATTTGGGCGCTACCTGGGTAGGCGCTACATGAAGGCCAAGAATTTAGTTTGGCTTCGAACAGTCGAACCAAGTGCCGGATCGCTACTTTCGCTGGAAGAAGGAATCCGGCACTTTGATTCGGTGCACCGTTTCGAGTTGATCAAGCAGCCTTAAGGAACCGCTCGCGGTTTTCACGTTCGGTCTTAAGGTCGAAGTACTTTGCACGTCTTCGCCATGCAAAGTTTTTCTGATGTTTTGCCTGACGGTGAGACGCTGCAATTTCTCGCTTTACCTCCTCAATGGCTTCGTTTGTTGCAGAGGAGTTTTCCAGTAGTTTCAGACTTCGTTCGTAGCCCATGGCCTTGGCGCGAAATGTGCGGTAGTGCCACAAGCCAACAACGACTTCATTAAACAAGGAAACTTCTTCTGGCGTTCCTGGGGCGAGTCGCTGAGTCACCTTTTGATGCAGAGCGGTGAATTTGATTACGAGACTTTCAGGCACAGGAGTCTTGCTAGGCGGCAGGAGCAAATTCATGAAGATCCTCCAGGTGTGTTGCTGTACCGGTCTCGCGAAGACGGCGCAATGATTTTCGTAGATTTGAGAGCTGCTTCTTTTGCTGCTCTACTTCTTGCTGGAAGCGGCGGATAGAGTCGATCGTAACTGGCAGTGCCGGGGCATCTGCTGCCATCGCGTTCTTTTTGTCGTAGAGCTTGCTGCGAACTTTCTCGTATCTTTTGCGTAGCCAGGCGGCAATCACGATCCGTTCGAAGATCTCGTCTTCGGCTTCGTTTTGCGGCTGATATTCAAGTCTCAGCTGGTTTGCTAGATTGACGAGATCCTCGCGGGTCTCCATTGGGTAGAGGATGGATTCTGGAATGGAAAAGTTAGACATTGTCTGCTCCTGAGAAATTGGCTTTGTTTGTGACGGCATCGGCGGCCGTCTCAGTTGCGGGTTGCGATTGAACTTGCAAGGCCGCCGAATAGTCACGACTGGATCTTTTGAAGGTTTGAAGTTTTTCGAGCAACTTCTTGACGTTTTGCTTAAATGCCGCCTGTTTTTCGAGGGGCATCTCATCGAGTTTTCTTGTTGGAATGGAGCGTGCGAAGTTGATCAGGTATTCGCAGCGGCGCTGCTGGTAGAGCGTTTTGGAAAGTTTTGCAGCGATAGCCTGAGTGATCGGGTTGGAAGGGTTGAATCGTCTCGTGACCTCCTCCTCGATGAGGAGAAGTTCTGGATTGGTGGGCATTGCATTGGAATCCTCAAATAAAATAGGGTGGAGGGCGAGGCACTGGATTGCCTCACCTTCCACCCGCCCAAAATTATGCAAGACCGCAAATTCGACTTAATCTTTTGGGGCGTACCAAATGTTGCAAACAAAAGAAATAGAGTTCCAAAAATTTTGTGAACGTGTTTGTTCTTAATGTTGGAGTTGGTGTTTCCGTCATACTGAGCGCTTTGAGCCCTTTTGAATCCCAATCTCGTTGGTATAGGGCATGGTGCAACTGCTTTTCGCTATTGTTCTTCTTGCCTCAACTGTATCCGGGCAATCTCCATTCCGGGTCAGTGTGCACAGCATCGGCGACAAGATCTGGCCAGGCAGCCCTGCGATATTTGCTGTGTCGCTGTTTCCAAACGGAGCCGAGGCCGTTGGTGTAAATGAGGGGGAAGTCACGCTTGTTGTGCGGGACTCAAGCGGGCAAATAGCACAATGGCCACTGACACCTGTCTTGCGAATCCGCTTTCCGCTGAGTCTCAAACCATTAAG
>JBIPMY010000391.1:0-5821 GCA_044376335.1 Bryobacter sp.
CTTGTCCACACATACGTCGTGGCAGTTGCGAAATACAGGCTGGTCCTGCAGCATCAATTGCAGCCTGCCGTCCTTGTATTCAGGCGCATGCCCGCCGGGGTTCGACACCACACGATCCTGATCATCAAGAATCGTGACAAAGCCGCGATTCTGCCACATCCGGTAATCATCGCGAAACATTCCAAAGCAAATCCCGGAATACAAATAGCGCCCCGCAAGAACAGGCCGGCTCAGATACGCTCCAGGCAGATAGACAGTACGCTGATGCTCGCCATCCAGGCTGAACCAGTGAAACTCATTGCGGATCCGCGCCGTGCATAACACCAGCGGCACCGCACCCCGTGTATCAATCGCCACGCCATGCGCCTGCAGAAATTTGCCTTTGCTAATAGGCTGAGAACTCTTCCCGCCAAACTTGCTTTTGTATGCCCCGTTGCGGTCATAACGCAGAATGAACTGCGAGCCATAACCATCGGCAACATAGATATCCCCATTCGGCCCCACTGCCGTCTCCGTTGGGCTGTAGATGTCCATGGCACTATAGGCTCCGCACCGCTGCGGGTGCACCAGTTCCATCACAATCTCGCCAGCCAGTGTCGTCTTCACCACGCGCCCGCTGCCGGTATCGGTGATGTAAAGAAACTCCTTGCCGTCAGCTTCGCGATGAATCGACAAGCCATGCGCGCCGCCAAAAGAAAGCGTCCAAGAGTCCAGCAACTTCCCACTCGTCTCGTAGATCAGCACATTGTTGCGAGCCTGATTCGTCAGTAGAAAGAGCCGTCCATCGGCAGCCTGGATCATCTCGTGGCAATCCTTTACCGGGAAGCGCTCCACATCAGCCTGGCTCCAAAGCTTATCCACCCGGTATCGAAACTGGCCCTGCCCGATCCTGGCACCGTGAAAGTCCGGTGCCGTCCGGCTCTGTGTCAGGGCAAAGGGCGCCGCCGCCAAGCCAGCCGCAATGCCACGCCTCAATTTATTCATGGGTCATCACCTCATCCAGATTCATCACCATACTCGCCACCACCATCGCCGCCGCCACTTCCGGGGCCTTACGTGCTGGGGCCGCCTGCTGCCCCACCTCGATCCATTTCATGGCTTCGGCGGGCTTCCCGCGATAAAACTTCAAAGCCTTCTGATGTTCCCGCTGCAGCACACTCAGCTCATCGCGCATCGGTTGGCGCCCCAACACGCGAGTAAAAATCGAAGTGGCAACATCTCTCTTCTCATTCACAACAAGCTCGGCCAAAACCCGGGACGCCTCGAGATACGTCTCATCATTCAGCAGCGTGAGCGCCTGCAGCGGAGTATTCGTCCGCCCCACCCTCACCTCGCAGGACCTTCTTTGCGCGCTATCAAACAAAAACGTAGGAGCAATCGAACGCCGCCAGAAACCATAAAGCGTCCTCCGGTACTGTGCCGCGCCCTCGCTCGCCTCATAGCGAAAACGTCCCATAAACAGCTCTTCCCACACACCAGCCGGCTGATAGGGCTTCACCGGAGGCCCGCCCACAGCGGGATTCAGCAAGCCCGCATAAACAAGTGCCGCGTCGCGCAACATCCAGCTCGGCAGCCGGTACCTCGCACCACGCGCCAGTAGCTTATTCTCGGGGTCTCGCTCGATCAACTCCGGGCTCAGCTTTGAGCTCTGCCGGTAAACATCACTCAACACAATCAGCTTCACCAGCCGCTTCACATCCCAGCCGCTTTCGACAAAATCCACCGCCAGCCAGTCCAGCAATTCCTGATGAACAGGCCGCTCTCCCTGCAAGCCAAAATCTTCCGTCGTCCGCACCAACCCCGCCCCAAACATCAATTGCCAAATATGATTTACCGCCACCCGCCCGGCAAGCGGATTCTCTTTCGCCAGAATCCACTCCGCCAGCCCCAGCCGGTTTCGGGGAGCATCCTTCGGCCACAAGGCAATAGTCGACAATACATCGGGCTTTACCTCGGGCCCCTTCTGATCCCACACGCCGCGCAACAAGATATTCGCTGTTCGAGGCTGAGCCCGCTCACTCATCACCATCACGTTCACCTTGCCTGAACCCTTCACCTCATCCATCTGCCGCTGTGCCCGCTCCAGCATCAGTTTTACCGCCACATGTGGCTCATGGCCGGCCAGGAATTGCTCAAAGAGACGCTCCTTCAGCCCATCATCTACACGTCCCTCGCGCGCCAATTCCTCAAGCGGGGACAAACCAACCTGTCCCAGCACCGGCCCCACCTGATCCGTCAGCAACAACCGGAAATTCGCCAGGTTCGCATCCCCGAGCGTCGACCGGTGCCGCATCTCAAACACCAACTCTTCGTCCTCATTGAGCATCAGCGCCTCGGCCAGCGTAAACACGGCCACATGCTCTTTGTCTTTAGGCGAACCAAGCGTCGTCCATCCATTTCTCGGATCATCGTCGAGCGTGTCCTGCACTTTGCCGTAGTTGTTGTTCTTCTCCTTATCCGCTTCAAAATCGGCAATAGCTTTCGAAAGGAGAACATCTCTCACCTGCGCGCTCCCCTTCTTGCGCACCTGCAACTTCACGTCGGTCAACAAGAACTCTCCAGACTTGCCGCGAGACAATGGCGGCAAAACCTCAAGCTTCAAGCCAGTGATCTTTTGCTTCGGCAGAGCTGCGATCACCCTGTAGTCATCCTGCCTGGGATTCGGCCCCTCGGCGCGAATCACCCCATCACCCGCATCCTGCACCAGAACCGAGCCTTCACTCGCTTCAAGACTCTTTGCCCGCACCAGCTTCCAGGGAGAATACGTCGGCACCAACTGACTTCGTTGCACTTTGAGCCAGCCTTCAAACACCGGCCTCGCAGCCTGGCGAACTGCCACTTCCCTGGCCTTGCGAGCCTCAAGCAAAGTCTTCACTTCGGCAATGGCCCGCGAGGCGTTTTGCGATTCATACGACAGATACGGCTTCGCCCTGGCACCTGCCTGGCCGTCTTCATCGATGCTGTTGAAGAACGCCGTCATCGAGTAATACTCTTGATGCGAGACCGGATCAAACTTGTGGCTATGACACTGAGCACAGCCCAGCGTCAGCCCCAGCCATGCGGTTCCTGTGGTGTTGGTTCGGTCCAGCACATAGTCGATCCGGGACTCCTCCGGATCACGCCCACCCTCACCATTCGTCATGTGGTTCCGATGGAAGGCAGTCGCCAGAATCTGTTCTTTCGAAGCCTGTGGCAGCAGATCTCCGGCCAGTTGCTCCCGCGTGAACTGGTCGTAGCGCATGTTGCGATTGAAGGCCGAAATTACCCAATCCCGCCACGGCCAATTCGTTCGATTGGAATCAGCCTGAAATCCATCTGTGTCGGAATACCGGGCAACGTCCAGCCACCACATGGCCATGCGTTCGCCATAATGCTCACTAGCCAGAAGCGCATCCACATAACGCTCGTCGGCACCAGAAGTCGTGTCACGCAAGAAAGCCTCAAGGGCCGCACCGCCCGGTGGCAATCCGGTCAGATCAAAAGACAAACGCCGCGCCAGTTCAGCCTTGCCCGCCGCAGGCATCAAGGACAAGTTCTCCCGCTCCAATCGCTTCCGCACAAACTCGTCAATCGGATTTCCCTTGCCGCTCAACTGCACCTTCACAGGCAACTCAAAAGACCAATGCCGCTCCCATGAGGCACCCTCTTCAATCCACCGGCGTAGCAACCCAGCTTCCTCTTGAGTCAGTGGCTTCTTGTGTGAATACGCAGGCGGCATTAGCCGCTTGGGATCCTTTGGCTGCACCCGCGCCAGTAGCAGGCTTTCCTCTGGCTTACCGGCAACAATGGCCGCGCCATTCCTTCTGGCCGCAAGCGCACCCTCACGCGTATCCAGCCGCAGCCCTGCCGCGCGAGATCCGGGGTCCTGGCCGTGACAACTCAGACACCGGTCTGACAATAGCGGCAGGATCTGCGTTTGAAACCGCACCTTCTCCTGTTGTGACCACGCACAGCCCGCGCCCATCACCATCAACACCAGAAAACCACGCATGCCACCAGTTTCATGCGCCTCAACTCCGCAGGCAATGCTCAATTCGACTCCAAAAGTTGTACTATTCGATCATGGAATTTCTGGTGTCGCTCTACGGCACAGCAAGCCTCGCGCATCAGCAGATCTTCTACACAATCCCGCGCGCCGGCCACCTCATCGCCGGCAGTGAGCATCGAATCCGCCGCGACCACTTCCCCGGTCACGAACTCATTCTATGCCTGAAAGGCCGAGGATCTGTAAGAGTAATGGGGCAAACTCACCCCGTTGGGCCTGGTGACTTTGTCTGGGTCAACTGCCACCATCCCCACGAGCATGGCGGCTCTGCCGAAGAAGCCTGGGAGGTGTTTTGGGTCCGAATCGAAGGCCCGGCGCTCGACCATATGTGCCGTATCCTATCGGTCTCCGAACGTCCTGTTTTTTCGTCTTTCGACCTCGCAAGCGCCAAACCTGTCTACAAGCGAATCTTCGATTTAATGTCTGGAGATTCTGCCTTGGCACCCGCACGGCTTCACGCCGAAGTGGCTCAACTCCTCTCGCTCGCCTTTTGCTCAAGGCAGGAATCGGAATCCCAAACCATCCATATCCCGGCGATTCTCCGCCGCACCATTGAACACCTGAAGCTCTTCTACTTTGAGCCGCACAGTGTCGACTCCCTGGCCGCCAGCGCCGGCCTGAGCACCTCGCATTTCTCAAGGCTCTTCAAGTCCTCCTTCGGCACCAGCCCTATCGACTGGCTCCGGCGCGAGCGGGTAAATCAGGCCAAACGCCGCCTCACAGAATCCCGCGATGCCATCGAAGAGATCGCCACGCAAGTCGGCTATCGAGACCGTTTTTTCTTCAGCAGAGATTTCAAGAAACTGACTGGTTACTCCCCGAGGGAGTTTCGCCGGCGCGAGGCGTCCCAGCGCTAAGCCGCGTTATCCTAAGCCTTCATGCACCGTGAATACCATCGCTGGGGCAGCCCCCACCTGCACAAGGACATGCAGCTCCTACAGTTTGGCCATGCCGGGCATCCGGTCCTCGTCTTCCCTTCCTCGATGGGTAGTTTCCACGAGTACGAAGACCAGCGCATGGTTGAAACTCTGTATGACCGCCTCAACTCCGGCCAACTCATGCTCTTTTGTGTCGATAGCGTCGATGCCGAATCCTGGTACAACAAATCGATCTACCCGGCAGACCGCGTCCGCCGCCACGATGCCTATGAGAAGTACATCCTCCACGAAGTGCTCCCGCTGATCCGGCACCGCTCCGGCCGCATCGATCTTACCGTCCACGGCTGCTCCTTCGGCGGCTATCACGCAACCAACTTTGCCCTCAGGCATCCTGATGCCGTAACCAAGTGTGTCTCCCTTTCAGGAGCCTTCGACAATCGCAGCTTCCTCAAAGGCTACTTCGACGATCTCGCCTACTTCCACAACCCCGTGGACTACATCCCGAGCAACGACGAAGCCTGGTATCACGGCCACTATCATGGTGACTGGTTCATGATCCTCGCTGCCTCCAATCACGACATCTGCCTCGGGGACAACTACCGGCTGGCCGAGTTGCTAGGCCGCAAACACATCCCGCATCGCCTCGACGTCTGGAATAACAACATGCCCCACGACTGGCCCCTTTGGCGCCTCATGGCCCGGGCCTACTTCGCCTAATTAAGGAACCGAACCACAATGAGAAAAATCGCAGTTGTATACGGAATGGAGACCAGCTTCCCACCCGCACTGGTCGATTACATCAACGGCATGAAGGTCCCCGGTGTCAGCGCCGAACACCTCCAGATCGGCGGCATCAAGATGGCCGAGCCGAGTGGCTATAAAGTGATCGTAGATCGTA
>JBIPMY010000005.1:0-51263 GCA_044376335.1 Bryobacter sp.
AGTTGTTTTTGCCTGTATCAGGATCTTTTCGGAACTCTTCACAAAAGCCCTTGAAGGCATCCATCACCGACGTAGCCGGAGTAATCGGATACCAGGCTGCAACCGTGGCTCCCGCATAAACGCAACCAAGCGCGGTAGCAGTATTGCCATCGATCAGAATCTTGCTGCCGTTGGCATCCATCTTCTCGAGACGAAAAGGCATCGGGCAGGGGTAGTGATCTTTTGCATACTGATAACCAAGTAGGAGTGCTTTTGAATTGGAATCGCGCAGCGCTTTCTTCTTCGAATACTTCTCATCGAGCAGCGCATTAACGATATCCATATCGATATCGAGCGCTGCGCAAAGAGCACCCGCATAGGCGATGTTCTTCATCAGAATGCGCTCACGCGGTTCACCAAAGTGCTTGGTGCACATGTCGGCAAGCGGAATCCCGAAGTAGTTGATGTCTTCACGCAACAAGTCAGGGTCGAGGGGCCAGGAGGAATCGTAAAGCAGATAGCCGCCAGAGCGAAGCTCTTTGATGTCCCGGTCATAGGTCTGGCCGTTCATCGCCACCATCATGTCGTACTCAAGAGCACGGGCCGCATAGCCACGCTTATTGACGCGAATCTCATACCAGGTGGGCAAGCCCTGAATATTGGAAGGGAAGAGATTCTTGCCGCAAACAGGAATCCCCATGCGGAAGATGGCCTGCATCAGAAGGCCATTGGCACTGGCCGAACCGGTGCCATTTACGTTGGCGAGTTTGATCGCGAAATCGTTAACGCGAGTTTTGACTACGTCGTGCATGTCGCACCTGCATAAGGAAGAATCAGGGAGTACTTCTGCATGTCCCAGGCTGCCGTTGGGCAGCGCTCGGCACAGAGGCCGCAGTGGACGCAAACATCTTCGTCCTTCACCATCAGCCGCTGCGTATGAGGAAGCGGGTCTGAGGCATAAAGAGCTTGGTCCAGATTATTGGCGGGTGCCGACAGACGCTGGCGCAACTCCTCTTCATCGCCATCACGGGTAATGGTCAGACATTGCACAGGGCAGATGTCGATACAGGCATCACACTCGATGCACTTCTTCGGAACAAACACCGTTTCGATATCGCAATTCAGACAGCGTTGCGCTTCGCGTGCCGTCTGTTCGACATCAAAGCCCAGTTCGACTTCGACATTGAGTTGGCGGAAGCGTTCTGCCAGATCCACATGCTGCATCTTCTGGCGCTTCGATGGATTGTAATCGTTGTGGTAGCTCCACTCGCTGATGCCCATCTTCTGGCTCACCAGGTTCATACCTTGTGCCGGCCGCTCTTCAAGCGAAAGCCCCTGGCAATGGTTGTGAATGGAGATCGCAGCTTCATGGCCGTGCGCTACAGCCCAGATAATGTTCTTCGGGCCAAAGGCTGCATCACCACCAAAGAAGACACCGGGACGAGTACTTTCAAAAGTCTTCTGATTGACAACCGGCACTTCCCACTCGTCAAACTCGATACCGAGATCACGCTCGATCCAGGGGAAGGCATTCTCCTGGCCGATGGCGAGAATCACATCGTCGGCGGGGAAGAAGATCGTCTCGACAACCTTCGATCGCTTGGCTTGCGCATCCCATTCGAGCCGTTCAAATTCCATGCCCTTCAGCACGCCATCTTCAACAACAAAGCGCTTGGGAGCATGATTGATGATGATCTCTACGCCTTCTTCTTCGGCATCATCCAGTTCCCAGGGTGAAGCCTTGAAGTAGCCGCGCGGCCGGCGCGCCATCACCTTGATATCGGTGCCGCCCATACGACGTGAGGTGCGGCAGCAATCCATGGCGGTGTTGCCAACGCCGATGATCAGAACGCGTTCACCAATCGATTCGGTATGGCCAAACGCAACTGACTCCAGCCAATCAATTCCAAGATGAATACGATCCGTATCATGACGGCCCGGGATATCGAGGTTCTTGCCACGTGGTGCGCCAGAGCCAACAAAGATCGCATCGTAGCCATCGTCGAGCAGCCCCTGAAGGCTCTGCACAGGCGAGTTGTAGCGGATGTCGACACCCATGTCGATGATCATGCCAATCTCTTCGTCCAGCACCTTTTCCGGCAAGCGGAAAGACGGGATGTTGGTGCGCATCAAGCCACCTGGCTTACTCTGCTTTTCAAAGATGGTGACTTCGTAGCCAAGCGGTCGCAGGTCGTTGGCCACGGTGAGTGAAGAAGGCCCCGCCCCTACCAGCGCCACGCGCTTGCCGTTGCTCTCCGTAGGCGGCTTAGGCAGCATGTGCCCAACATCGCCCTTCAGGTCAGCGGCAACGCGCTTGAGTCTGCAGATGGCAACAGGCTGCTCTTCAATGCGTCCCCGGCGGCAAGCCGGCTCGCAAGGACGATCGCAGGTGCGACCAAGAATCGCTGGGAATACGTTTGATTCCCGATTGGTGATGTAAGCTTCCGCGTACTTACCTTGAGCGATCAAGCGGATGTATTCGGGCACATTGGTATGCGCCGGACAAGCCCACTGGCAATCCACTACTCGGTGAAAGTACTCGGGGTTACTGACGTTGTTTGTTTTCAGAATGCCCCTCGTTCCAGTGCCGCTATTTGCGGCACAAAGGAATCTATCACAGATGTGCCAGTGCGTCGACAAGAAATCCAATTGGGCAATCTGCCGCAGAACCTGATACGATTCCGATCATTCGGAGGATCGACTGATGGCAATTTGTTCCAGACGCAGATTTTTGAATACAGGACTGGCCGCTGGCATGCTGGCCGGGACAAACGTACTGCCTCTTCAGGCAGCGCGAGGCAAAGCAACCGATTGGGTGACGCTCGGCAAGTCGGGCGTCAAGGTAACCAGGCTCGCCTTCGGCACCGGCACCATGAGTGGCCGCACTCAGCGCGAACTCGGGCAGGATCAATTCACCCGTCTCGTCCGTCATGCCTATGACAATGGCATCCGCTTCTTTGAAACCGCAGAAAGCTATGGCGACATGCATCGTATGCTGGGTGTCGCGCTCAAGGGAATTCCTCGAGACTCCTATCGACTCATGTCGAAGGTCACCACACGCGACGGAGTCGATCCGCAAACGAAGCTCGACGAATTACGCAAGCTCGCCAACACCGACTACTTCGACGTGATGCTGCTGCACTACCAGCACGTAGCCACCTGGCCCACCGACACCGCTCGCTGGCAGGACGGCATTCTCGAAGCCAAGGTCAAGAAAGCAGTCGTTGGGCATGGTGCTTCCGTACACGGCCTGCCCGCCCTGCGCCGCTTCCCGCAAAACAAGTGGCTTGAGATAGCCATGATCCGCATGAACCACAACGGTACCAAGATGGATGCCGAAGACTACAACACCCGCGGGGCAGGCAACGTCCCTGAAGTGGTGACACACACCAAACAGGTTCACTCCGAGGGCATGGGCGTAATCAGCATGAAGCTAATCGGCGAAGGCGCATTCACACGTCGTGAAGACCGTCAGGCCGCCATGAAATTTGCCTTCCAGAATGCCGGGGTCGATAGCGTGACGGTTGGCTTCAAGAACGCAGCCGAGATCGACGAAGCAATCGAGAACCTGAATTTGGCGCTGGCCTAAAGCTTTTTGAGCCGCCAATTTCGGTAGTCAACCCGCATTGGCGGCCCAACATGAACCTGGACCCCGATCTGCCCTTGCCTCGCACGGGCTGGGTCATCATCAATCACCATGCTCATCATCTGACCGTTGATGCTGTGAATCAAAACATTACCGCGAATGATCAGATGCACCGAGTTCCAGCCGGTCTCGATCTTCGAAGCCAACGCCTTGTTCTCTCCCAACCGCGACACGATCACCGGCTTGCGCATACCAGTGACATGCGTCACCTCGCCTCGAGTAGCCAAAAACAGCCGCCCCTTCTCTTCATAGTTATTGCCGGTATAGCGATTCTGCCCATCGATGTCGCACTGGTATCCGCGCATCGCAAACTGATTCGCCGGCGTAACCTTGTCGGGAATCACAACACTGCGATAGTTGATGCCGCTATTGCCCTCAGGCGTTATCCGGTAATCCACCTTAAGCTCGAAATCCTCGGGAGTCTTGCCTTGCCAGATGATGAAGGTGTTGCTCTTGATCACCGTCGCGGGAGTGATCTCTCCTGTCATCAGCCCATCGGCAACTCGCCAATACCTGACGTCTCCCTTCCAGCCATCGAGTGTCATGCCATCGAAGATGCTCTCAAAGCCTGCTTCATCGGCATCGATTGCTTCGGGCCGGTCGCTCTGCTTGGGTACGTAGGGCGCAACTTGCGCCATTGCTATTGGGGAGAGTAAGCCAAGAAAAAGCCTCCGGTTCAAGTTTGCGATGCTCATGGCTCTCAATTCTATCCATGCCATTGGGAGTAGGGAAGGTGCTATTGTGCATCCATCCACCTGGAGGTCATCCTAATGAGACGTTTCTTATCTTCACTCGCAATATTCCTGATCGTTGCTCAGGCACAAACCCCCGCCAATGATGTGGTAATTCCCGCCGGAGTTGTAGCCGCGCACATGGTGGGGCGCATGGTGATCGGCGCTGACGGCGCAGCCGAGTTGATTGGTTATTACCCATTCCTCGAAGGCATTGAAGGCTCGCCGTTCAGCTCAGAGCCCGACGCATCGGAGCGTACGGCACGCTTTACCTTTCGCTCCAGCCGCTTCCGTGTCTCGATCCTCCGCAATGACCCTCTCACCCATTTGCGCGCGACTCCGGTCGAAGCCAACACCCAAATTGTGCTTCGAGCCTATTACAACCCAAGCCCTGCCCAGGAATTCTCGCGGCCCGATTCATTCTCTGCTGGAGAGCTCATCGGCGAGTATCAGGCTCGCGGCGGTATCACCACACTCATCCCGCTCACAGCAACGATCAACACTGGCTCCTTCCGCCGCATTTCCAGTGCTGATTTCAAGTTCGGCGATAGAACATACAATTTGGGCCGCCTTGCCGAAAACATTACTGTTGAGCTTAAAGGCGCACCTCTCGATTTCGCCTTGGGTTACGGCGCTGCCTCAATTCCATTCGGCGGTTCTGCGATTGCTGCAGCTCCATCTGCACCCACCACATCGCCATACTAAACCCGTCAGCCTCTAATCGCGAACCGCATAGATATTCATCTTGCTGGCACGCCCCTTCAGGTCCACCTCACCCAGTGCTTCAAAGCCCGCAAATTCAGGAATGCTCGCGCGTATCGCCTCAGACACAATAATCTGACCGGCCGCAGCCTTGTTCACCAGCCGCGCCGCCACATTCACCGTGTCGCCAATTGCTGTGTATTGAACTCGGTCTGCCGAGCCAATATTGCCAACCACCGCAAGGCCGCAATGCAAGCCGATACCGATTTGAAATGGCCTCAGATTCCGCTCAACCCTCGATTGGTTCAGCACCTTCAGGGCCTGCTGCATCCCCAGTGCAGCGTCAAGCGCATCCTGCGCTGCACGATCTGAAGCTACAGGCGCGCCAAACAACGCCATAATGCAATCCCCGATAAACTTGTCCAGCGTCCCGTTACAGCGAAAGATCACGCCACTCATGGCTGTGAAAAACTCATTCAGCAATTGAACAATATCGCGCGCTTCCATCTCTTCAGACATCGTTGTAAAGCCACGTATATCCGCATACAAAACCGTGATCGGCTGCAGCACTCCGGCCAGTTGTGATGTCCCACCTGAGGAGACAATCAGATCCGCCACCTGCGGCGGCAAGTAGAGCTTCAACGCCTGACGCTCCACCTCCCGATGCAGCAATTGCTGACTGGCAATCGCATTCTCAATCGCCGCTGCCGTCTGCATCGCGATTGTATTCAGCAGCTTCAGATGTGCGGCAGAATAGGCCGCCCCGTCCGTATCCGCCAGCGTGATCAAACCTATCGTTCTCTGCTTGGTCAAAAGAGGCGCAGTAATCAAAGATCGAAGCGATGCCTCATCGGCATGGGCCCGCGCATCGGCCGGGTAATCATTAACGATCTCGGCAACACCACGATCCAGCACTGACGCAACAAAGCGAGACTCTGGCGCCAGCGGTGGCGGATGACTACCCAGCGGCCGCAACGGCCCGTTGAGATCCTCGCGAATGAGGATGCCTGCATGTGAGCCCGGAATCAACCGCAGTGCCTGCTCAAGCGCAGTCTGCCCGACGTCGGCCACATCCAATACAGCAGCCAGCTCTTCAGACAATTGCCCAATCAGATGCACCTCACGATACAGGTGCAACACTTCTCCAGCCAGCGCTCTCCGTTCTAACTCCTTGGCCGCCAGGTGCTGAAGCAACGCAACAATCGAAGCCGCGGCATCGGCACGTCCACTTACCCAGCCGATCACTTCGTCATCAACCGAGACAGGCAGGCGCGTTGACTCTGCGGCGCCATCGCCGAAAAGCAGCTTGCCCCCAACATCTTCAATCGCGATGCCGCCGCCGAGGGCCTCTGCCAGCGTTTGAACAACGGGCAAAACGCCACTTCGCTGGCTCAACAAAACTTTCAACGCCAAAGCAGCCATCTGCTCAAAGCCCCAACACTTCGCGCGCTTTTTCAAGCAGCGCGTCAGGGTCAAAGGGCTTCGTCATATAAAGATTCGCGCCCACTTGCTGCCCGCGTAGCCGGTCGAATTCCTGCCCCTTGGCCGTCAGCAGCACGATATGCACATGCGTGAGCCCCAGCTCATTTTTCACCGCATCACACACATCAAAGCCATTCTTCTTCGGCATCATCACATCGAGAAATACAAGGTTGGGTTCCTCACTACGAATCGTCTCCAGAGCTTCTTCGCCGTTGGTCGCGGTCAGCAACTCTACACCTTCATCCTCAAGATCTTCGAGCGTCTGCTGGATCAACATGCGCAGATGTGGTTCGTCGTCAACAATCAGAATCTTCATGTCCGTTACTGGTAGATGAGAAACAAAACGTTCTCAAGGCCTTTCTCAAATCTCAGCGAGCGCACGCCATCGCTGCTCGACAATAGTGAATTCAAAATGATGATGTCCGGCTTGGCGCTAACGGCATTGGTAACCAGCTCGGCGCCATTGGATTCCACAACGTGATAACCCCGCGCCTCAAGCACCTCAGCCAGACTCCGGATGGTAGAGGCGTCCTCATCCACCACCATTACCTTCTTCTTCGACTTGCCCTGGTCAAGCAGCGTCCCCACCTCGCGGAAGAGCGACACCGTGTCGATCGGCTTGGTGAGATAACGGTCCACGCCTAAGCGGAAGCCCCGTTCTTTGTCTTCCACAATCGACAGGATGATGATCGGAATGTCCATCGTCGCCGGGTCGTTCTTGAGCACCGCAGCAACGTCAAAGCCATTCATCTCCGGCATCATCACATCGAGAATCACAATGCCGGGAGTCTCTTCACGAATCTGCGCCAGCGCCTGCCTGCCATCTTCGGCTAGCCGCACTGCATAACCGGCCTCGGTGAATTCCTGCTGCAGCAACGATCGAATATGCGGGTCGTCATCGACCACCAGCACCGTCTTCGGCCGCGACTCATGCGTCGCAACGTTATCTCGCAACTGCCGCACCAGCGATTCAATATCAATCGAGCGTGGCTTCGTAGCAGCCCCACCCACCACCGGCAGGCTGAACGAGAAGACGCTACCCTTGCCAATCTCACTCTCTACCCAAATCCGGCCACCGTGATATTCAACGATCTCTTTAGAAATCGGCAATCCCAGGCCCGTACCTTTCGGCTTATCGGTAAGCGTATCGCCCACCTGCTTGAACTTCTCAAAAACCTTCGGCTGATCTTCCGGCTTGATGCCAATGCCGCTATCGGCGACACTCACCACAATCTCGCCATCCTGCATCGCAGCAGAACAGGTAATCGAGCCTGCATCGGTAAACTTCACCGCGTTCGAGATCAGATTGATCACTACCTGAATCAGGCGGTCGCTATCTCCAGTCACCACCGGCATACCCGGTTCGATCTGCCGAATCAGCTCCAGCTTTTTTGCTTCAAAGAGTGACGACGTAGCCGCGATTGCACGTTCCATCACTTCCGAAAGAGACACAGGCGCCATATTCCAGGTAAACTTGCCCGCCTCAATCTTGGCCAGATCCAGCACATCGTCAATCAGCTTGGTAAGCCGCTCCCCTTCACTAACGACAACCCTCAGGTTCTCGCTCACCTGCCGTTTGGTCTGCGCAATCTTCTTGTCCTCTTCAGGCACCAGTGGGAAGATCCGCTCTTCCAGCCGCCGCTGAATGATCTTGGCAAAGCCCAGCACCGAGGTCAGCGGAGTACGCAGTTCATGGCTCACCGTCGAGAGGAACGAGCTCTTCGCCGCATCAGCTTCTTCAGCCGCAGCCCGCGCCACCCGGGCTTCATCAAAGAGCTTGGCATTGTGTACGGCAACACCAACTGCCGAAGCGATGGTCGACAGCAAGCGCTGATCGGCCTCGTTAAACCGGCCTTCCTCTTCTGTCGTCTGCACGCTAATTACACCAAGCATTTCCCCGCCAGCCGGGATCGGAACCCCAAGATAAGATGCCGCACGCCGCCCGATATTCTGTACACCCAACCGGCTACTGCTGCCCACCATATCTTCGTTGATCAACAAGGGCTGCCCGGTGCGGATGATCTGCGAGGTAAGTCCTTCTCCAAAGGGCCGTGACGCCACCTCCTCACCAAACGCATAAGGGAAATGCAGCATCATCGTTGCCCGGTCCAGCAGCGAAACATAAGCAATCTCGGCATGAAACACATCACGCACCTGATCGCCCACCAGTTGAATCAGGCCCTGCATATCCAGTTGTGTTGAAAGCGCCTGCGTGATCCGGTTGATCGTCGCCAGTTCATTTGCCCGCTCGCTGATCTCGTGTTCCCGCTCATTCACCAGCCTGTAGGCGCCGGCATTGTCGAGCGCAATCGTCGTATACGAAGCCAGATTCTGCAAGAGCGAAAGATGCTCCTCGGTGTAAGCATTCTTCTTGAAGCTCTGTAGGCTCAAGACGCCCAACACGCGGTCTTGCGCAATCAGCGGCAGATAAATCATCGAAGCCGGGGCCTGCGCAAAGCTGCCGTCCTCAAGCACTCGCGCCCCGTGTTGATACTCCGCGATGTAGCTGCGGTACTCGTTCTCGACATCATTCAGCAACACCGGCTTACGGTTCTCAATACACCAAACGGCAAATTGATTCTTGTCTTCGGTACTGCGCGAATACGGCGCATAACGCTTCCCGTTTTCAATCGCAAGGCTGTACTCGATCTGCTTCTCTTCCGGTCGATAGAGCCCCACACCAAAGACACTCGCATCCACGATCTTGTTGACGCACTCATAGAGCTTGAACAGAATCGTGTCCAGGTCCAGCGACGCGGTAATCTCCTTACCGATATCGCTCAGCAGCTCGATATTGTCCTTCTGAGCTGCAATCTCATCGGCCTGCGTACGAATTTCCTTGGTACGTTCGGCCACGGTAGCTTCAAGCACCTTCGCTTGAGCCTCAAGCTCAGCCGTCTCCCGGCTCGCTTTCTCTCGCTCATGCCGAACCACCAGATGACGAGCACCCAACGCCAGCAACAGCAGCATCAATCCATAAACGCCGTAGGCAAGATTGGTGCGATACCAGGGTGCCTCAATCACAAACTCAAAAACGCCTTCCTCACCCATGCGCCCATCCAGCGCGCGCGAGCGCACATGAAAGCGATAAGACCCCGGAGCCAACCCGCTATATCTCGCCTCTTTCTGCACAGCCCAGGCAGACCAATCTTTGTCGGCACCATCCAGGTGGTACTGGTAATTGGTTGCATCTTCGTCGCCATAAACGGTAGCGGCAAATTCAAAGAGCAACGAGTTGCGGTTGGGTGCCAGGCTCGGCTTTATCGTGCCAGCGCCGCCATAAACAACCTCATCCGTACCCGCGCTAACCCGCCTTACCAGCGTTGAGAACGACTGCACTCCAGCGGCCTTCCCTCGCGGATCAAAACGAATCACTTGGTCCGCCGAGCCAGTCCAAAGCACTCCATCCGAATCCTCAAACACCGAACCGGCTCCCCCTGAAGACAAGCGGCGAAACGGCTCTTCCTCAAGACGGAAACTGCCGTCGGCATTGCGGCGAAACATGCCGAAGCGCTGGCTGGTCAGCGATTTACTACCGGAGAAAACATTCCCGTTGGGCAGCTCAGTAAAATAAATTTGAGCAGCATCCTTCAGGGGCAAAACGAAACGTGTGTCAGGGACAAACTTTTGACTCTTCCGATCCCATCGCAGGGTATTCTGAGAATCTGCGGCAATACTGAATACATCTCCCGCAACTTGCGTAAATAAGTGTAGGCCGGGTTCGATTCCTTCCTTGGCCCCCAGCCGAGACACCTTTGCATCACCCATACCCGTAGCGGGTACCTCAATCCTTGCCACTTCGCCTGGCCCTGAATTTACCCAGAAATTGCCCTCAGAATCTTCTGCACCCATTCCGAGTCCCGCTGAAAAATTTGGTACTCGCCCCTCATCTTTCCACTTGCCGTCTTCCCAACGAACGGAAGAATAGCCACCAAGATGACTTACAAAAATCCGGTTCGGATCCTTACGAGACAAACGCAGGCCATTGGCTGCCTCCGTAACGCCTTCGAGCCCAGGGATCAAAGCAGAAATCTTGTCGCCCTCAATCTTCATTACCCCGATACCTGAGGCAAGCAGCAATTGGGGCGGCGCTTTTGCTGCAGGGTCCTTAAAGGAGAGCAGGGTCCAGGCCTGGTTGAACTTGACTGGAATCGGCTGCAGCTTCGCTACTCCGCTAGCTGGATCGCTAACCAGCTTCGACAAAGGAATACCGCCATTGGCCGAGGCCAAATACAACGTCCCCTCGTGACGGATCAGGCCAGCCGGAATACCCATCGAGAAAATTGAAACCTGTGAACCAACATCTACTCTTGCAATACCGCCACCCTGCCCCAACCAAAGCGCACCGTCCCGATCCATCATGGCGCTTAAAACGTTGCCATCGACGAGACCGGTTTCTTTATCAATAGTCCGGCGCAGCCGGCCATCATGATCGATGATCACTGCACCGCCACGAAGTGTAGTCAGGCAGAAGCCGCCATCGGGAAGCAGCACCGAAACATAGAGATCGTTCTTCTCCAGATAGGCATCCGCCTGGGTTGAAAAAGGCGTTACCTTTTCCCCGTCATAGAGACTGAGTTTGCCGTTGCGGGCAGAGATCAGAATCCTGCGGTCGTCGTAAGCATGGAGAAAGAGTTTGGATGCACTCTTGTAAGCCTCGCCCCCTGGCAAATTACGCAATTCGTCGCCCACAATCTCCTGCAGTCCAATTCCGCCCTGAGCTGTATAAATGCGCCCGCGCACTTCAGAAAGCGCTTCAAATCGCGACTTTGAAACCCACACCTGCATCCGTTGCCCGTCCCAGCGGAAGAGCCGCTGATAGGAGCGAAAGTATTTTGCCTTGGGTGTCAGCAGAATCTGCCAAACATCCGTGAAATCCCGGTGTTCCACCGGAATCTTCTCGGTCACCGGCAAATACTTCATCGATCCATTACGATCGGGTTCGAGCGTGCCGAAACTCCCATTGGCACCCATCCAGATCTTGCCTTCGGCATCTTGAGCCAGCGAACGAACAACATTCGAGGAGATCCTGATCTTGCGCCAGTTTGCACCGTCGTACTCAAAGACCCCCCGTGTGCCGCCAAAGTAAAGCACACCGCGCCGGTCCTGCATAATATTCCAGATTTGCCTGGAAACATCGATATCCCGAGGCACATAAGTCCGCAGGATCGGCAGCCCCAACTCGGGCGAAGCTTGCGCCGCAAGGCCCGCGGGAAGAGCGAGCAGAACCAGAAGAATCCAGCAAGTAGTTTTGAGCATGGAGAAAGACGTAATAACGAACTATGAAACGCCAGCAAGCTGGAATCTGAGACTTAACTTCAGTAGGCTGTAAGCATGCGACACGCCCCGCGCGACTTCTCTCACACCCCAATGAATATTTACTGGGAAATGACACAAGCATGCGCCCTTGCGTGCCGCCATTGCCGCGCGGAGGCCTTGCCCTCAGCCCATCCGGATCAACTGTCTTATGAAGATGGCCTGGCCTTTCTCCGTCAGATCCCTGATTTCGGCAGTCCGATGCCACATTTGATCCTTACCGGTGGCGACCCGCTAGAGCGTCCAGACCTTTACCAGTTGATTGACGAGGCGCACCGGCTCGGCATCGAAACCTCCATCACTCCCGCCGCAACTCCAGCACTTCAGAAAGAAACCCTGGCCAAACTGAAGACCCACGGAGTCACCGGCCTTGGGCTCAGCCTCGACGGCTCTTCTGCCAGCCGCCACGATTCCATACGCGGCGTGCCAGGCACCTTTGCCCGCACACTTGAAGCCATGCGCTGGGCGCAAGAGCTGGATCTTCCCCTGCAAGTCAACACGCTCGTCTCAGAAGAAACCGCACCCGACATTCCAGCCATCTACGAACTCCTCAAGCCCTTCACTCCGGCCCGCTGGAGCCTCTTCTTTCTGATCTCCGTAGGCCGCGGCAAAGTGCTCGACCCGCTCTCCCCAGACGAAGGCGAGCGCATGATGCACTGGGCCTACGAGACCGCCAAAACCGCACCCTTCATTGTTGCCACCACCGAGGCCCCCTCTTATCGCCGCGTGGCCCTCGACGCCATGCGCGCCGAAGGGATGACCGGCGAGCAGATCATGCGCAGCAACTCAACCCGCGGCTTCGGCATCCGCGATGGCCACGGCGTTGTCTTCGTCTCGCAAAGCGGCGAGATCTGTCCTGCTGGCTTCTTGCCTCTGGCCGCTGGCAATATCAAGCGGGACCGTCTAGTCGACATCTACCGCGACTCACCGCTCTTTCAATCGCTGCACGACCCCACCCAGTTTGAAGGCCGCTGTGGCTATTGCGAGTACCACACGCTCTGCGGTGGCTCGCGCGCCAGAGCTTACGAAGCAACTGGCGACCCTTTGGCCTCAGATCCCTTCTGCCAATACGAACCCAAGCACCACGCCTAATACTTCTTGCAAGCGGCGCTGCAAGTAGCGACGCTCGCTTTCGTTGCTAACCAGCGTCAACGCCTGCTGATAGGCCAGGATCGCTTCGTCGTTAGCGCCCGCGCGACGCAACAGGTCTGCCTTGGCTGCATACAAGAGGTGGTAGTTTTCAAGAGATCCATCCGCTCTGAGAGCCTCTACGATTTCAAGAGCAGCCACTGGCCCATGAACCATCGCTACAGCAACCGCCCGGTTCAACTCCACAATCGGCGATGGCTTCATCTGCAACAGCAAATCATAAAGCTTCAGGATTTGTGGCCAGTTGGTATCTTCTGGCCGATTCGCACTGCAATGCAGGGCAGAAATCGAAGCCTGTATGGCGAAGGGCCCCGGCCCGCCGCGAAAAGCCTCTGCCGCTAGCGGAAGCGCTTCAGCTATCTGCTCATGATGCCAAAGCTTGCGGTCTTGCTCCTCCAGAATCACGACGTCTCCTGCTGCATCCAGACGCGCCTCGCGCCGCGCATCATGCAGCAACATCATCGCAAGCAACCCGCAGAGTTCGGCAGGCACCTTGGGCCGCATCAATTGGTAAAGCAGGCGGCCCAGTCGAATCGCCTCCGCACAGAGGTCCGCGCGCAGCAAAGTCTGGCCTCTTGTCGCCGCATAACCCTCGTTGAAGATCAAGTAAACAACCGTCAGCACCGCGTCCAGTCGCTCAGGCAACTCCGATGCGCCCGGCACAACATAGGGAATCCCCGCATCACGAATCTTTCGCTTTGCTCTCACAATCCGCTGGGCCATGGTTGTCTCCTGAACCACAAAGGCACGCGCGATTTCCTCCGTATCCAGCCCACCAAGCGTCCGCAGTGTCAGCGCCACCTGGGCCTCCAGCGCAAGAGCAGGATGGCAACAGGTGAAGATCAAACGCAGACGGTCGTCGTCGATTTCAGAATCAGAGGTCTCCACCGTCCAGCTCTGGCTGGCAGCATACTCTTCAATCTTTTCTTTGCTGCGAGCCCGATGCCGGATCTTATCGATTGCCTTGAACCTGGCGGCTTGAATCAGCCAGGCCCGCGGGTACTCAGGCACTCCATCCTTACGCCACTGCGACACCGCAGCGGTAAAGGCTTCTTGCGCCGCCTCTTCTGCAAGCTCAAAGTCGCCCACCTGGCGAATCAAAGTAGCCAGAATCAGACTCCAGTCAGACCGGTACAGTGCTTCGACAACTTGATCGGAATCCGGTTGCGTGAGTAAATGGTAAAAAAATGCAATACATGTTGCTGGTCTATCTCGATGAGAACGCCCTGAGCGAAGAAGATCGCAACGAGTGCTACGACGAAAGCGTCCAGTTAACGCAGGATCTGCATGCCACTGGCCACTTTGTAGCAGCTTCTCCTCTGCACCCCACATCCACCGCCACCAGCGTTCAAGTACGCGATGGCAGAAAGCTGATCACCGACGGCCGCTTTGCGGAAACTCGCGAACAGTTGGGCGGCTACTTCATCGTCGAAGCAAAAGATCTGGACGAAGCCCTCGCAATCGCCGCAAGAATTCCCTCAGCCCGCATCGGAACCATCGAGGTGCGCCCTCTGGTGCAATTAACCGGCTTGCCCGAAACGAAAAAATAGTTTCTACTGGTTGTCGATTTCTGTTTTCCCCGTTCGACTTGAGTCTGAAAAGGAAAAATCATGTCTAAAACCGGCGTAAGAGTTCTTGTGGGCACGCGCAAAGGCGCATTCATTCTCACCTCCGATGCAAAGCGCGAAAAGTGGGATGTCTCCGGGCCTCATTTTGCTGGCTTCGAACTCTACCACCTGAAAGGCTCCCCCGTCGATCCCAACCGCATCTACGCCTCGCAATGTAGTGGCTGGTTTGGCCAACTGATCCAGCGCTCCGACGACGGCGGCAAAACATGGACGCCCATGGACAACAAGTTCATCTATGAAGGAGTAACGGGCACCCACCAGTGGTACGACGGCACGGCCCATCCCTGGGAATTCAAACGCGTCTGGCACCTTGAGCCTTCACTGACAGACCCCGATACCGTTTATGCCGGTGTCGAAGACGCAGCCATGTTCAAGACCGTCGATGGTGGCAAGTCCTGGCACGAACTGGCTGGCCTGCGCGGCCACGGTTCTGGCTCCCAGTGGCAGCCCGGCGCAGGTGGCATGGGCCTTCATACAATCGTCCTCGACCCAAACAATCCCGGTCGCATCTTCATCGCCATCTCCGCCGCCGGGGCCTTTCGCAGCGACGATCACGGCATCACCTGGAAGCCCATCAACAAAGGCTTGCGGTCTTCCTACATCCCCGACCAGGACGCCGAAGTGGGCCATTGCGTACATCGCATCGCAATGCACCCCTCGCGGCCAGACACGCTCTACATGCAGAAACATTGGGACGTCATGCGCAGTGACAATGCCGGAGAATCCTGGCACGAGGTAAGCGGCAACCTGCCCACAGACTTCGGCTTTGTCGTCGACGTTCACGCGCACGAGCCCGAAACCATCTACGTGGTTCCGATCAAGAGCGACTCAGAACACTTTCCCATCGACGGCAAGCTTCAGGTTTATCGCAGCAAAACAGGCGGCAATGAATGGGAGGCGCTCACCAAAGGCCTGCCGCAAGAGAACTGCTACGTCAACGTCCTGCGCGATGCAATGGCGGTAGATTCAATGGATTCCTGCGGCATCTACTTCGGCACCACCGGAGGTCAGGTCTACGCATCCGCCGACAGCGGCGACACCTGGAACGCAATCGTGCGCGATCTCCCTGCCGTGCTTTCTGTTGAGGTGCAAACGCTCTCGTGATTCGTGTGGAATTACCAGCGCATCTGCGAACACTGGGCAAGATAACGGGCGAAGTCCAACTCGAGGTGGAAGGTGTCCCAACACAGGCTTCCTTGCTCGACGCCCTCGAAGCACGTTACCCAATGCTTCAAGGGACGCTACGCGATCACGTCACCAAACAGCGCCGCCCCTTCATCCGCTTTTTTGCCTGCGAAGAAGATCTGTCGCACAACTGGCCTGAAGATCCGCTACCCGAGGCAGTAGCCTCAGGCAAAGAGCCGTTCTGGATCGTTGGTGCTATCGCCGGCGGCCGCTAAACCAGCTCCAGCCCGCGCATCGTACCGGTGGAGGAAGCAAAGCGATCTGCTTCAATCCCCATTCTCTGTAGCATGCTGACAAAGAGATTCGGCAGTGGATAATTGCGCTGCTTGTCAAAGGCGAGATGTTGCCCATGCTTGAAGCCACCACCAGCCAGCAACACCGGCATGTTGTCTGTAGTGTGCTTGTTTGCGTCGCCGAAATTACTGCCATAAAGCACCATGCTGCGATCAAGCAACGAGGCCTCACCTTCTTTGACGCCCTTCAGCTTGCCCAATAATTCACCCAGCAATCGCATATGCCATTGATCAATGGCCTCCAGTTGGGCCAGCTTGCTTTCACTCTTTCCGTGATGCGAAAGATTGTGATAGCCGTCGGTGATATTGACGCCTTCAATATCGATCGCAGGCGAAGCAGTGCTATCGAGAAACAGCGTAATCAAACGAGTAGAATCTGTCTCGAAGGCCAGCCTTGCCATGTCATACATCAGGCGAACCTTGGCCATATAGGCACGATTGCTATCAGGATCAGTTGGCGATGCCTGAGGCGCTTTAGGCTTGGGCTTACGCTCCCACGCCCGGGCCAGCACCAGGCGACGCTCCAGCTCTCGAACCCCAGTAACGTATTGATCCAGACGCTCGCGATCGCGTGCCCCGAGTTGTCGGTTCAGCCCCCCAGCGTGATCGGCAACCGAATCCATGATGCTCTCGCCCAGCTTCAGCTTCGCAATCTGGCTTTCGATTTCAGCTTCTGTTCCCTGCAGAAAGAGACGCTTATAGATAGCCGCTGCACTATCCTCACAGGGAATCATCACGCCAGACCCAGTCCAGGTAAGGCTGCGAGGCCCCCGATTCACGTTTACTCCAAGTGTTAATGATGGGAAACGGGTGTGGACGCCAACCTGATCCGCCATGTACTGGTCAAGCGAAATGGAATTGCGAAATCCACCATTCGCCGGATGCGGCGCAGCGGTCAAAAAGCAAACTTCCGACGAATGGCTACCATCGACATCCGGGTGCGAAACTCCACTAAACACAGTGAAGTCCTTGCGGTACTCATCGAGAAGTTTCAGGTACGGTGAAGCAGTGTAATCGTGGCCAGCGCCTTCAGGGAAAAACCGGTTTGGCAACACGCCGAGGTTATTGCAAATTGCCAACATACGGCGCGGTGCAACCGTTTTCGTTTCCGCAGCAAAAGCCTTCTGCATAATGTCGAGCATGGGCAAACCCATAGCAACGCCAGCGCCCCGCAAGAGCGCGCGGCGAGGAAATGGTTGACGAAGGCTACTGTTCATGATGAATCCTCTACTTGCTACTGAAAAGCTTACTCTGAATCACTTGCCGAACCAGCGTGCGCACGCCAAACTGGTCTTTGGCCGAGGCATCGAGAATCCGCTCCACCTCCGCCCGATCAGCAAAACCCACAGGCGCTCCAGTGGAATATGCAATCAACTGCTGCACCAGATTGCGAGCGATCTGCCGCTCATCCTTGAGCAGCAATCGCTTGTAATCCGCAATATCCTGAAACTTCTCACCCGTTAGAATTTGCCCGCTGGCGTCTACCGGCTGCGAGAGGCGAAAGGTAAAGGCATGGCCATTCTTGCCAATCCCCTGCACCGGTTCGCCCTCACCAATCGATCGATACCGCGTGCGCCACTTGCCAAGAACATCAAAGCTCTCCAGAGCAAACCCCGGCGGATCAATCTTGCGATGACACGAGGCGCACGAAGCATTCGACCGATGCTTGTCGAGTTGCTCACGAATCGTTGTTGCACCGCGAGTATCCGGCTCCACTGCCGGCGTGCCCGGAGGAGGCGGCGGAGGTGGGTCACCCAAAATCCGCTCCATAATCCAAACCCCGCGCAGCACGGGCGAAGTAGTAGTTCCATTCGCTGTCACCTTCAACACACTGGCCTGAGTCAACAATCCACCGCGCTTCGAATTTGCCGGCAACTCTACATAACGCATTGCAGAACCTTCTACAGAAGGCAGATCATAGTGCCGTGCCAGATGGGAATTCAAGAAGCTGAACTTCGAATCCACAATGTTGCTTGCCGGCAAATTCTTCTCAAGCAAGTGCCCAATAAAGAGCTGAGTCTCCTTAGTTGCAGACTCGGTTAACAGGTCATCGAGATAATATTCCGGGTACAGAGTTTGATCAGGAGTATTGTCCCCAAGCTTTCTCAGGTCGAGCCAGAAGTCCAGAAAAGCGCTCAGAAAATCCTTAACCCTGGGCGAGTTCAGCAAGCGCTCCGTTTCGGCCCTCAACACGGCTGGCCGCTTCAAATCCTGGCCGCGAAGAGACCGGTCAGGCGGCGCATTCCACAAGAAATACGATAGCCGCGAAGCCAGCGCATTAGAGCTCAGCAACCCGGGTTCTTCCTCAAGATAAAGAAACCCCGGTGAGCAAAGCACTGCCGTGTAGCCTGCGATCATGGCCTCGGTGTAGTCGACTGATGCCGCCAGACGATCCTTGACGATCTTCAAATAGCGCTGCACTTCGGCTTCAGTAGGAGGCCTGCGATAGGCCGCCTTCATAAATGCACGCAGCATTGGCGCAGGATCATCTGTCTTGGCAAAGAAGTGATCCACAACTCGAGACTCAGGCGGGTGCAACGGCCCCGTAACTTCGAGCCAGCGATACGCTACACCGGGCATGCCATCTTTGGTAGCGTCCGGGCTCCCAATAAAACCAGGCCGCGACCGAAACAAGCGAGCCGCATCAGGCAAAATCATCTCACCGGGCAAGAGATAAACATCCATCTCATGAGCTGTGGGCTCCGGCCCCAGATCAATCGTCCTCAGCAATCGCTTCTCACCACCGGGTCGATAGGCGTATATCGTCAACGGCTCAACCGTGCGTCCCCGCGAAGTCTTCTCGCGATCTGGCCGCCAATACTCCACCTTGTCCCCACGATGCAGCGCTCCATAAAACGTATGGATCCACAGCGAAAACGCATTCAGTCTCAATTTGTAATGGCCACCGGTCTTGGCTGCGAACTGATCGAAGTGATATTCGTTGCCCACATAAGTACTCGCAGGAGTCGCAAAACCTTCAAGCTCCCGCACCGCCGGGTTCGCGGGCCCCACCGTCATCGGAGCCTTCTCATTAAGAACATCCGGTTGGGCCTCAAAGCCAAGGATCGGAATCGACGCGCGTTCCGGATGCCGGTTGAACGGCGTGTACCGCATCCTCCCTTGCAGGCGCTTCTGGTCGCGCGCATAATACCGGCGCGTTTCTTCCTTTTGCCGGGAAGCATCTAGCACCATCCGCAACGCCTGATCCGCCGTCTCCATATAGCGCGACATCTGCACGTGCGAAACATCAAGAGCCTGTCCCGCCTTGTTGAAGCGGCTCACCACGCCATCTTCAGGCAGCGAATCGCGAAGCTGCAACCACGGGGCCGATAGCAGATCGCGCATCGTATTCTCATACTCGTAACGATTGAGCCGCCGCAATACGGCGCGGCCGTTGCTGGCGTTGTGAAGCCTTGCATGTTCGATCAAAGGCCTGGCCAGTGCCGAGGCAAACCCCTTGCGATCCACCGTTGTTTTGCCAGGAGGCATCGAGCCTTTGTCTACAGCGTCATGCACTCGCACCCATCGGCTCAAGGTCTCTGCATTGTCGAGGTCGAAGTCGAGCCGGCTCAGGTCCAGACCGGCTGGAGCCTTGGCACCCGCATGGCAACCCACACAGTTCTTGCCTAGAAAGCCCTTAGTGACTTCCGGTACTGGATGGTCTGCACCCAAGACAAGAGTGAACAGGATTAGGCTGGCTTGCATGCAAAACTCCCCCGCTATCCTATCGCAACGTTTTGTCGAATACCTGTGCGCTAAATCGCGCCGTCACCAATTCATAAGCCGCACGAGCCAACTCTGTTCTCAACCCGGGTTTTTCAACCATACGAACACATGCGTCTGCAAGTCCCTCAGCCCCATCGCCGATCAGCACTTCCACCCCATCGCTTACAGGCAGGCCTTCCGCGCCAATGCGCGTGCTCACAACAGGCACCTGATAGGCAAACGCTTCAAGCGCCTTGATCCGGGTGCCGCCACCAGCCCGCAATGGAATCAATACGGCATCAGTCGTCGAATAGAGCTCCCCCAAATCAGGCACAAAACCAGCCGCCTCCACCCTGGGTGTTGCTGCGATCAAAGTTTTCAGGTCTTCAGAAGCAGAGCCGCCAGCCACCAGAACACGAAAGTCTCCACGAAGTCGCAATTCCAGAATGGGTAACACTTCGCGGATCAAAAATCTCACGCCATCTTCGTTTGGGTAATAACCGAGTCCACCAACAAAAAGAAAGGTGAAAGGGCCACTCTCTTTTCGCTCGCGTGATGTTGCGGGAATGCTCACCACATTCGGCAACAGCTCTACCTGCAGCTTTGGGTTTACCTCAAGCACTAACCCGCGTTCGTGTTCGCTCGAGACGAATATGCGTTCAAAAGCCGGCAGCAACCTGCGCTCTGCTTCCGCATAAAACTTTGCTTCCGCATCCCAGATCTCTGCTCGCACAGAATCTCCATTCAACCGCGCCAGATCCGCCAGCCGCCGTCTGGTGTGTGCCTCGCTTTCATCAAGGTCGAGTTGACAGGGAATCTTGCGGATAACCCCAGAGACGAAGGGCTCCATATAAAACCGAAAGACATGAATCAGCTCAGGCTTGCTTTCTACGATCTCAAGAGCCGCTCTTCGGCAAGCTCTCGATTCGGCCACTTCCCAATCCGATGGAATCGAAAAGCAGCACTTGTAGGCTTGCGGCACTTTGTCATGTGTCCAGCGTCGGATGCGGGATCCAAAGCTCAAAGATCGCGGCGCAGCAACCTCAACCTCATGCCACCGTGCCAGAGCCTCAAAGGTCGAATTCGCCCGCATCGACAACCCCGAAAACACCTTTCCCGGCGCAACCGGGCTGACAAACACAACCTTCACGAGCGGTGCCTTCGGGCGTCAATAGAAAGCTCTTCTTGCCGGTGTTGAATTCGCACTTCCATGCCCATATCTTCCAGATGACGCTGGATTACCGCAGCCCCTTCTGCCGCAGGACATTCGCCAACAATCCTTTCCACGTGTTGCAAATACCGGCAACCCAAAAGCTCCCGCCAAAGAGTGGCATCACAAGAAAGCCGCAGAATTTTCACCTGTTTTAATTCGAGCAGGATTTCATCAAGCGCAGGCCTCGCCCGATCCAGCCTAACGCCGCTAAGACCAGTTAGATTTGAATTCGCAGAAGCGAAATCATTTTCATTCCATTCAAATGCACGAACACTGCGACTTCCCAGCCAGTGGCAAGCAAAGCTGAACACCCCCAATTGAGCGCCAAAATCAACCACTACCGTATCCGGGCGAAGGGGGTCTTCAAAAATTCCATACTGATCCCGCTCCAGTATTTGACGCATCCAGCCCGCTTCTAGCGGGCTACGAACTACCAGCGCTCTTTTGCCAGACTGGTAAGCCCGGAAGCCACGCGCCATCGCCAGCCGATGCCCAAGTCCAGGCCAGAGTTCTTTCAACGTAGGGTAGACTGCAACGCTGATAACCGCGCGAACTTCGGCAAGGAAATCCCCTAACGCAATCCGCACATTCCGAACAGTGCGAGTACGTGGCGAAGCGTCGGTCCCGGCACTCACATCCTCCGGCAAATGCACGATTGCTGCAACACCATAAGTTGTATTGGCCCGCCTCACATAATCCTCAGTTAGATCAGCACCACTAAAAAGACTGAAATCCGTTCGGGCCACGTCCCACCAAAGGTGCTCCCAAAGATGAGCGCTGTAAGCGTTGCCCGGAACTGGCACCTTCGCCTCAAACAGCGCTGCCAAGCCGGGAATACTGGCGGCAAAAGGATAGAACGAAGTCTCTGGCTCAACGTGCACCAGCTCCGGAAATTCTTCTGCCAGGCGCTGCGGCAGCAGCGTCGAATGATTACTCCAGCTGCCATCAAAATTACCGGCCATCCGCTCCAGCCAAATCCGGCCAAAGGCAGCAGACGGCTCACACATCAGAAACGCATTGCAAAGGGAAGCAACAGAAGCACCCGTCTTCGGGTCGCGAATGTGTCCCTCACTCCCAATGACAAAAGACTTATCGAAGAGCTCGTCGGGGATCGGATTCAAAAACAAGGTATCGATATCGGCATAGACCCCACCTCGTTCTACCAACTTCTCCATGCGAACAAAATCAGAATGGTGCGCATATCGAAAGGGGCTAAGCCCTGCTTCCCGATACTTGTATTCCTCAACCAATGGATTCAACGGGACCCATTCCAGTGTCAGGATTGGTCGTATCGCCTCCCAATAAGGTCCGTAGGGTTCGTAGTGGTAGTAGAAATAAATCTTCTCGGGTTGATTCAGCTTACGGCAGGATTCGAGACAAAGATAATAAGCAAGAGAAAACGGTTCGACTTGTTTTCGCAATCCGAAAACAAAATGGTAGACCCTCGGAATCAGGCTCATCGGATTGACCTAAGGAAACTCAACAGCTCCTGAACAATAAGATCTGTGCGGAAATGTTCCTCCACATAGCTCTTGAGCATCCTTCCGCGACGACGGGCGTCTTCCGGGTTCTCGAAGACACTCCGCATCAGCTTGCCGCCCATAGCCAAATCCGGCTCAGCCCAATTTGCTCCAAGCTCACCCCAGGTACCTTCAGTAAAGGGCACCAATTGATAATCCACGTGATAAGCCAAGGAGGCAGGCAAAAAATCAAGCTGCCCTCCATGACCTGTAATCACCACCGGGTTGCCGGCTTGCGCAGCTTCATAGGCACCGAGCCCCCATCCTTCCGTGCGAGTCATGGAAACATAGCAATCACCCCGCTGATGAAGTGCATTGATTTGCTCCGCAGTCCAATCCTCCGTCACAAGCAAAACCCGGGCTGTAGATTGGCTTTGCTTTCGGAAGCGGTTGTAGTCTCTGCGTGTATCCTCGAACCACCGCTTCACCTGAAAGTCCCAGAAACCCTTGGCATGCCAGCGTTCATTAATGCATGCTGTCTTGATCACCAGGACAGCTCTGTCCTGCGCGCCGAACTCAGAAAGAAAACTCATCAGCGTCAGATGCGGTGCATTCCGTTCGCGCCACGCCGCAATCGTGTAGAAGACATAGTCATCTTCGGCAATGCCTGGAAGCTGCTGCTGTGTGGCCAATACCGGCTCCACCAAATGGGGAACAACATGGATCGGAACATTCACCCCAGCCTCAAGAAACAGCTTTCGATTCCACTGGCACGGCACGATCACTCCATCCAATTGATTCAGCCACTCCACCCAGATCTTCGGCACCACATCTAATTCCCAAACCGTCATTCCGATAACGCGCTTGTTGCGCTCAATGCTGCGCCACCGCATGAAGTACTCAGGAATCAAATGGACGATGACGGTGTCGTAATCCAGACTCCTGTTTACAAGATCGCTAAACTCATCACCCTCAAGCTCAGCGCCTTCATAAGGCTCAAGCCACATTCGCCACTTGTTTCCGATCACCATCGGCATCCACGTTACGGGGACGCCACATCCCCTGAGCGCACGCAAATAGGCGCGCCCCGCTCTGCCGTAACCAGTGTTTCCGCTGTCGGAAACAAACTTGATCCCTCGCATTAAGAGTTGGCTCTTTGCTGGCGCCAGAACCAGCCTGCCGTAAAGGCAAGCCAGCCGATTCCAAGCGTGCCCAGCATGGCAATTCGCGTCCAAGCCCCATATCGAAAGGCCTTGATGCTGTTGAAGTACACCTGCACCCGGTCTTCAATCGACAACGGCAAGCTTGTACTCGCTGTGGACAGACTTCGTGAATACTGCCCAGACTCAAATACCTTCTGTAGGCAAATCCGAAAACTCGTCACCTCCGCATGCACCACAACTGCCTTGGGCCAGAAACAGATTTCCGCCTCAGGAGCTTGCGCAGTCATACGATGCAAAACCTCCGTGTCCCCCACAATCGGCATTGCCAGAAACGGCCCCAGTTGTAGCAGCATCGCTCGCTCAATCGCCATGTTTCCCGCATGTCCAAAATACTTTGCCGTGAGCTTCTTCTCCAGAAGATATTCAAGCTTCTGATCATAATAGTCGCGGTAACAGCGAAGCCAGATAGATGCATCGTCTGGATAGGCGATCCCGCCAAGAATCACCTTCGCTTGCGTAGTATTGATGGCGATGACAAGCTGCGACAACCAGTCGGGGGCAGCAAGACAATCCGCATCGAGAAACACGATGTAACTGCCGCGAGCCTCCTCTACGCCTCGATTGCGAGCAATATACGGATCTCGCCGTTCTTCATGCACAACGACAACATTTTCTTCTGCTCGCAATATCTCGAGCGACCGGTCTGTAGAACCGTTGTCGACAAAAATCACCTCGAATTGCGCTCGGTCCAGTGTTTGTTTGCGCAGGCACTCCAGGCACAGCGAAAGCCATCTCTCTTCGTTAAGAAAAGGAACGACAATGCTCAGCATGGGCGACTGCTGAGCACCAATAAAGTCGCTCATCGATTCCCGGGACGATACTCTCGCTCGCTGTTTGCCTTCACCGCAGCGGGATAGAAATAGACTTCACGCAGGGCACCTTTTGCATAACGGTCTTGCTGATCATTGAAGTGCTTGCTCTTGGGGTCTCCGCTCTCACCACCGGCTGAAATCGCAATTGCTCTCAACTTCTTGCCAAACTCCACAACGGCAACAAAGCTATTGCCACTGGTGCCGTACCACTTCTTCGTACCAGTCTGCGGCCGCGCTCCAAAGCTCGCCAGACTGCCCCAGATCGCCGACGTAAATCCAACCGGGATGCTCGCCTTGGCGTCATCAAAGGGGTGAACAATGTCCCCGGTCAATCGTTGGAAGCGATTGATCTCACCCCAGGGTGTCTTCCACGATCCGCTGGTTCTCTCCAGCTTCACCATCGCTGCAGCCAAAGCTTCCAGCATCAGAGCTGGAGGTGCCTTCGTGCCCAGATACTCCTCCACCAGCATGCCCTCATGACGGGCCGTCGGCATCGCCAGCCGCCGCGCTTCTTCGCCCCAAAACACAGCTACCGAAGTAGCCACAGAATCCACCGACCAACGCAGATCCCACTTCTCAAGCACGGCCAACTGCTCACGCCACTTCGAATCTGAATTCTTGAGCACACGAATCAATGCAGGCATCGGCTTCTCAAACCAGGGCAGATAGCTGTCGTAAGCCGCAGCCAACAAACTTTCAATCGTAAAATCAGTCTTGCCTTCAAACACCTGCAATGCATGCACACCCCGCGCCGAAGCAGTCCCGCTTTCCACATAGGCTGGGTATGCATCTTTCTTCAAGCTCTCTTTGCCGGCAGCCCACCAGGGGAAGTCATTGGCGTTATAAAGCCAGCCTGCTTTCGGGTCCAAAAGATTCGGCGTCTCGTCGATACTGTGAAGCCCCTTGTACTCAGTCGCCGGGTTCGATCCATCCACAGGCTTGGTCCAATCAAAGGCCACATCCCGCTTGGGCATATAGTTCCCATGAAAATAAGCGATGTGCCCGCTTGCATCAGCAAAAATCGTATTGTTCGATGAGTTTGTCTTCAACTCCATCGTCTCGCGAAAGCTCTTGTAGTCTTTGGCTTTGGTGCGCAGGTAAGACTGCTGCAACGCCTTCACTGGCTCTTGCATCAGGCGCACCGCAACCCACTGCCCATTGGCGCTGCGCACAATCGGGCCATGGGTCGAATAGAACACCGTAAACTTCTTCTCAGCCATACCGGTCTTGGTTTTGTAAGGGATCGTTACAGACTTGGAAACCAGCAGCTTCTCTTCATTCCCATACTTGGCATAAAAGCGATCGCCCTTCTGCGTCACCGTCTCAAGGTACTCGTCAATCACATCCGCACCACTTGAGGTATGCATCCAGCCACACTTCTCATTGAAGCCCTGATAGATAAAGAACTGCCCCCAGGTGGAAGCCCCATAAGCATTCAATCCCTCGCCGCTCACCATCTGCAACTCTGACCGGAAGTAGAACGAGGTATGCGGATTGATCAGCAGCAACGACGCCTTGTTCTTCGTATTCGTTGGCCCAATCGCAACTCCATTGGAACCAGAAGGCTCCTTGTGCAAATCCTCAACCTCAACCCGGGCCAGCGTCGAGGCCGCCTTACCGTAGAATGCCTCCAACTCATTCAGATTCACCCGCTCGATATCCCCGCCAATACTGCCTTCGGTAAAGCTTAAGGCCATCCACGGTTCAAAGCGCGTAATCACGCGAGGCATCACCTCAGGATGCTTGGCAAGATAAAAATTCAATCCGTCAGCAAAAGCATCCATCAGCTTCTTCATCCAGGCCGGGCTCTGCGAATACTGCTGCTTCAACGTCTCAGGATCTACAAACAACTTCATCCGCAGATCCTGATAAATCAGCTTCTCGCCTTCAGCCTCGGCCAACCGGCCCATGGCATTGATGTAATTGGTCTCAATGCGATTGAAGTCATCTTCGGCCTGCGCATACAAGGCTCCAAAGACAGCATCGGCATCCGTCTTGCCATAGACATGCGCAATGCCCCAGCTATCCCGGACGATTCTTACCCTCTTCGCTTGCCCCTCCCAACGTCGCAGCTCTGCCGGATCAGCGGCAAAACCACAACAGGCAATCAGCAGAAGAGCGACAAAAGAGCAACGCATAGATACAGGTCAATTTACCGCAGGAGCCTTGACGAACTCGAGCACCTGCCCATCCTCCACCAGTTTCTTGCGCAACACCTCATACGGCAGATCCTGCACATCCACCTTCGCATCCATAGCCAGAACAGCCGCCGTCGCCGCAGACTGTCCCAGAATCATGAACACCGGCTCCATGCGAATCGACCCATACGCAATATGCGAACTCGACAGACAAACCGGTACAAACAAGTTCCTCGCCTGCCCCTTCTTCGGCACCAGCGATCCATAAGAAATCTGATACGGCCCGTTCGTACTCACACCGATATCGCCCTCGTTCTGCACATAACCATCGGGCGTGATGTAGCGCTGGATGTTATGAGAATCGATCCCGTAAGAACCCATCCCCACCGGCTCAGGCGTGGGCCGCTTCTTCGTCAACTCGTTCTCGGTCATCACATACTTGCCCACCATGCGCCGCGCCTCGCGAATGTACATCTGGTGCGGCCAGTTGCCCGTCTTCACAAACTCATCCTTGGCGAGGCCCCACTTCGCAAACTCCGTCCGCACATCCGCCGGCACTCGGGGATCATTCGCGATGAAATAAAGCCAGCCCTGCTGATAGTTCACATGCTCGTCAAAGATCTCTTTGCGCCGCGCATAGTTTGCTTCCGGATAATCCCAGTTACGTCCGATATTGTCAGTCGAAAATGGCCCGTGATTATTGGTGTCAGTCTTCAGATTCGGGATCGGGTCAAACTTCTGAAAGGTCTCGCGCCAGCCCGCATCAAAGATCCGCAGCAACAACTCATAATCCTTGGGCTCATACTTGGCCGGCTTGGGAAAAGGCACACGATTGGCCTCGTGCTGCGTCAGGCTCATGCGGAAGCAATAAGCCTGCACCTTCTTATCGCCCGCTCCATAAACACCAGGAAACTCCGTGCTGATCTTCGGCAACACACCACTCTTCGGGTCACCAGGAATCACATACGGCGAGATCGGCTTCGGCACCGCACCAAAATGATGCCGGTGATGCAGCACTCCCGTCTGCACCCCATTCCACTTCTCGCCATAGGTCGCAGTCGACTCGCGGCCCACGTGATAATCCACCTTCGCCGCAGCCATCAAATCACCTTCGTAGGTAGCATCGATAAACATCTTGGCAACGTACTTGTTGCCGTCGAGTGTCGCGATCGAAACGATGCGCCCATCTTTCATCTCGACGCCCTTCTCGCGATCCAGCCACGCATTGCGCACAATCGGGATCTTCGTTTCCTTCACCCACTGCTCATAAACACCTTCAGCAACATGCGGCTCAAAGATCCACATCGTCCGGCCCTTTGAATCTAATGCCTCTGTGCCTTGCCCCTTGTTGCCATAAGACTCACGCTTCTGCCAGCGCCATGCTTCCGGCTTGTCATAGTGTTGCCAGACGCGATGGTAAAATTCCCGCGACAGCCCGCCAATCACAGCCTTATTGCCCGAGTCTGTCCAGCCCAGCCCACCCGCCGTAAGCCCGCCCAGGTGCTCTTCCGGGCAAACCATCATCACGGACTTACCCATCTTCTTGGCCTGCACGGCGGCGGTAATCGCCCCTGAAGTGCAACCATAAATCACGATATCGGCCTTGCGGGTAGCCGCCTCTGCGCCAAAACTGGCCAGGATCAAAACTGCGAGTTGAGAGATCTTCATTTCTACTACTCAATACTCTATGCGAATTGCCGGATGTAGACTAAATGAATCGTGCGCAAGTGGTTGCATCTCGCGGTTGCGGTTTGCCTGCTGAGTTCCTTCAGCCAGGCCCCGCTCGGCCATTTTCACGCCGAAGACCCCGATCACGATCACGCCGAAACCCATCTCCACTGGCATCATGACGATATCGATGCCCCGGCTTGGGAAGCCGAAGAACACGACCAGGACGCTTACTGGGTCGATTGGCTCGCCGGCGACGGCAACCCTGCAGCCAAAATGCTCATCGTGTTGCCTTCCCGGCAACATGTAACTCAGCTTCAGGTCACCGAAACTCTCAGGCCCGCACCCGCACCCAAGAATCACGATCCTCCCTGGCGCGCTGGCCTCCCCGCACGCGCTCCTCCCGTCTAACTCCTCTCCCCACTTGCTCTCGTTCTGAGAGCCAATCCCCTTTTGTCTAATCATTTTTGAGGTGGCCTCATGTTGCATGAGAACCGAGCCGCCATTGCTCTCCTGGTTTGCGCCGCAACGCTCCCAGCACAGCAATGGACGGAAGCAGCAGTCGTCGAGAAATTCCTCGATCAGAACCCGATCTCGCGTGAGTCACGCGCCAGGGTTGCGATCGCAGACGCAGAGGTGCGCACGCGTAGCGCTTACGCAAATCCAACCGTCTCCTTCAGTCACGAAGGCGCTGGCCGCACAGACTTCTATCAGGCCTCGCAGGCTTTGCCCCTGACAGGCCGCCTCCCGCTCATCCGCCAGGCAGGCCTCTCACAAGGCAAAGCCCTCGAAGCGGAAGGCGCCTTCTCCCTCTGGCAGGCTAAATGCAACCTCAGACTCAGCTTCTACCGCATGCTCGCAACTCAACTGAAGCTCGCAGCCCTCAAAGACTCCCTCACAGAACTCAACCGCGCCATCAGCATTCTCGAGACACGCGAAAAAGAAGGAGAAGGCTCAAAGCTCGACCGTCTCCGCGCCCAACGCGAGCGCCACGAAATCGATGCAGAACTCAGCTTCCTCGATTCGCTGCTGGCCACCGAACGGGGCAGCCTCCTCGCCTATCTCCCTGCAGGCGAATCGGTCGAAGAACTCACCGGCGATCTGGCAATCCGCACGTCCAGTCTGGACACGGCCGAGCTCCTTCGAAAGACGCTAGCCACCCGCGCCGACATCCAAGCCGAGCGTCAGAGAATCGAACAATACCGGATGGAGCAGCGCGCCGCAGACCGGCTGCGCTATCCCGAGCCTGTCCTCAATGCCGGCCTCAAACGAGCCGAACTGGGGCAGCCCTCAATCGCAAACGGCCCCGTGATCGGCCTCAGCATGGCCATACCCATCTTTCAGAAAGGCAAATCTGAAGTCTCCCGTTTCGCCGCAGAGCAAGAGCGCGCCACCGCACGGCTCGACATTCTCGTGCGCCGCACACAGGCAACTCTCGACGCAGCCGCACGCGTCTTCAACATCCGCAAAGCCGCTCTCGACAAGTACCCGGCTTCCGGCCGCGAGATCGTCGACATCGCCACCATCGCCTACCAGGAAGGTGAAACCGGCATTCTGCAACTGCTCGACGCCTATCGCGTAGAGCGCCAATCCCGCCTCAGAAGAATCGACCTCGAAGCCGCCACCCGCGAAGCCTGGCTCACCCTTGAATCCGTAGTTGGAGAGGAACTACCCCGATGAAACAGAATCTTTGGATCCCACTTGTGATTTTGCTGAACGCCTGCGAAAAGCCAGCACCACCTGCTGCTGTCGAAGAAAAAGTAGAAGTCGTCAGCGCCACCAACTGGACGCAAAAGACCGAGCTCTTTGTCGAATACCCGCCGCTAGCCGTAGGCCAGATCAGCCGCTTTGCCATTCACCTCACACGCCTCGACAACTTCAAGGCAATGCGACAAGGCACTGTCCAGGTCAGACTCGGCCCCTCCCTCTTTGAAGTCGCCTCACCCTCACGTCCAGGCATCTTCGGCATTGATGTAAAACCCACAGCCACTGGCGATTTCCCACTCAGCATCGAGCTTAAAGGCGAAGGTCTCGCCGACATCCACCAACTAGGCATTGTCAAAGTCACAACCAAACGCGAAGCACCCAAACCAGAAGAAGAGACCAATGAAATTTCCTTCCTCAAAGAGCAGCAATGGACGCTCGACTTCGGCACCTCCCTTGTCGACGCCAAAACCCTTCAGGAAGATCTCCGCGTGCCTGCCGAAGTCACCGCCCGCTCCGGCGGCGAAGCTAGCGTCGATGCTCCACTCGATGGCCGTCTCACGCTAGACACCCTCCCCATCATCGGCACCACCGTTAAAGCAGGTCAGCAGATCGCCCGGCTCACACTTCCAACCAGCACACCCAACGATCTAACCGGCCTCGAACTCGCAAAGGCCGAAGCCCAGACCATGCTCGATCTCAGCCGTAAAGACCGTGAGCGTGCCGCACGCCTCGTAGCCAGCGGTGCAGCGCCCGCTCGCCGTCTCGAAGAAGCTACAGCTCTCGAACAAAACGCCGAAGCACGCCTCAAGGCAGCCGTGGCTCGCCTCGCTCAATACGACAACTCAAGCAGCGCCGAAGGCCGCGTCACTGGCTCCAAGCTCTTTGTGATCCGCGCACCCATCTCGGGCACGATTCAAACCGTCAAAACCACACCAGGCGCAAACGTCAAAGCCGGTCAGCTCCTCTTTCAAATCGTCGATCTCGATCAGGTCTACGTAGCCGCTATCCTACCCGAAGCGGAGTTCCCTAAGATGCGCACACTCAGCGGCGCAGAGCTCGAAATCCCCGGCGTCGAAGTTCCTCGCCGTCTCGATCGCCTCATCACCATCGGCCGCGTCGTCGACTCTCCATCACGCACCTTCCCAGTCACCTATGCCGTCGACAACAGAGATCGCCGCGTGGCCATCAACCAGACCGTCTACGTCAGAATCTTCACCGGCACACGCGAGTCCACACTCGTGGTTCCTGAAACCGCCATCGTCGATGATCAGGGCCAGCCGGTGCTCTACCTGCAATCGAGCGGCGAAAGCTTCTCCCGCCAGCCCGTCAAGCTGGGCAAGCGCCAGGGAGGCATGGTTCAGATCATCGAAGGTCTCAAGCAGGGCGACCGGGTGGTCAGCAAAGGCGCTCACCTGCTGCGTCTGGCCTCAATGTCCACGGCAGTACCCGCGCACGGGCATGTGCACTAAAAAGGAATCGCCATGTTTCAATTCTTGATTCGCTGGTCCCTTCACAATCGCGCGCTGGTGCTCTTCCTCGCCCTCGTATTGCTTGTCTGGGGTGGCCTCACAGCTCGACAGATTCCACTCGATGTCTTGCCAGACCTCACAGCACCTACCGTCACAATTCTCGTAGAAGCCCCAGGCATGGTGCCCGTCGAGATGGAGTCGCTGGTCACCTTCCCGATTGAATCCACCATCAACGGGGCCCCCGGCGTCCGCCGGGTTCGCTCCGCAACAGCGGTCGGCGTGGGCGTGATCTGGGTGGAATTCGATTGGGGCCAGGACATTCATCGAGCCCGGCAAACCGTCAACGAAAAGCTCGCCATGGTTGCCGCCACTCTCCCGCCCAACGTAAAGCCGCCCTACCCGGCCCCCATCTCTTCGATCATGGGCGAGATCCTCTTCCTCACTCTCGAATCAAAAACGCATTCAGCGATGGAACTGCGCACCGTCGCCGACACCATCCTGCGCCGCCGGCTGCTCGCCGTCTCCGGTGTCGCACAAGTCATCCCGACAGGAGGCGAGCAAAAGCAATATCAAGTCCTGGCCTCGCCTCAACTCTTGCGCGAATACGCCCTCTCCATCGACGATCTTGAACGCGCCTTGCGCGAAGGCAGTCAGAACTCCTCGGCCGGCTTCCGTGTCGCCGGTGGCCAGGAATATCTCATTCAGGGCATTGGCCGCGCCGCCACAGAAGCAGCCATTGGCCAGATCGGAATCACTTCTCGGTCTGGCCGTCCGATCCTCGTCCGCGACGTAGCCGAAGTCCGCATCGGCCCCGCACTCAAGCGCGGCGAGGGCTCTCACAATGGAGAACCCGCTGTTGTACTTGGTGTCCAAAAGCAACCCGGTGCCAACACTCTGGAACTCATGCGGCGGCTCGATTTCACCCTGGACGAAATACAGGCAGACCTTCCCGCAGGCATGAAGATCGACAAACATGTCTTTCGCCAAAGTGACTTCATCGAACGTGCCCTTGGCAATCTCGCACTCGCCCTCAGAGACGGCTCGCTCCTGGTGGTTGTCGTCGTAGTCGTTTTCCTGATGAATCTGCGCGCAGCCCTCATCACTCTGGTCGCGATTCCAGTCTCAGTGGTAACAGCCGTTATCGCCATGAGCTGGTTTGGCTTCACCATCAACAGCATGAGCCTCGGCGGCCTCGCCATCGCCATCGGCGAACTGGTAGACGACGCCATCATCGATGTCGAAAACGTCATCCGCCGCCTCCGCGAAAACAAAGGCCAGCCCGTACTCGAGGTGATCTACAAAGCCAGTTGCGAGATCCGTGGCTCAGTCCTTTTCGCGACGTTGATTGTTGTCATTGTCTTCCTTCCCCTCTTCGCTTTAACCAGCGTCGAAGGGCGCCTTCTAGCCCCACTCGGCTTCGCCTACATCGTCAGTCTCGTTGCCTCACTCTTCGTGGCTCTCACCTTGACGCCAGCCCTGTGTTCTCTCATCCTGCCCAGCGTCCTACCCAAACAGGAGCCCTGGCTCGTTCGTCAGCTCAAGCGCATCTACCATCCAATACTCGACATGTCGTTGCGTCATCTCTGGCCCATCACCGCCCTGTCGATAATGCTCGTAGCCGGCGCCGCAGTTGCCCTCACACAGATGGGCCGCACCTTCCTCCCGGAGTTCAACGAAGGCACGCTCACTCTGAGTGCCGCCACGCTTCCCGGCACCAGCCTTGCCGATTCAGACAACCTCGGCCGTGGCCTCGAACGCATTCTGCTCGACATACCGGAAGTAGTCTCCACCGCCAGAAGAACCGGCCGCGCCGAGCTCGACGAGCACGTCCAGGGCGTCGAATCCGCAGAACTCGACGTTACCCTCAAAATGGCAAAACGCCCCAAACAAGAAGTACTGGCCGAGATCCGCGAGCGCGTCACTCTTCTCCCGGGCATGAATGTCACCGTTGGGCAACCCATCTCACACCGCATCGACCACATGCTCTCGGGCACGCGCGCCAATATTGCCGTGAAGGTCTTCGGCGACGATCTCTATGTCTTGCGCAAGCTGGCAAGGCAAATCGAATCAGCAATGTTACCTGTCGAGGGCGTAGTCGATCTTGCCGTCGAGCAACAAACAGACATCCCTTTGCTGCGCGTAGTCACCAGGCCCGAAGATGCCGCAAGATACGGATTGAGCCCGGGTGAAGTAGCATCCCAAATCCAGACTGCCTTCGTAGGCACAGAACTCAGCCGAGTCCTCGAAGGCCAGATCAGCTTCCCACTTGTCTTGCGTTACCCAAGAGACCTCGGTGAGCTCAACAGAATTCTGATCGACTCAAGCACTGGCGCCAAGATCCCCATCGAATCCGTAGCAAACATCATCGAAGATCGCGGCCCCAACTTCATCAGTCGTGAAGGCGTGCAACGCAAGATCGTCATCCAGTGCAACGTTGCCGGCAAAGACTTGCTCAGTGTTGTCGAAACAATACAAAAAGCAGTCTCAACGGCGGTCAAACTGCCACGCGGCTATCGCGTCGAATACGGCGGCCAATTCGAAAGCGAAGCAGAAGCTTCAAGACGGCTCGTCCTGCTGGGCGGCCTCGTCATAGCAGCGATCCTGTTAATCCTCGCCACAGCCTTCGGCTCCACGCGCGACGCATTGATCATCATGCTGAATCTTCCGCTCGCCCTGGTAGGCGGTGTCGCCGGAGTCTATCTCTCGGGCGGCATCCTGTCGGTTGCATCGCTAATCGGCTTCATCACGCTATTCGGCATTGCCACCAGAAACGGCATCATGCTGATCTCTCACATCCGTCAGGTCAGGGAAGAACCCGGCGTTACCAACTTGCGCGATGCCGTCATGCAAGGAGCAAGCGAAAGACTAGCCCCAATCCTGATGACGGCCCTCGCAGCCGGCCTCGCCCTCACACCAATAGCCCTTGGTGCCGGCAAACCCGGCAGCGAAATTCAAGCCCCCATGGCGATGGTGATCCTCTGCGGCCTCATCAGCTCCACGCTACTGAACATGATCGTCGTCCCGGCTGTCTACTACTGGGCAGCCTTCTCGCGTCGCGACTTGCGGATCTTCATGAGCTCCTTCATCTGATCCTCACTCAAGATCTTCTTCAGTTGCGCATCCGCTCTCTCATCGATCGACTGCGCTTCCTTGCGCATCTTTAGCTTGGTGCTCAACGAGGCTTCTTTCGGGTCGCCATACTTTTCCCGAATGGTCTGCAACTCCGCAGCCTGCTCGGTCAAAATAGGCGCAACCTTACTGCCCAGCTCCGTACTCAACTTCAACTTGCTGATGGTCTCTACAACCGCAGGTGGCACCTCCACTTGCGCCATCATCACAAAGGCCAGCAGCAATAGATATTTCATAATTTGACACGAGGATAGCAAGTCTTAATCCCCGGCGAGGCTCTCCAGCGGCGACACGCGCGATGCCCGCCGAGCCGGCAGAAAGGCTGCCAGCACCGCAGAAGCAACCAGCGCTACTGCAACAGCCACGTAGGTGAACGGGTCTGCCGAACTCACCTCATACAGCAACGACGAAAGCAACTTGCCCAACGGAATCGCAGCTGCAACCCCGGCAACAACACCAATCAGCGCCAGCTTCAATCCATGCACCACAAACATGTTTCTTACCGTTGCCTCTGGCGACCCCAGAGCCAAACGAATTCCAATCTCACGAGTCCGTTGTGACACTGTGTAGGAGATCACACCGTAAATCCCGATCACTCCCAGCAACAACGCCAGCCCCGAAGCAATACTGAGCATTGTGAGCGTAAACGAAGCACGCGCCAGCGATCGCGCATAAATCGCCTGCAGCGTGCGCGGATTAGCAATCGGCACATTCGGATTCACCGCCCACACCGCCTGCCGGATTGAGTTCATCAGCGTTGCCGTTCCAGCACCCTGGCTGCGAATGGCAACTCCCATACTTCGGCTCACCTGAACCTCCTCACCATACATCTGCTTCACCGCCAGCGGCCAATAGACAGAGGCAACAGCAGGCTGGTCTACTCCGTTGTCGCGTTCATTGCCCACCACTCCAATCACCTCGCGCCATACACCTTTTTCACTCTCGCGAACCCGCTTGCCGATCGCCGCTCCGGGGCTGCCCCAAAGCTCCGTCGCAAGCTTCTCGGACACCATCACAACAGCGCGCATATCTGTGATGTCGGTCCAGTTCAGGTCCCGCCCTGCCTTGAGCGGATTCCCCATCGTGGAGAAATAGTTGGGGCTGACCCACTTGTAACGACGAATCGCCGGAAGCTGCCCCTCGCGATAACTCACGCCCTCCACATAGAGCGGATCATTGCTGTTGTTCCCATCCATCGTGATGGAACTCGACATACCCACAGACTTCACGCCAGCTATCACAGACAGTTTTTCCATTACGTCCTGTTGGGCCCGGATCACGTTTTTTGCCTCAGGCACCAGCGAACTTGGAATCGAGAGCCGAAACGTCATCACCTGCTCCGGCTGAGTAAATCCAGGCTCAACCCGGGTAAGCGCGTTCATTGAGCGAATCATCAACCCGGCGCCCACCAGCAGCACCATTGCCAGTCCAACTTGAACCACCACTAAACCGTTGCGCGCAAAATGACGCTCACGACCTTCGCTCATCGTCCGTCCACCAGAACGCAGTGCCTGATTCAGCCGCCTGCCTGCGTGCTTCCAAACCGGAATCAATCCGAGCAAAAGGCCGGCAACGATAGAGAGTCCAGCGGAAAAGGCCAGAGACTCCGCACTCAGCGCTATTTCTTCAATTCTTGGCAAATAAGGCGGCGTCAGATAGTGCAACAACCGAATTGAGGCGAACGCAATGCCCACGCCAGTCACTCCACCTGCGACCCCAAGCAGCAAGCTTTCCAGCAGCAAATCTCCAGCGATGTGCGCGCGTGTTGCCCCCAGCGCCGCACGCACCGACAGCTCACGCTCCCGGCCATCTACTCTCACCAGCAACAGGTTCGCCACATTGGCGCAAGCGATCAGTAAAACGATGCCAATCACTCCCATCAATACCCACAACACCTTGCCAATATCACCGATCACATCGTCTTTAAGAAACCGCAGGTTCGGAGTGATGCGAGCCTCTTCAAAAGCCTTGGCGCTCATTCCCGGCGGCGGTGGAAACTTCTGCGTCAGCATCGTCAGCATCCGGGCCATATCTGCATTTGCCTGCGCCAGCGTCACCCCGGGCTTCAACCGGGCCACAGATTGGTGACTGAAATTGCCCAACCTCACCTCAGACCGGTTCAATTGAAACGGCACCACAACACTCGGGTCTTCGTTCATAAACCGGAACCCGGCCGGCAAAACCCCGATCACTTCATGAGCCCGTGAATCCAGAAGGATGCGCTTGCCAAGCACCTCGGGCGCTCCGCCAAACTTGCGCTGCCAATAGCCATAAGAAAGCATCACCGTCTCTGGCGCTTTCGGCGCATCGTCCTGCGCTGTGAATCGGCGTCCCAGAACCGGCTGAACGCCAAGTAGCGGCAGCAGGCTTTCAGTCACCACAAGCGACGGGATACGCTCCGGTTCTACTCCACCTGTCACATTGACAGATTGGTCCCGCCAGAGCGCAATACTTGAAAACACTTTGTTTTCTTCGCTATAGAGAAAGTGAGTCGACGGAGAAGCATTCAGGTCTGTTATCCCCACTCCTGGTGCGGATTGCCACACTCCAACAAGCTGATCCGATGCCTCAAACGGTAGGGGCTTGATCAATACAGCGTGGATCACCGTGAAAACCGCTGTATTTGCACCGATCCCCAAACCAAGAGTGAGGATGGTAATCGCCGTAAACAAGGGTGAGCGCTTCAGTCGCCGCAAAATCTGTCGCATGCCTTCAATACGCACAATTCGAACAAAAGTTGCGCCATGTTTTCGCTCCGTAACCAAAATGTATTGCGATTGAAACATATTGTCCCTACACTAGAAAAACTGTGAAAAAGCTTAACTTTGCATTACTGGGTCTGCTTTGCCTCGGGGAGGCATTGGCGCAATCAACACTGGGTGTTGTTCTGGGGAACGTGACCGATCCTTCCGGGGCGGCCATTGGGGGCGCTAAAGTCCGCCTGCTCAATATCGGCGAAAATGTGACTCGCGAGACGGTTGGTGCCGACAACGGTGCCTATGAATTTCAAAACGTAAAGGCCGGCACCTATTCCGTGTCGATATCAAAGACCGGGTTTCGAGCCTTCTCGGTCAAAGAAGTCATCCTGGAGTCCCGTCAGACTCTCCGCGTGGATGCCCGCCTCGAAATTGGCGAAGTCACCCAGGTGGTTGAGGTCAGTGCCGCAGCCGGCTTAATCGCTACCGACACCGGGGCAATCTCCTCCAGCCTGAGCCCCGAAAAGGTATCCTCGCTGCCCGCCAATTTCCGCGCCAGCACCAACACAACTCCATACAACCTTCTGCAAACCCTGCCTGGCGTTCAGGCCGACAACGGAATCGGTGTCGCAATCCAGGGTGGCGTTCCGGCACAGACGGAATCGAGCGCAGACGGCATCTCAATTACGAGCGTTACCGGCAACAGCCCCAACCGTAGTCTTTTTCCTTCCATCGAGTCGATCAGCGAAATCCGCGTTCAGGGTGTGGGCAATTCAGCCGAATTCGGTCAGCCGGGCGACGTTACGATCGTCTCCAAAAGCGGTACCAATCAGTACCACGGTGCCCTCTTCTGGTATCACCAGAACAAAGCTTTCGACTCCTTGAGCTTTGGCCAGACCTTCCTACCGGCCAAGGTGAGCAACAACTTCGGCGGTACGATCGGTGGCCCGGTTCGCATTCCCAAGCTCTACAACGGAACCAACAAAACCTTCTTTCAGTTCGCCTGGGAAAGCCTTCGCTACCCTCGTCAGTCCACCATTGCCAACACCCTGCCCAGCGATCGTCTCCGCAATGGCGACTTCACCGCAGAAGGCGTTACCGTTCGTGACCCGGCAACCGGCCAACCCTTTCCAGGCAATGTGATCCCCTCCAGCCGTATTAACGCCGTCGCCAAGGCGATCATCCCTCTCTACCCCAAAATCAACGTCGGTGATGGTACTCGCCGTTCGGTCAACAACTTCATCGAGAACCGCGTCGCCAACATCGAATCGAATCAGTACGACGTCCGCGTAGACCAGACTTTTGGCCCCAAACACAGCATCTTCGGTCGCTATACCTGGAAGAAAAATCCAACCCTCAGCCCGAACAGCCTGTCGCTTCCCTCTGACACCAACAGCGCCGACCACCAGCAACTGGTTTTGAACCATACCTGGACCATCAAGCCGAATTTGCTCAACCAAATCAACGGTGGTTATAGCTATGCAGAAAGCCGCACCAACTTCCCATTTGATGGCCGTGCCTTTACCAACTCGCTGAACCTCAAGGACATCCAGCGGGACATCTTCTTCAACGGCTTGCCCGCCTTTGGCATTGACCAATACACCGGCTTCAGCAAAGGCCGTCCCGGCTTCGGCATCTCGAAGAACGTACAGTTCATCGACAACCTCACCTGGATCACCGGCAAGCACACCTTCAAATTTGGTGGTGACATTCGCAGCCTTCAGGCAGAAAGCGCACTCGGTTTCACTACCGGCAACAACTACGGCGACTTCTCATTCAACGGAACCTTCACTGGCAACTCCTGGGGCGACTTCCTCCTTGGAACCCCCGCCTCCAGCCAGATCGCCATTCTTTCCACGGACAACGATGGCCGTGCCAAGCACTACAAGTTTTACGCTCAGGATAGCTGGCGCATTACCAATCGCCTCACCATCGAAGCTGGCCTGCGTTGGGAATTCCACCCTGGCTACTACGACGCCGGCTTCAATATCGGCAATTTCGACCGCACCGTGCCCCGCACCGGACGCGTAGTCATCATGACCGATCCTCAAGCACGTGCCCTGGTCGCCCCAGGTGCCATCACCTCCTTTAACGGTTGCCCCGGTAACCCCATCAATGGCGTCCCCTGTACGCCTATCGTCACTGCCAAAGAGGCAGGCCTGCCAGAAGGCCTTCGCAATAACTACTACACACAGTTCCTGCCGCGCCTCGGCTTTGCCTACCGCCTGGACAACAAGACCACAATCCGCGCCAGCGGCGGTCTCTACAACATGATCACCCTCGGTAGCGTATTCTTCTCCCTCACCGGTACCGTTCAGAGCGACGTCCGTTTCTTCAACAACGTCGGCACCGACGGCAGGCCGGTCTTCACCCTGCCAGACACACGTACTCCGGGTAGCGGCATCCGTTCTGGCGCCGTCGGAACCTTCGAATTCCGCACGGCCAATCAGATCGACTTCAAGCCACCACAGATGGCCCAGTGGTCGCTTTCGATCGACCGTCAGCTCACAAACAATACCGGTCTCCGAGTCAGCTACATCGGCAACAAGAGCACCCACATGCCCTGGGCACCTGACCTCAACCAGATGCCTTCCGACACTCGCTTCTACTCGCAGCGTCCCAACACGGATCGCCCCTTCCCGAACTGGGGCTTGATCTTCAGCCGCGACGCCGGTGCCAACTCCACTTACAATTCCTTCCAGACGGAAGTGAACCGCCGCTTCTCGAAGGGCTTGTCTTTCACCAGCGCTTACACCTGGGCTAAGGCCCTGGCCGACAATGCTGGCCCCGCTCCCGGTGGCTTTGCCGGTGAAACCGGTGGCGGTCGTGTTACTAACTCTTACAATCGCGCTGGAGACCGGGGCGACGTTTACGCCTTCCGCCGTCATCGCGGCTTGCTCAACCTCGTCTACGAACTGCCCTTCGGCAAAGGCCGTAGCTTCATGAACAACTCGAGCCGCCTGGCAGATACCATCCTTGGTGGCTGGCAGATTTCCTCGATCGTCACTCTCCAGAGCGGGCCCTTCCTGACGCCTACCGTCAGCGTCGGCGACCCCTCCGGCACCCTCGCTACCAGCCGTGGCGCCCAGCGCCCTGACCGCGTCGGCGCAGCCAATGGCAGTGTCTCCAACCCCACTGCATCCCAGTGGCTCAACCGCTCAGACTTCTTCTGCCCCGGCCGTGCGCCAGGCGCAGTAAATCAGTTTGATTGCGTGGTTGGTGTTGTTCCTGGTCGTGACCTGGCACCCATCGGCCGCTTCGGTAACTCCGGCGTTGGCATCGTTGTTGGCCCCGGCACCTTCGGCTGGAACATGGGCATGATGAAGCAGATTCGCATCACCGAAAAGGTAGCTTTCCGGGTTGAGGGCAGCTTCACTAACGTCCCGAACTGGAACAACCTTGGCGACCCTGTCCTGAACGTCAACGACGCAGCCTTCGGTGTGATCCGTGGTGCACGCGGCGTCGACTTCGGCGGTGGCCGTACGGGCCAGGTTGGCGCTAGACTTCAGTTCTAGGCAAATGTTCAAACTCATCGCAATCGCTTCTCTCTCTTTCATTGCAGCGGCCCAGGATTCTAAACCCTTCCTCGGCCGCTGGAATGTAGTCGTCACCCCAGCCACTGGCAACCCCTGGCCGCAGTGGCTCGAACTGATCGAGAAGGACGGCAAACTCGAAGGCCGCGTCCAGCCCCGTGGCGGCGGCTGGCGGCCTCTCACCAGCGCCGGCATGAATTCCGGCAAGATGGTGGTCGCAGTGGGCAACATCCGCTGGGAACTCACCTCGCCCGGCCCCGACAAAATCGCCGGCGTCGAAATGCGTGGCGAAACCACAGGCCCGTATCTTGCTGGCGTTCGTGCCCCCAAGCTCGACCGTAAGATGCCCAAGAAATGGGCCAAACCTGTAGCCCTCTTCAACGGCAAAGATCTCACCGGCTGGGAACCCATCGGCAATGTCAAAAACAGCAAATGGGTAGCCCGTGACGGCGAACTCGTCAACGACAACCCCGAAGTTCCAGGCGTGAAAAACCCGGGCGCTGCCAACATCAAAACCACGGCAAAGTTTCAAGACTTCAAGCTCCACATCGAAGTCAACTGCCCCACTACTGGCAACAGCGGCATCTACTTGCGTGGCCGCTATGAAATCCAGGTTGGCACCGAAGGTGGCAAGCTGCCTGATCACGAGATGGGCGCAGTCTATAGCCACTATCCTCCACCTGCAAACGCTGAACTCGGCCTCGGCAAGTGGACCTCATTCGACATCACCCTCGTAGGCCGCCGCGTTACCGTTCTGCGCGACGGCAAGATGTATCACGACAACGTGGAAATCCCCGCTCCAACCGGCGGCGCACTCGACGGCAACGAATCCGAGCCCGGCCCCTTCTTCCTGCAAGGCGACCATCACGGCATCATCCGCTACCGCAACATTACTGTTTCTGAAGCCAAAAAGTAGCTAAGAGCTATTCCGGCTTGTGTCGAGGAAGCTCAAGTGCTTTCTTGCGCTCTGCTGCTGGCAGGCTTTTGTTGAAAGCTGCACCGTAGCCCGTGGTCTGGTGATAAACGTAATCCTTCCAGGGGTCGCGGCCCTCTATGCGAGGGTCGCCCGTCTGCCGAAGATAGCCTTCAAGCCTGCCCCATAGCTGCTTCTTCGCACGTTTGAAAGAGGGCTCGGCAGCGACATTCCTGATCTGCCATGGGTCTGCCTTCAGATCATAGAGCTCCTCCAGTGGACGGCGGCTGTAGCAAAGATCGTACTCACGAGAAGAGACATTCCGGGTGATAAACGCCGGAGTCGGACCCGCATCCACATCGCCGTGAGGAGTGCGATTGGAGGAGATGAATGTCCCTCCAGTAGGCCAGCGATCCGGCTTGAAGTTCCTCAAGTAAAGGTAGTCTTTCGTGCGGATGGAGCGAATCGGATAAGTCTCCCCATTGGGCCTTGCCATGACATGGCGTTCGAGAGAACAGAAAGCGGCATCCCGTTTCGGGTCTTCTTCTTTGAACAAAGGCATGAGGCTGCGGCCCGTCATGGAATCCGGTGCCTTGAGGCCTGCGGCTTCCAGAAAAGTGGGCGCAAAGTCTGTGTGGTGGACAAAGGAATCGATGCTGCGGCCTGCTGGCAGCCGGGATCCCCAGCAAATGCTCAAGGGCATGCGAACACCCCAGTCATACAGGTTCACCTTCGCCCTAGGGAAAGGCATGCCGTTGTCGCTGGTTACCACCACCATCGTGTTGTCCAGTTCGCCCTTGCGCTCAAGCAAACTCAACATGCGCCCCAGATGCGAATCGAACCATTCCACCTCGGCGCAATAGTCCAGGATGTCGCTGCGCACGGCTTCTGAGTCTGGCCAGAAAGGAGGTACATCCACATCCTCCAGCTTCTTGCCGGTCTGACGCCCATAACCTGCCGTGTAAGCCCTGTGAGGCTCTGTCCCCCCGTACCAGAAGAAGAAGGGCTGGCCGGCTTTGCGTGTGGCGAGGAAGTCTTCGAAGTTGGCCGCGTAATCACGGTTGTCGAGCCCGCCTGCCGGTGGCTTCAGCAACCGGGCATTGAAGTCCTGGCCGGATGGTGGCCGTGTTTGTCCGGCTGCTTTCCAGTTGCCCGGTGCCCAGGTCTTGCCCGTGGCACCCACGTGATAGCCGGCATCCTCGAGCAAGTGCGTAAAGACAGGGTACTGCGGTCGCATCGTGCCGTAGAGAACACCACCCTCCTGCAACTGCCAGGCCTGGCGGCCCGTAAGGATCGAGCTACGCGAAGGCGTACAAGATGGCGACGCACAAAAGGAGTGATTGAAACGGATCCCTTGCCGCTCTACCCGCTCTATCGCAGGCAGAACAAGCGCATTGTTGCGGACAGCAAATGCCCCCGGCCATGATCGATCATCGGCAATCGCAAACAGGATATTCGGCCGCGAGTTTTGAGCCATCAACCCGGGCGCCAGTGTTTGCAGGAAACTGCGCCGGCTTGGCTTAGTGTTTCTGAGCAAGCAGGTGGAGCCTTAGAAGATCTTTGCCGTAGTCGTTACCATTCGGCGTGCGCACAACAATATGGATGTGATCGTGGTTGGGTACACGCGGGTTCTTCGAAAATGCCGTCAGGCCCGCCGGGCGCTGGTGATCAAATTCGATCAGCACAACCGGGCTATGGATGCGGTAATAATAGACCCCCTCGGCTTCCGTCCCGCCGATCCAGGCAAAGTGCGTCTTGTCCAGATGCTGCTTCACCTCGTCCATCTTCACCCTGGCGTGTCCGGCATCCATATTGTTGATCATCATTCCGATCAGCTTCAGCAATTCCTGCTTGTGAGCCGCATCCAGGTCCTTTGCCAGCACTCCGGCATAGGGAATCACAACGTTATCCTTGAAGGCTTCTGTCAGGTTGTTGTTGTCTGTTTTTACCGGATCGAGCAGCGCCTTCTTGCGCTGCTCCTCATTGAGCGACAGCATGAACTTCAAGCCAGCCGCCTGCTCTTCCTGAAGGATCTTGATGCCCTTGTACTTACCGCTGGCGGCAATCACGGGCTCAGAGCCGATAAAGAACGGGCTCATCACCACCTGATCCCCAAGAATGAAGTAGTTGATGATCAGGTGGTGGCCATCCATCTGAAAGCCCCAAGGCTTGGTGGCAGATGGCTCGCCCAGGATCGTGATCCAGTAGGCCCATTCGCCATAGCGAGGCAGATTGCCGGTAAGCTCGCCGAGCGTCTCATTCAGCCGCATGATGTCGCGTGAGAGTTGCAGGCCCTTGGCGCTCAGCCCGGCCTTCATGATGCCAAAAGCAGCTTCGCGCTGCTTGTCGGTCATATCGGCAAAGCCCATGCCCTGACGCACGTAGAAGTCCTGGTTCATCCACTTACGCCACTCGATGTCATCGACGGGGAACTGCGTCTTCTTACGCTGCTCGTCATTCAGAGTGCCCAGAAAAGCCTTGGCGGCCTTGAGCACCGGCGCAGTGGAGACCCCGGTGGAGCGGATCTGAAACAGGTTTGGCTCAACTGTGCCAGTCGCGGTGATGCCACGAAAGCCTTCTCCCAAATTGGCCTTGCGCTCTGCCGCCTGAGACCGTTCCAGCTTTTCAGTGGCCCAGTCTTTCTGCTGCGTGTAGGCAAGGAAAATCAGAGATGAAGCAGCAAATAAAAGCAATGTGCGTGGATTCATGGCGAATGCCGCCACTATATCAATCTGTGATCAAGCTACGAACGCCAACCCCGATATACCAGTCAGCAGCGCTGGGCTCAAACGGCTTCATCGTGGCCATGTAGCGCAGAGCATTTTCTTCGGTTACACACAGGATTGCGATGAAACCAGCACCGTGTTGCGCCTCGGTGACAGCAAGATCTGAGTTGTTCGCTTCTGCACCCAAGAATCTCGATAAAGGACGCATCAGGTCCCCCCAAAGCCCCTCACCGTCACGAAAACTTCTCAGATACGTAAGCATCCCGGAGCCGTTTACAAGCATGACTTCATCCGCGGCCACGCCAGTGTGCAGCAGCGCCTCGTATGCTTTCTTTGCCGCTTCAAATGTGGGAAAGGTAGCGATTGTGTAGTCGAAAGGATGGAATACGCCCAGCGAAGATTCGGACGTTTTGAAGAATGTGGATAGGTCGCCCATAGAGTTGCATTAGAAGCAACTGCACGCAGACGGCCAAACCTTCGCCAGGCAGAGGGGCAAGTAATGGCCCTTATCCTGACGGCCCGGAGTCAGCGGCGATATAGCGTCAGAGTTGACCAGGCTTCAGGGTGAGGCGCATGTTGTTTGTCGATTTCGACTTCGACGCCAGCCGCAGATAGAGGCCCGAAGAGTTGAGGCGTTCCCGATCTGGATCAGACAGAGTCAGGGTGCCTTCAATCGTCTTGAAATCCCGGTTGGCAAATACGGCAATCACCGGGCCGTTCTCTTCTTTGTCCTTGCGATGCAGAGTCAATGCAAGGATATCTGCGGCGGGCAGGCCAGTTGCAGTGATTGCATAGCTGAGCTCGCCGGTGGAAGGGTTGAGGCTGAATTTCGCCTGTAATGCAGCATTGTTAGCTTGCCAGCGAATTGGGGAAAGCTTGTCGAGAGAAGGCGTACGGGCCGGGGCGCGGCGGTGCCGGGTTGCGTTCTCAAAAACGTAGCTGTAGCCGACAAGCCGAGCATCTTCGAAGGGCCGGCTGAACAGCTCCACTGCTACCGGCAGCCCGTCGGCCGTAAAGCCTGCAGGCATTGTAAGCGCGGGAAATCCAGTCAAGGCGCTGAGCTGGCAAGTAGAACCAAGAGCGGCCTCGTTGATACGTGCTACTTTGCGGCGCAGAGTCGGGTAGGCAAGTACATCCACTTTGTTGTCGGCCATTGCCTTGAGTATCAGCTGCTGTAAAGCGGCACGCTTGGCAAGGGCAAGCTTATAGTCAACCGAGTCACGTCCTTTTCCGCCAACACGAGCTTTCATCACGCTTTCGAGTGAGACATGAATCAGCCCCCCGTTGACAATCTCGTCGAGAGAGTGGACCGGAGCATTGGGCTGGCCGGCAAGATAGGCGGCGAGATCTTCTTTGAATTCGAGAGCGATAACAGAAGCTCCATCGATTGCCGCGATTAGCTCAGGCAGCGGCACCGGCACAGGCACTGCACCCAGCTTCTTCATTTCGTCGATAGCGGCGCGAACCAGCTTGATCACTTCAGCATCGTCACTCGTATCTCCAAACAGGGGTTCGAGGATGCCGATTCGCAGATCTTTGAGCGAGGCGGATTTCAATGCCTCGGTGAAATTGGGCCGCTGTTGTTTGGGCCCGAGGAGCGTAGCCGGGTCAGCCGGGTCTTCGCCTATCGTTGCATCGAGTACCAGGGCAAGATCGGCTGTCGTACGCGCCAGTGGGCCACCGGTGTCCTGCGTTGTCGATAGCGGCACAATGCCCGCTATGCTCGAAAGTCCTTTGGTCGGGCGCAGGCCTACAAGGTTGTTAACCGCGGCAGGGATGCGTATCGACCCGCAAGTATCAGAGCCCATACCAACGGCAGCGTAGCTGGCAGCAATTGCAGCGCCAGTACCACCGCTAGAGCCTCCGGGGTTGCGACTGGGATCATAGGGATTCAGGGTTTGCCCGAAGGCTGAACCTACAGTGGTGATGCCGGAGGCGAGTTCGTGAAGATTCGATTTTGCAAGGATCACTGCGCCTGCGTCTTTCAGCCTCTTCACCTGGTAAGCATCAGCAGCAGGTGTAAAGCCGAGCAAGGCGAGAGTACCCGCAGTGGTGGGCATGTCGGCGGTGCCGTAATTGTCCTTAACGATGATCGGGATGCCGTGCAGTGGGCCACGGGCCCCCCTGGCGGCGCGCTCACGGTCGAGCGCTTCGGCTTGCTCAAGCGCTTTCGGGTTGACGGTGATAATTGCATTCAGGCGCGGGCCCTTTTGGTCAAAGGCAGCGATGCGATTCAGGTAGGCCTGTACCAGCGCCTTTGAAGTAAGCCGGCCTTCTGCCATCGCCTTCTGCTGCGCCGCGATTGTCGATTCGGCAACTTCAAATGTTTGGCCGTGCAGAGCCAAGCATGCGTAAAGAAGAAGTGCCGCAGTGAATTTCATTAGCTAATCTTAGCTTTGAAAGTCTATGCCAATCGTCTGTATTGAAGGCCCAAGCGCTGTTGGAAAAAGCAGCACCTCAAGATACCTTGCTGAGCAGCACGGGGCAATACACATTCCGGAAGTAAACTTGCTATTCAAGCGTCCTTCCGATGAGAGCGCTTATTGGTATTGCGAGCGGCAGGTGGAGCGCTTTCAAATGGCCAGATCTCATCCGGAAGACTGCCTGGTAATTCTCGATGGTGATCCTTTTCAGCCCATCTGGTACAACCCTCTTTTTCCTTCGGTGAGTAATCTGAGCTATCAGCAGGTGCTGGACTTTTACCGCTCGCAGTTGGAAAGAAACCAATTGGACTGGCCAGACCGTTACTTGATCCTGAGTGCGCCTGTAGCGGAGCTGCGCAAAAGAAAAGAGCTGGATCTCAGATTCCAGCGAAGGAAATTTGAGGCACATCTGGCACTGGTAGATTTCCTGCCCAAATACTTTGGGCAGTTTTCCCCGGAGCTTGTCCTCTTTAAAGCTGCCGAGACTCTGGAGACTAACGCAAACGCTTTGCTCGAAGCGAAGCTCAGTAAAGCATCACAAAGAGATTCGGTTGAAATCTTCGATAGGATTGCCGCCTGGATGAAACTGAATTCGTGACTCAGCTATCTTTGTTATTCTTGCTCGCATGATGCCCGGAGAATTGAAAGTGCCTGGTAAAGTTGCGCGAAGGGTAATGCTGGCTGCGCCTTTCGCAATGGCCAAAGGAGGGGAAATGAAACTCAGCATGCATCAATTCACCTCAGCCGGAGCTGGCTATCGCAAGTCGCTCGAAGGCTGGGCCAAGGCAGGCATCAAGCTTGTCGAGCCGTCTGCCAATTTGCTGGATGATTTCCTCAAGACCGACACCTTGGCCAGCGCCAAGCGAGTCTTGACCGACAACGGGTTGAAGGTGGTTTCAGGTGCAATTGGTACTACGGGACTGTGGGAGCCCAATGCGAAGTTTGCAGAAAACCTGGAGTCTTTCCGCAAGCGTTGCGAGCAGTTTGCCGAACTGGGTGCCCCTCTGGTTTACTCCCCATGTGCAACCAGTGCCAAGTTTAATTCCGACGACTATACGAGGAGCCCGGAGCGGATCCGCAAAGTAGCCGAGGTGGCCAGGCAGTTTCAATTGAAAGTTGCTGCAGAGTTTGTGCGGAGTTCGACGTTTATGGCATCTCTGCCAACAGCATTGCGTCTGCACCGTGAAACGGCACATCCGAGTTTTGGCATTTTGTTTGACTGCTACCACTTCTGGTCTGGCCCCAGCAAAATGGAAGATTTGAACATGATCCGTCCCGGGGAGATCATCCACGCGCATCTGAATGACACACAGGATCTGCCCCGTGAGTTACTCGATTTGCAGAGCAGAGTTGTGCCGGGTGATGGAGTGGCGCCGTTGGCGAGGATTCTTCGCAAGCTCGTGCAGAAGGGCTATGCAGGGCCCATTTCAGTAGAGCTCTTTCTGTCCAAATATCAGCAGGCAGACCCGTATGAGATGGCAAAAGAGATCCGGATGAAATCTCAGAAGCTGTTCAAGCAGGCCAAGGTTTAGCTGCGGCGTTTGAATAAGACGAGTAGCAAGGCTCCAGAAGCAAGGGAGAGAAGTGTTGCGGGCTCTGGAACTGCTGCCACAAATCCGATATCAACAAATGACTGCACCGTAGTTTCGCTGATATAGGAGGGGGTATTGAGCCAGCCGGTCATGAGTTCAAACCGCATGTCGCCTAGAGCACTCACCCTGCCAGTGTTACCAGCCCCATTATTTACTTCATCCCAATGGCCATTGGCAGTTCCGGAGCCTCCGCCCAGTTCGACGGGAACAAAGGTGGCACCAGGTTGATTGAACTCGGTACGATAGGCGGCTAATGCGTTTGCACCCGTATAGCGTCCAGTGCCATCTACGTAAACGTTGTTGAGCTCCCACAGTGTGCCGAAGCCCATCACGTGAGCCATCTCATGAAGGATGACCGAAGACAATGTACCGTTGGCTTCCATCTGATTCAAATCAGCCGTGTCAAATTGCATGGATCCATTTGCGGCAAGCCAGAATCCGGCTCGGGATACAACGGAGTTTGGCCCAGCCGAGCCGAGCGTTCCGCCAACTCCATCGATGCTTACGCCTGAGGCGGTGATCACCAGTGGAGAAATGTTGATGCCAGGACGGTAGGCTGGCAACAAAGACATCCACTTGTTTGCGGCTGCGCTGAACAGACTTTGCTGCGAAAGGGTGAGACCGTTACCAAAGTTGACATCGATGACAAACGAAGATGCCAGTGAAGGCGATGCCAGACACAGCACAGCCATCAATTTGTAAAGAGAGAGGTGCCTGCGCATCTGGTTCATATAGTCCAGCGTTCAGGTTATAGAGGTTCAGGATGCTGGGGAATCAGCAAAAGACCTTAGGTGTTGTAGATGAAATGTTTGGGTTTGAAGCTACTTATTTGGAAGGCGGCACAAATTCTGGCCTGGTTGTAAACTTATCAGCGCCCGGAAAGTCTTTCGGCACCTTCTGGGTGACTTTCCCCGTAGCGACCCATTCTGTTCCCCGCTGGAAGGTAACGATGAAGCCGACTGAGTTGAGTGCGGCGCGATCGTGGCCGAGGATCGTGTGGAAGATACGGCCCTTTTCGAAGCTGAGGGTCATGAGAGCAGGTTCGTCACGGCCGGTACCCTTGTTTGCCGGGTCAGAATAGGCTGTAGCAAGAACATGCATGTTGGTGCCTGGGCCGCGCATGCGGGCGTATAGCTCATCTCCGGCATGCATCCATTCAGCGGGCAAGCCCTTGGTGATGGGATGCTTCGTATCGCGGTGAACCAGCTTGTAAGGGAGGCGGGCACCATGGCTGCCGGCCTTGCCGGGGGAAGGGTCTGCCTCGAGTTTGCCGTCTTTATAGAACCAGTAGGGGCCGTCCTTTTCGGTTCGATTTCTCCAGCCGCCCACACCGATCATCTGGTTGTAAGCCTTCCAGTTCGGAAAGGCATTGTCGGCCGCGTGGAAGATGACAACGCCACCGCCGCCAGCGACGTATTTCTCAAAAGAGCTTTTGAGGGTATCAGGCCAGCGGTCGTCGGGAGCATCATAGTTGAGAACAACGGCTTTGTATTGACTGAAGTCAGGATTGAAAGTTGAGAAGTCGGCACCTTTGGGAGGGGCGGTAACTACATCAACGGTGAAGAGGCCCGTTTGGTCGAGCATTTTCTTGAGATAAGGAGTTGTCTCCTGCCATGCGTGGTAAGGGCCGCCCTGTTCTCCATCGAGAAGCATGATTTTGATTGGGGGAGCAGCGACGAGAAAGGAAGCAAGGGCCAGGAATAGGATTGGAAATCGCATGTTTATCTGACGGACAGTCTATCGCGAAAGGGCTGGCCCTCATTCCGCGGCCGCTTCGTGCTCCAGTTGTGTTTTTAAGTTAGCTAGCAGGATGTCAACGGGCAGTCCTGGGCGGGGTTGGGTTCGGATTCAAGATTTTTGTTCTGGCGGAGTTTTCAATCCGTGTTTGGCTTCCATCTTCTACTGGACGTCTTGGATGATTTGTTTGGCTACTTCGACGCCGGCTTGTGGGTCCGTTTCCATCACGTTCTTACTTTGGGGATGCGGTCGACGGCGATATCCCCTTTGTCGGTTTCGAGGCGCAGGTAGACTTCGTTGGGTGTGCAGCCGGAGAGTGGTTCTGCTTCTGCGATGGCTTCCATTTCCACGTTGTCTCCGTTGCCGATCTAGGCTTCGCCGTAGAGGAATTCCATTTGCAGGAAGCGGATCTGCATGTGGATGTGTTGGTGGACAAGGGGCACCTCGGTTGGTCTGACGGGATTGAATTGTTCGATGAAGTTAGCGAAGTTACAGCAGAAATTAGCATGCTGGTTGAGCGTCTTCATCTTTGGGCTGGGCCGGTTTTATTGGGAATCAGCAGGTTAGGGGGGAAAGAAAATTGAAAATTCTTATGAATGATAAAGTTCTCATCGGCGAAACGGGGGAGGCAGTGTGGCGTTGGGAAGGTGGCAGGAGAGGTCGAAAAAATGCTAATCAGGCTGACCCGCACCCATAGATTTACAGGGTTGGAGTGCCACGGCATGAATTTACTGAAGCGCTTCGCTATATTTTGAAGGTGATGTACACGTGGCGGGAGGCCGGGCAGGCCTTGCGAGGCTTATTGCGGAATCCTGGGCTGGTGGTGTGTGCGGTGTTGTTGCTTGGAGTGGGGATTGGGGCGGGGACGGTGACATTCTCTGTAGTGAATGCATTCTGGCTGCGGCCTTTGGGGGTGCAGCAGCCGGAAAAGCTCGTGCGGCTGGTGAAGATACGGCCACGGATCGGAGCGCGGAGTTCATTCCCGGTAGAGCTGATGGAGGAACTGCA
>JBIPMY010000392.1:0-5793 GCA_044376335.1 Bryobacter sp.
CAAGCGAAGCCGGCTTCAGCGGCGACGGTTCTTCCGCAACAGACGCCAAACTCAACAACCCCGGCGATCTCGTCATCGACGCCCAGGGCAACCTCCTCATCGCCGATCGTGACAACCGCCGCATCCGAAAGGTAGCGTCCGACGGCAAAATCTCCACCATCGCCGGCAACGGTCTCCCCTTCAGCTACGCCGACATCACCGGAGAACTCGCCACCCGCACCGGCTTCGGCTCAATCGACGGCCTCAGCCTGGATCCCTCCGGCAACATTTACATCTCAGAAGTCAAACGCCTCACCCGCATCCGCACCAATGGCCGTGTTGAAATCCTCACCGGCTACCAGTCTCAAGCCGACGATGGCACAGACACCTACTTCAACGAACAACTCGACAAAATCGATGCTGTCGCAATCCTCCCAAACGGCTCCCTCGCCTTCACCACGCGCACAAACCCATCCCTCAAGAGCGCACTCATTTCTCCATAAACTCGTAGCGCACCTGCGTCACCCGCCCACGCCAGTAAGGCCACACCCCGCTTGCCAGCACCCATGACACTTCACCCTCCAGCGGCACTCGCATCCCGTCTCGCGACTGGTAATTCGAGAATCGCCCTTCCCAGGGTGCTGCCACCAGCTTCTCCCCCACAGTTCTGTAGCGAGCAGATGCGTGAACTCGTTCCACAAATCCGTCCTCGCCAAAGTAAAACTCCAGGCTGCACCGCGATCCGGCATCGACCAGCGTCGCCTTCGCTACTCGATCGCTCACCGCTTCCCACTTCACACCCTGGCTTGGCAATAAGCGCGTCGGATACCAGGGCCCCTCAGCTAGAAACCGCATCAGTTCCCCCTCAGCCGCCTCTGGGCTTCCACTCACACTCGCCAGAGATTTCAATCCCGCCAGCTCCGCCTGCAGTATCCCTTGCCCTCCCACATAAGCGTCATGCACAAACACGGGCACCCCAGGCATCATCGCAATCGTGGCATCCCAGTCAAACCCAGGCACCTGCATCACATTCAACTGCGACGCCCGAAACGGCTTCCACTGCGCCACACTCTCGCCCATGTTGAAGCTCCCCTCCTGCTCCATCTCCATCTTCAAAATCATCGGCTGCCCGTCCGTCAATACAGCCTCAAAATACCTCCGCACCGGCGAAGGCAATCCCAACACCTCCCGCGAATCATAATGTGACGGATCCGCCTTCATCTGCCCCGCCAGGATCGCTGTTCGCAGTTGCCGCGTCCCACCCTGCCACCGGCTCCGCCCATACAACAACGCCAGCACCAGTCCCAATACAACCAGGCCAACCAAAACCAGGGCAATCTTCATGCCCCCAGTATCGCGAATATGCTGCAAAAGTGAAGGCCTTTCCCAGCTTCTTCCGCCATTGACTGTATGCGACTGCTTATATCTCTTCTGGCCGTATCCATCTCCTGGAGCCAAACCGCGGTGATCCCGCCCGATTTTGCTACCAAGGCCGGCAACACGGGTATCAACTTTGTCTTCTCCGGCTTTCCGGCTACAACTCAGTGCATCTACTCTGAAAATCTGGTCCTCGGGTCTGGAATCAAAGTTGGCGATGTACTCACTGGGATCCGCTTCAGGATGACCACCAACTCTGTAGGCGGACCTCCCTTCCAATTCACCTACGCCAATTGGGATCTCACCCTCTCCAAAAGCACCCGCAATGTCGGTGCCCTCACTAGCTTTTTCCTGGGCAATATGGGGCCCGACTCAGTCCCCGTAAGACGAGGCAACCTCATCATGCCTGCCAACTCCATGCCCAGCAACAAAGCCGTCAACGACTTTGGCCTCCTGATTCCCTTCGCCTCAAACTACACCTACACCGGCGGCAATCTCTTATTGACTCTCACTCATGACTTGGGAGAGTGGGACGGTTCCCGCCCAGTCGATGCAGTCACCGATTCCACAAACCTCCAGTGCATCGGAGTGCTCCGCTACAACGTCTCCAACTCAAATCAAACAGACCCAATCGCCCCCGTCATCCAGCTCTCCTATACTCGTCCGGCGACAGGTCCCTCTGTGACGTCTGCTGGCGTTCTCAATGCCGCCTCCTACGCCGCAGGCGGCGTCGCTCCCGGCCAAATCGTAACCATCTATGGAGATCGTCTTGGCCAGTCTGCCGTGGTTGCTGCCACACTCACCAACTCGAAGTTCAATACCACCGCAGGCAACACCCGCGTCCTCTTCGATGGCATCCCCGCGCCGATGATCTACTCGAGCGAAAAACAGTTGGCCGCCATCGTGCCATACGCAACCGCAGGCAAATCCTCCACCCAACTTGAAGTAGAAGTATCTGGCGTTAAGGGCCAGGCCGCAACAGTGCCAATCGTCGCCTCCAGCCCCGGCATCTTCACCGCCGATTCCAGCGGTAAAGGCCAAGCCGCCGTCCTCAATGAAAACGGCTCTCTCAACAACTCAACCAATCCTGCCGCGCCAGGCTCAATCGTTGTGATCTACCTCACCGGGGAAGGCCAAACCAATCCCGCCGGCTCAGACGGCTCACTGGCCCTCGGTGCCACCCTCCCCAAACCAATCCTGCCCGTTTCGGCAACTATTGGAGGTGTAGATGCAGAGATCCTTTATGCAGGAGCAGCACCAGGAGCCGTAGCGGGCCTCATGCAAATCAACGCTCGCATTAGTCCCCTGACTCCACCTTCCAGCACCTCTGCCCTGATTGTGAAAATAGGTGACAAGCTCAGCCAGCCCGGCGTCACCATTGCAGTTCGATAGTCCTAGCGCCCGACGGTTGTATTCAACCATTCAAGTGCAACGGGCACAGTTAGATTTGCTGGAGGGATGTGGCCTCCCTCCAGCACCACCCGCTTTTTGGGTCCGCGCAGGCTTTTATAAAAGGGCAACGCCACTGTTGCTTCGGGGTTCCACTCATCTAGACTTCCGCTTAGAACCAATTTCGGAGCTTCAATAAACGGCGCAAAAAGCGTCGCATTCACTTCGTCGATAGCGTATTTCGTTTCGGGTTCCAATCCTGCTGCAACCAGCACAACGGCTGCGTAGCGCTTCTCGAGTGCCGCCAATATCGCTGCAAACTGTGTCGTGCTGTGATTCCAAAACACAATTTTTTCCCGCCTTACATCCGGCCGCGAAACGAGAAAGTCCACTCCCCTCCTCAGATCTTCCATCCACCCTTTTACGATGTCCACATACCGGCTGGAATTGGCTGCCACCATGGCATATTCTCGCAATGGCGGTCTTCCTTCAAACCCTTTCAAAACAACTACGAAAATCGCCTTTCCAGCCCGCAGATAGGGCTCCATCGAAGGAATCCTCCCCTCAACTGCTTCAGTCACAGGTGTTCCCATCCAAAGCGCCGATCCTCCCAGGTAATGAATTACCTGATAGGGCGGCTTTACATTTTTGGGTAGGTATAAATACGCGATCACCTCTTCTTCATCTGCCCCTCGATAACGAATCTCTTCCCTGGTCCAACTTCCTCCATCAGTACGGCCAACCGTTTTTGCTGCATTCGATTTGGCATCGTATTCATAGCCCTGCCGCAATCTTTGCAATGCTGCGTCACTCAGTAACTTCGGATAGGCAACGATTTCTGCTTCTTCTGACAAGTCGAAAGATCCTTCAGCATCCGCTCCCAACACGCAGCGAAACCCAAGATCATCCGCTCTTGCCGCCGCCGCGGCTCTTTGATGTCCCAAAAATTCATACACCTCACTGCGCCAGGACCCGCCCGCTACTGCCATATTCTTGCCCCGCCGGTTGAGCAACCACTCCCTTACATTCCCAGCCAGATCGTAAACGCCCAGCCGGTTCATCCCGAACGGATAACTACCCACTGCCGCAGTCCCAGACCCATTCAAATTAGCCTTCAACAAAACTTCCTTCGCATTCAGCAATCCCCACGGAAAAACAAGGCCAAACGGTGTGCGCACCTGGCCCCGCGTTGCTGTCTCCCATTGATAGATGGTGGGCAACTCTTTACCTGCAAACCGGCAATAGGCGCGCGCTTCCCCCCAACTCACACCCGTCACCGGATGTTTTGCCAACTCTTTCGCCGCCCTCCCTCCACTCCACCCCATCGGCCCCGGCAATCCTGTGCGATCCCGAAATTCTGTTGGATATTTGCCGGAATCAACAAATTTCTGGAACGCCTCGTTCGTGACTTCATAACGATCCATCCAGAACGCTCCGAGCCGGATTTGTTGATCCGTCGTCCGCCCGGACATCATTAACCGGACTTTCCCAGCCTCGGGCACCTCTACCATTCCGGTTGGCGCTTCCCCGTCGCGTTTTAGCTTTACCTCCACCTTCACATCCCAGGGAGCGCTTTCGATCTGCCGCATCCGCCCCACGCTGCTGGATACCGTCCGCTCTGCCGGTATGTACCCAACCTTTTCAATCCGCATGACATAGTCCCCACGTGCCACTCGCTTCTGGTCCAGCGGGCTGATGCCGATCTGCTTCTCTTGCTGCTCTCCAAACCGCTTCAAAAAAATCGCAGCCCCAGCCGGCTCTGTCTTTACTGTCAAGTCATCGGAAATCTCGTTGAGCAGCCGCAAAACTCGACTTTCATCAGGACGCAATGCCAACGCAGCCTGTGCAGCTTCCAAGGCCTTTCCGTAATCCCCAGCCTTGGTAAGTGCAGAACATTCCTCCACCCACCGCTCCACCCTTTGTTTACTCCAGACCCCATACCCGTACCAGATTCCTGCAACACAAAGCGCCACCGCACACGCCACCCAAATCCACCTGCGGTCGTGCTGCGTGGCCTTCGTATACCCCGGTTTGCTCCCGGCCTCAAACAGATAGCCTCGGCCCTGCATCGTGCGCAACATCTGCGGGCCTGCTTCGCCCAGTGCCCTCCGCACCTCCATCACACAATGCGCAAGGGAATCCTCCGTAACTGCCACCCCAGGCCACAGCGCATCCATCAACTCAGCCTTGGTCACCAGCCGACCCTCATTTGCCAACAGAAGCTTCAAAGCCTCAAAAGACTTCGGACGCAACTTCACTTCCTCTTGCCCGCGAAATAGAATTCCTTTGCGCGAATCTAGAGTGAACTCACGAAACTGCCAAATTTCCGGGCCAAGCTGCTTCATTTCATGACTTCTTCATGCTTGTAACATTGTTAGCAACATGGAAACCCTGTACTTTCATCTCCATGCGGCTAACTATTACCCTCGTCATATCTCTGAGTATACTCGCGGGCTTCAACGAGCCAGACTGTTTCGACATCGTTAGAAATGGCGATTCAGTCCGACTTTCCAGTCTGATTAAGTCCCCTTCGGATGCCAACCGTTTAAGTCCATCTGGCGTACCGCTTCTGATGCAGGCGGCTCTCCATGCCGATGCTTCCATCCTGAAACTCCTTCTCGATCGCGGTGCAAATCCCAACAAGGCAAACCCACTGGGTGCCACAGCCTTACACTGGGCTGCGGGAGATCCCGCCAAAGTCGCCCTCCTCCTGGCTGCAGGGGCTGACCCAAACGCTAAATCAAACCTGGGCCGCACCCCTCTCCTGATTGCCGCGTCCACTGCTGGCAATGCCGCCTCTCTTCGCCTCCTGCTCGACAAAGGAGCAGATCCCAAGCTCGTGGATAGTTCTGGCGATGGCCCCATGGGAAATGCGGCCTCCTCCGGCGACCCCGCCATGATTCGTATCCTCATCGCCGCCGGCGCGAATGTAAATGAGCGAGGCAATCGAGGCCCTGCTATGCGGGAGCTTTCTCCATTAATGCGTGCATCCGCTTCAGGTTGTCTATCTTGCGTCAAACTTCTTCTTGCCGCCGGAGCCGATGTAAA
>JBIPMY010000393.1:0-5792 GCA_044376335.1 Bryobacter sp.
TCCTCCATTGTGCAAGATTCCCCACTGCTGCCTCCCGTAGGAGTCTGGCCCGTGTTTCAGTGCCAGTGTGGCCGTGTGCCCTCTCAGGCCGGCTACCGATCGTCGCCATGGTGGGCCATTACCCCGCCATCTAGCTAATCGGCCGCAGGCTCCTCTCTCAGCGCATTGCTGCTTTCTCCTCTCGGACTTATGCGGTATTAGCTCAGGTTTCCCCGAGTTATTCCCCACTAAGAGGTGGATACCTACGTGTTACTCACCCGTACGCCGCTTTACTCAGGGTTGCCCCCTTTCTCGCTCGACTTGCATGTGTTAGGCGCGCCGCCAGCGTTGATTCTGAGCCGGGATCAAACTCTCGTTTAATCTCGGTTTGTTGTTTTGGATTGAGCCGACGAATCGGCTCGGTCGCAACTACTTAGACTCAATACTTGACGAAATATTACTATCTTCTTCTTTTAGACTTGCGTCCAACCAGATTGTCAAAGATCTGCCCTTCTGCACGAGCAAACATTGCTGTCCACATACGTACCACGAAGGCGGCCTCGAAAGCCGTTCAGGCAACCGCACAAAGATACTCATCTCCGGGTCCACCTAAAAATTGGTAAAACTAAAGAACTATTGAAAGGTTACTACCTGAGGCTTATCCTGTCGCATTCATGCGTAGGCTTCACCCGATGGCCGATTGAACTCGTGGCTGCGTTCTCAGAGGCTGTCGTCTTTTTGACTGTCGCCTTCCTTACCGCTCTGTCGTTCACTACCTTTTATGTCCGGCCATTTGTTAGTCTACCGTAGCAGACTAAGTTTTGCAAGAAGTTTTTTTTCGCTTTCTTGCTTCGCTTTCGTGTGCCGCACTCGCGCTCACACCGTTGCATGAATATTAATCTAGCAGTCAGGATCGAAGAGCGCAAGCACCAATCCTCATAGAAATCGTTAACTTACTGATTCAACAGGCAAATATTGTTACAAAATTGTTTTGCGAGACCGCATTTGAGTCCGTTTTCGGCCTTCAAATTGCTGTAGAATCGTTTGCAGAAGCACGTTCATGGACTCTACTTTGAACAATTCGCAGCCTACGCAAGGCAAAAAGCGTCAAATCCTGCACGCAATCGTCGAGGCTTACCTGGATTCCGGTGAAGCTGTCTCCTCTTCTGCTATTGCACAGCGTCGCTTTACCGGCGCTTCTCCTTCTTCCGCTACTGTACGCAACGCAATGGCAGAACTCACCGAGCTCGGCTTCCTTACGCAACCTCATACCTCTGCAGGTAGAATCCCTACTCCGCTTGCAATCCAGGCTTATGTTTCTTCCCTAGGACAGGTAAAGGCTAATCCTGCAGAAGTATCGAAACTACAACAACGTCTGAAGTCTATGCATTCCCTCTCGGAACGCGTAGAAGAAGGCTCACACGTACTCACCGGCCTTACCCGCAATGTTGGTATCACTGCTTCAGTGCCCCCAGCCTCCCAGCTATTGCACCAGGTGGAGCTACTCCCTCTTGCTGCGCGGCAGTACCTGATGGTGGTAATCACCTCCGATCGTGCCGTTCGCAATCAGGTAGTCAGCGTTTACCAGGATTTGCGCCCGGAAGACCTGACTGAGATGCGCAACTACATCAATCAGGAATTCGCCGGCTGGACGCTGGCCGATGCGCGGCGAGCCTTAACCGAACGCCTGCAGGATGAGCGCAATCAGTATCACTCTCTTCTCAAGCGCATTGAAATCTTCTACGCACAAGGCTTGTTTGAGGGTTCTGAAGGACCTCGCGTCTTTCTCGACGGCGCTGCCTACCTGGTTGGCCTCGACCTTCATCTGACTCGCGAAAAGATGCGAGAGTTGTTTCAAGCGCTCGAACAGAAGCAGCAGGTCTTGCAGATGCTCGACCAGTTTCTTCAAGGCTCAGACCAGAGCCCGGCCGTGCAAATTGGATTGGGAGAGGCGCACCCGGCGCTGAGTGAATTCTCACTGGTTGGAGTGCATGTACCACTGGGGAGTGGAATGACGGCTCGCGTTGCGGTTCTCGGACCGCTAAGATTGAATTATCCACGTACGATCGCAGCGGTAATGGAAGTGGGACAAGCTCTCGCTGAATCCGCTCTCTGATCGAGCACAATTTTAACTACTCATAGAGGAAAGCAACATGACGGAGTCGAATGTCGACGCTGCCAATCCTGAAGACTTGAACGAAAGCCATGCGGCTGCCGTTGACACAGGTGCACGCATTGAATTCCTCGAACAGGAACTGGTTCGAGTTGAAGCTGAAAAGCAGGATCTGCTCAGGCTGGCACAAAGCCGGCAGGCTGAATTTGAAAACTTCCGCCGCCGCTCTGAGCGCGAGCGCCAGGAAACAGTAGATATGGCCGCGGCTGAAACCGTAAAGACGCTGCTGCCGATCTTTGACGACTTTGAGCGGGCCATCGCCGTCGAAACCACCGATAGCAACTACGCCAAAGGCGTGATGCTGATTCACAACCGGATGCAGGAAGTGCTGCAAAAGATGGGCCTCGAAGCCATCAATACCACCGGCCAGATCTTTGACCCCAATCTGCACCATGGCATTGACATGGTGGAAACCGACGAAGCGGAGGATCAGTCGATTCTTGCCGAGTTTCAGAAGGGCTATCACTTTCGTAACAAGCTTCTGCGGCCGTCTATGGTCCGCGTGGCAGTCAAGAAGTAGGCAATAGTGGCTGCAAAACGGGATTACTACGAAATCTTGGGTGTCGATCGTGGAGCTGACGATCAGACGCTGAAGTCCTCTTATCGCAAGCTGGCGATGAAGTACCATCCAGACCGCAATCCGGATGATGCCAAAGCTGAGGAGATGTTCAAGGAAGCGGCAGAAGCATATGGCGTCTTGAGTGACGCTCAGAAGCGAGCTGCATATGATCGCTACGGTCATCAGGGCCTGTCAGGAGCCGGTGGCGGCGGTGGCGGCTTTGATTCGGGTCAATACACAGACCTCAACGACATCTTTGGTGATTTCTTCGGAGACTTTTTCGGAGGCAGCAAAGGCGGCGGCGGGCGTGGCGGCAACCGGCAGCGCCGCGGCGAAGATGTTCGCTATGATCTCGAGATCGAATTTGAAGATGCCGTACGCGGCACCTCGGTAGACATCCAAATTCCCAAACTCGACGCCTGCCCGCGCTGTGAAGGCGTGGGCGCCGAAAAGGAAGACGGCCTCACGCAATGCCCCACTTGCCGCGGCCGCGGCGAGCAGCTCTTCCAGCAGGGCTTCATGACGATCCGCCGCACCTGCAGCACTTGCGGCGGGCGCGGGCAGATCATCCGCCGGCCCTGTAAGGAATGCAAGGGCGAAGGACGCCTGCGTAGCGAAAAGAAGATGAAGGTCAACATTCCCGCCGGTGTCGATACTGGAACCCAACTACGCCTCAACGGCGAAGGACAGGCGAGCCCCAATGGCGGGCCAAGCGGCGATCTCTACGTTGTCTTAAGCGTCAAAGAACATCCGGTCTTTGACCGCCAGGATTACGACCTTCACTGCACCGTGCCGGTGAACATCGTTCAGGCGACCCTCGGCACCGAAGTCGAAATCCCCACCTTTGAGGGAATCGAATCAGTAAAGATCCCTGAGGGCACACAGCCGGGCACTCAATTGCGGCTCAAGAATCGCGGTGTACCGCGAGTCAATGCAGCCGGCCGAGGCGACATGTACATCCATGTCGAGGTTCATATCCCAACCAAGCTCTCTCGCGAACAGCGCAAGGTCTTTGAACAGCTACGGGAAAATCTTCCTGCAGCTGGCGCCGAAGGCGACAAGGGCGGGCTCTTTGGCAAGGTGAAGAACCTCTTCAACTAGAGAGGCACCGCGAGAGGGCTGAAGGAGCTTCGATTCAGTCGAGTTTACCCCAGTCAATCTCGTGGATTGGATAGGGGTAGGCCTTGGGATCGTTGCTGAGATTCTGAAGCCAAGCATGGATTGCGGATTCCCAACCCGGGTTCAGCGAACTGAGTTGCGAGGCCAAAACAGGCACTTCCAAGTCCTTTAGGATGGCCAGTCCAAGAAGTGCCGATAATTCCAGCAGTCCAGCCTTCGGCACTTTAACTAGTGCCTTAAGAAATTGCTTTAGTGAAATCGAAGCAGGCTCGGCCAAGTCCCGACCCTTGCTTAGTCCATGGATCACACCGGCCCAGAAAAATGGAATCTCGGAGCGCGTAAGCTTGGGCTGTGCTTTAGCCAGAGGACCAAGCAGTTCCCATCTTGGCTCAGATTCAAGCCTTGCTAATAGGTCGCCTGCATCGAAGGCAATGCTGTTAAGGCCAATCATCAAAGCCGAGCTGCTGGATCCAAGTTCTTCGAGGAAACGCAAGATAAATGCATGTCGAGTAGCCGGGTGCAAGTCGTAGATCAAGCGATTTTTGTAAGTGAATTTTGAAACATGCGAAGCCTGCATAAGATGATTTAGGATGTAGCTCCACTGGCGATCTGGAGCGGGGGAGATTTTAGTGGGATTCCAAATTCCACAGATAAGATCCCGCCATAGCTCATAGCCTGTTGGCCAAGAAACTGGGACAGGACCAAAGTCGACCGGCCCTAAGGTCTTCTGGACAATCGCTGCGATGGAATCACAATCCCAAAACCGTCTGCCGCAAGGAATCAATTGGCCCGCGAAGACATAGATTGAAGCATCTCCAATCGCTGCATGTGCACCCCAATTTTGATTTTGCTCAAGAGCAAGATTCAAGGCGTGAAGCAATGGGTCAGTGATCTGATTGATATCGGTTTCGATCAGATGCAGCCGAGTTTCTTTGTTATACATATCATCCACAACGAAGAAATCAGGGCTTGAAACGCCGAACGGCGCAACCTCGTTGTCTCGATCATCTTGGGCTCCCGTTGGGCCAACTGTTCCGAACTTTGAGAGTGCTCGAAGAACGTCGTTTCGACAACGTCTGAACTCATCCCAAGTCACCTTGGGAGGCTTAGGAAGTAGCTTCCGGTTAAGTTCTGACTCAGGCAAAACCTGCATCGTATGATGATACCGGTCTTGTTCATGGTTCTAAGCGAGCAAGCTTTCATAATCCAATCTCGATGCTGCTTTAAAACCACAGGAGCGTACGGTCCTTGACCGCCAGGCTTTTGACCTGCACTGCAGAGTGCCCGTCAATATCGCGCAGAAATCTCTCTTCGACGAGGTAAAGGTGCGTATTCCAACGAAGCTATCGCGAGAAAAACGCAAAGTCTTTGAACGGTTGTGGGAGAATCTCCCGGCGGCAGGTGCCGAAGACGACAAGGGCGGGCTTTTTGGCAAGGTAAAGAACCTCTTCAACTAGAAGGTTCAGACTTGGGCTGAGAATTCCTTGCGCCGCTTCGCGCCAGTATCGCGGCCGAACCGTTTCTGATTCCAGCGCAAGAAACCGGTAGCAAAAAGCAGCGCAGGCACAACCCCAAGGCACATCACAACTATGCGCCCGGCCAAACCAAAGGCCTTACCATCGTGAAGCGGCACAACCCAGTCCATGATCCAGTCGCCAAGGCCGTCCACTTTCGGATTGTTTACGGCGACCACCTTGCCGCTGTACTGATCGAGAAACACGTGCGTTTTCGGAAAGCGTGTCAGCGGAGCATTCGGCTGACGCACGCGCAAATCGTAAACATCGCCAGGAGCTGTCGGCACGTGAATCCAGACCACTCGCGAACCGGGGATCACCGCGGCGCCGATGCGTAGCGCCTCATCCACACTCACCCGCTTTGCACCAGGGCCAGCAGGAGGATTGACAGGAGCATCCAGCGGCTTCAGCGGAGACCACAATCCCAGCAAGGGCCGAACCTGATTCG
>JBIPMY010000394.1:0-5788 GCA_044376335.1 Bryobacter sp.
AAGTTTACCGGCAAGGAGCGGGATGCCGAGACGGGGCTGGATTACTTTGGGACGAGATATTTTTCTGCATTAGGGGGAAGATTTACTAGCCCTGACTTGCCATTCGCGGATCAACTGGCAATTGAGCCACAGAGCTGGAATCTCTACGCTTATGTCCGCGGCAAACCGCTACAATATAGAGACCGCGATGGAAAGAATGCGGTTGCAGCTGCAATATCCGGTGCAGAAATAGGAACTTTGGTCTGTGGTCCTGGCTGCACTGTCGCAGGTGCGATAGTCGGAGGGTTAGCTGGCTTATACTTGTCAGCTAAAGCCGGTGAAGCAATTGGGCAGGTGTTTCAGAAGGAGCAGGCAAGAACTGATGATGGAAAGTTTGCTCCGAAGAATCCAGGTGAAACTCAGCCGGGTGAAGATGCTGAAAAAGAAGCATATGCAATTATCGCTGGCGAGGGGCACAATATTGCAGGGACTCACATCCCCGTCAAGAGTAAAGGGCAAACGAGAGTGTACGATATCGTATATACCGACAAAACGACTGGTGAAACAGTTGGTGTGGAAGTGAAGAGCGGTGATGCCACAAAGACGAAGGCACAAAAGGAATTCGACAAGGCAGTTGACAAGGGCAGTAAACCTAAGCCGGGACCAAAGGCCAAGCGGTCGGACGTGACAACAATAGACAGAATACGCGACATCAAAATCCCGAAGGAGCAGAATGGTGCCGGTCCCCAACCAAACTGAATTTGAGCGAAAGCATCTCCTGGAAATGTACATGAATGCGCTTTCAAAAACTCTTTCTGGAATTGGGTTCAAGAAGACTTCATTTGATCGCTTTTCGCGCAAGACCGAAGAAGGTTCACAGGCCTTCACAATCGTCTGGAGGAGTCGAAGAGAAGCTGGCGTGCTTTGGGTTGCAGTTACTCCAATAGTCCATAGCAATTTTCCTGTTGTTAAGAAGATTGCAAAGCTGATGGGAAGAGACGAGGACCTTCCGAGCCTTGGTGGTGCACTTGGAATCTTTACCCCTCTTAAATCTATGAAGGAATTGTGGATTTCGTCACAGGAATCGGTGGATGCTGCCGCGATCGAAACAGGGCAAGACATCAGCGTTTGGGGCACATTGTTTTGGAAACAGACAGAATCCATTGAAAGTACACTCCTGAATTTATCGTCAATCAATAAAGGGCCTTCGATCGAAACAGAAGCTGCCATGAGGTACTTAAAGGAAGGTATGGATGCGGCGATTGAATGCGTTTCTTCTTGGCCGCAGGTGCGAGTCACTGCGGACGAAAGGGCGGAGATGATTCAGGTACTAAAAGGATTGGACTCGATTTCCAAAGAACAAGTTGTTCAGCCCAAAAAAAGTGGGCGAAAAGGGTGAGCTTCGATCTTTGCATCTTGACGACAAATTTGCCAGATTATAAAACTGCGCTAACGCTGTATCACAAATTGTGCGAGGGTGAAGTTCCGGACGAAGCGCCAAATCGATCTTTGAATCTATTCTATGAAGAGCTTTCCTTAGCATTCCCCGAAATCGATAGCTTGAGCGAGGAAGAAATTGAAGACAGCCCTTGGACGAACGCTCACGACCGTTCTAATGTGCACATTATTGTTTGTATTCGTTGGGACAGACAATTAGAAATGGCCCCAATCGTTTTGGAGATCGCAAAGCGACATCAGCTATCAGTGCTCGACCCGCAATCAAGAACGCTTCATACAATTTAAGGCGTCGGAGCGCCCAACGGCACGATCACCTACAGCTACGATCCGGCGGGCAACTTGATATCGAAGTTCGGAAGGGATGGTCATCAGCCTGGTGTGTCCCAGCGCCATTGGTCCTTTTTCCTCAATGTTTTTGAGGTCTTTTATCTCAATCCCCGTCCCGGACTACCCTTGCCCTTCCGGATCAAGTTCGCCCCCATGCCCCGAAGTCGATTAGAGTCAAACACTTAACCCAAACTGCAAAACGCTCCCAAACGTCAAAGCCTGGCAAAAATCACGGTAGGGACTGATGCACCCGTACCGACCGCCAAATGGTACGCTTGTCCCCATCCTATGGACCTCAACCTGCAGCTCAAACCCGGCAGCAAACCCGTGGATGGGCGCATCGCAATTCCTGAATTCAACGACGGCTTCATCAGCAAGGCTCCAGACCTCAGAGCTCACCAGACCGCTGCAACACCCCTGCGCGACGGCCCCCGCTGGCTTACCTGGCAGCCTTCCTACCGCTAAGGCGTACCTGCCAAAAAGGGCCTTCGCCAAGTAGCGAAGACCCTTCTGGAAAACATGTGATCCAGGTTCTAGCTCAGCTTATGCTTCGTCGAGAACTCAGTCCACTCCTTCTCGGCTTCCTCTTTGGCAAGGCCATACTTCTCCTGGATCTTGCCAACCATCTGATCTTTTCTCCCGGCAATGACATCCAGATCGTCATTGGTGAGCTTGCCCCACTTCTCCAGGATCGATCCTGTGAATTGTTTCCAGTTTCCAGCAATTGTGTCGTTGTTCATAACTTGATTCCTCTTTTGTTCTTACTTTGAAGCCTCAGGCTGGCGGCCCGCTCCCTCTAATCAGGAGCGAATAGCCCGCCGTTTTGTTGCCGGCAAAACTCTATTTCTTTTCCCCGCTTGAGACACGATTCAGCTGTCCTACCAACGCCTTGCCCATGGCTAGCACAACTCCCCCTTGCTGGCTAAATATCTGCACATTGCTCAGGCCCTTGCCGAAAAGCGCCTTCTTGTTTTCAAGATCCTCACGCAGAATGGAACCATCCAGCGCCAAACCGGCAAAAATCCCACGGCTTCGCGAATAGCCCAGCATCTCCGCCTGCACACTGCGGCCAAGCGCAACTGCCATTACCTGCGCACTTCCTCCGGATGGCCAACAGCTTGTTTGAATGCGTAGGTGGGAGCTTACGGCTCCACAATCGAGAAAGGCAGGCCTAAACCCTACCCGATCTCGATCCTGGAGTGAACAGCATGTACCAATAGTTTTTTGGACTCGATGTCCTTAAGCAAGGTATTACCTACTGCATCAAAGCTTCCGTTGGCGCGATCCTTAACGAAGGAAGCATCAAGGCTCGCCGTTTTGACCTGGACCAACGAGTGCGAAGCATCCCCGGACCCTGACGCTTCGGCTTAACAGAGCTCCGGCTTAACAGTGCTGTGGCTTAAGAGCGCTGCTGATTAAAAGCAACGATCTCGAGCCACCAGATCTAGCGTCGCTTGGCACCTCACGCCACACATCTGGATTTGGGCAACCCGGCAAGCATGAAGGCCATCTGCTCGCGCAAGAAGAAGAGCGACAAGCTTGACCCTCGTAGACTGGCTCACTTGCTGACGTGTTCCCTGACGTCCCACTAAATTACCGCTGAGCCTTGGCTGTGGATCGGGCTGATGGAATCGAAACTATCCAGCCAGCGCCTGCCCAAGCTCACGGCTCGGTCGAATAACAGCAGGCTAAACATCCGCCGCATTCGGCCGCGCCGGTCTGTCTCAGTGTGAAACGGCCGGCTCAAATACGATGCGCAATCGGCTCCCCGTAGCCTTGGCAAACTTCTCAAGCGTCCGCGTCGAAGGCATGTGCGTTCCGCCCTCAAGTCGCGCAATTACCGCCTGAGTTGTGTTCATTCTCTTGGCTAGTTCTTCCTGTGTCAGCCCCGCCCGGGATCGAGCCTCAATCAAGCTTGCCACCAGCGAGAATTCCTCTTCCAGCGCATCGTATTCGCGCTTGTAATCTGGGTCCTTCAACCAACTCTTATGCAGGTCGTCGACACGAGTTCTTTTCATCACCGATTAACCTCCTTCGCCCTCGCTAGAGCAAGATCAATCTCCCTCCGGGGAGTCTTCTGCGTCTTCTTGACAAACACTCTCAATACAACAACACGCCGTTCACTGGCTGTCACATAAATCGCCCGTGAAATACCATCTCTACCTGTCATTCGCATCTCCCACAAGGGGCCTTCCAGATGCTTCACATGCGGCTCATGCACCTGTTCCAGGCCATGGCCTTGAATCAATTCGACAATGCGGCGAAAGCGCGCCAGCATGTCATTCGGCAACGTTGCTAACTCGTCCCGAACGCGGTCATCGAGAATTTCTACGACCCACGCCATCTCATTGATTATTGCATTTTTGCAATACAAGCGAGTCGCAACGGAGGCCCGGGCAGCGTGGAGTCTGTGCGCCATCGCCAGCTCTTGTTCTGAATAGGCCAGAACCCCAATGCCGGCACCAGGACAAAATGCGTTCACGCCGCGCCAAAATTTATCTTGCGCCTCTTTTCAATCACTTAGCTCCATTCCACCGCGAAGCCGATTTCGTCCCACTGCTAAAACTAAGCCCGGGCTACCACTTATGCCCAACTACAAAACGAAAGAGTTACTGAAGGACGAACAGTCATGGCAACCGAAAAACAGATCGCGGCGAATCGCCGTAACTCCCAAAAAAGCACTGGCCCCAAAACCCGCGAAGGCAAATTCAAATCCAGCCTCAACGCGCTCCGCCACGGTGCTTACAGCGAAACCCACATCCTCACTACCGAAGACCCCGGCATCTTTAAAAATCTGGCTCAGGAAATTCTCGATGAGCTCCAGCCCCAAACTCCAACTGAACTCGAACTCGTCGACCAACTCATCCAAACCGTCTGGCGTCGCCGCCGCATCACTTCTCTCATCCAAATGCGTCTCAATCAGGCCATCGAAGAAGTAATCACGGAACAAAGCCAAATTGAGCCCGCAGAAGACAGACCTACGCCCACTCAGATCACCGTCCTTGCCATGGAAAAGCTCGAAAACCTCAAGCCGTCCTTTGCTCGCCAGGAAGCGATGGAGCTCCGCCTCATGGCACTCTTCCAGCGCACCCTCAACCGCCTCGAACATGTGCGAAAAATCGCGAACAAAGCCAAATTAGAACAGAATCCCTTAATGCAGGTAGCCTGAGTCGATGTCCAGCGCCTTTCGAGAAACTTCCGGCAAAGACTTTTACTTGCATTGCAACATCGCCATGCATAAAGTAGACAAAGCATGAGATCAACACCCAAACCAAACCGCCGGCAGATGCTGGAGTTGTGCATTTCGCGAGGCCTGCTCATTGGCGGAGCGGCCACTGCCCTGTCGCAGAAGCAATTGTTGTCTTACTGGGAAGCGGCTGAAGAGCAGTCCCACAAGCCGACCTCGGCTGAGGTGTTGGGCCCCTTCTTTCGCAAAGGTGCTCCCGATCAGCGTGTATTGCGTGCGCCCGGTGACCCTGGCTTTCCGCTCAAGGTAAGTGGCCGTGTGCTCAATACCAAGGGGCAGATTGTGGAAGGCGCCAAGGTGGATCTCTGGCATGCCGATCATGGCGGGCTTTACGATACCAAGGGCTATAAATACCGCGCAAAACTGTCGCCCGATGCCAAGGGTGTTTATGGCGTTGATACCGTGATGCCCGGGCATTATGCGGATCGTCCCGCGCAGCATATCCATTACCTGATTACGGCGCCCGGCCACAAGACTCTGATTACGCAAGCCTACTTTGCCACGGATCCCTTCTATGAAGGCAACCCGGACAAGAACTGGAACAAAATTGCCGAAAATAGAGAACTGGTGTTGCCGGTGAAGCTCTTTGAGGGCGGGGCGACGGCGGCGCAGCCGGCTCATGCCGAGATCACTTTTGACATCATTCTTGAGAAAGCATAAGTCATGAAGAGAACCTTGTTGCTTTTGACGATGGCGCTTAGTGTGTCTGGAGCTGACCGGAGTCTGGCTTCCGAGTCGGCTCCCTTCTCGATCTATTTTTCGAAGGATGGCAAGTCG
>JBIPMY010000395.1:0-5772 GCA_044376335.1 Bryobacter sp.
GGGGGGGGGTTTTGTTGGGGAGGGGGCGGTGGTTTTTTTGGATCTGTTGGTGGGGGTGGGGGGGGCGGGGGAGGAATTTGCCGAAGGCGTTGATGTAGACGGGGGTGGGCATGTTGCGGAGTGTGACTAGGAAGATTATCGCGCTAGCTAGGGGACTCTGGCTCGGACGGTTCGGCGGTCCAGGTTGAGGCGGGTGGCGGTGGCTTCGTAGGTTCCGGTTTGGTTGTGGACGTGGCGGCAGTAGGCGGTTAGGAGTTCGTCGGCTGTTAGTTGTCCTTCTCGCGCTTGCTCCAGCCAGGTTTGGTTTATCGACTTCGTTGGGTGGTATTCGCCTCTGATTAGCAGGTTCCTGATGCACTGCTCTAGCTCTCGATAGTTGCCTGGCCAGTGGTGGTGCTTTAAGTTAGTTTCGATCCATTGGATGGCGAATTGGGTGAAGGGTTCGTCGCCTCCGCTGCGGAAGCTCATGTACCTTACGAGCTCTTCCAGGACCTGGGGGCTTTCTTCGAGTTGCTTGGATAGGGGTGGGGTTTCGATTACGTCCGAGCAGAGACGGAAGTAGAGGTCTTCGCGGAATTTTCCTTTCGCAATTGCTTCAGCGAGGTTGGTGTTGGTGGCGGCTAGAAGCTTGCCTTCAAAACGCTGGGGCTGGGTGTCTCCTACTGGTGTGAATTGCCGGGTTTCGATGACTCGCAGGAGTTTTACCTGGACATCGAGACTCATCTCTCCTAACTCGTCGAGGAAAACGCCGCCTAGGGCGGGGCAGGCTTCGAGGTAACCTTTGCGGTCTGCTGTGGCTCCGGTGAAGGCTGCTTTGCGGTGGCCGAAGAGCTCGCTCTCTACTAGGGTGGGCGTGAGAGCGGCGATGTTGATGGGGAGGAAGAGGGCGTCGGCTTCGTGGGGGAAGGTGAGGGTGCGTTCGTCGAAGGGTTGGAAACGGCAGGCGGCTATTGTTTTGGCTACGACTTCTTTGCCGGTGCCTGAGGGGCCGGTGATTAGCGTTGCGAATTCTCCCATGCGCGTGGAGAGGGTGCGGCCGTAGCGGCTCATGTCGTGGGTGAAGAGGGATTGCCAGATGGCGGCGCGGAGGCGGCCGGCGGGTTTGGAGGAGCCGAGGACGTTTTCGAAGATTCGCAGGAAGGCTCTTACGATTTGAACGAAGAGGGCGAAGACTTTGGCGCTGGTGTAGTTGCCGGGGAGGGAGATGGGGAGGTTGTAGAAGTATTGGAAGTCGCGGGCGAAGTCGCGGTAGAAGGCCCAGCGGGTTTTGCCTTTGGTTGTGTTGAAGGCGGTTTCGGTGATCTGGTTGTAGTAGCGGTAGTAGAGGGTGAGGAGGGCGGCGGCTTCGTAGAACTCGAGATCGTGCGGGGTGGGGGTGGTGCCGGTGAGGAGTTTATTCCGGAAGGCCTCGATGCGGGTGGTGGTTTTTTCGGCGAGACGCCAGGAGTTTTCGCGTTGGCGGAGAGGGTCCCGCATGTCGAGACTCCAGATGGCGGGGGCGTTTGTGTAGGCTGGGCCCAGGGCGCGGCGCTCGCCATCGCCCAAGGCATCGGTGAAGGGGTTGGCGTAGCTGACCTGGTGGATGGCTTCAAAGAAGCTCCGCTCGGAGGAATTGAGCAGCATACATTTAATGTACATTGCTGTTCATGGAATGTATTTCGCGGATTGAGATTGCCGGGTTGCTTTGTTGAAATGATTGGGGTTAGCGGTTGGCTGCTGGCTTGCATTGATTGTGGGCATGAACGCTACGCTTACAACAATTGGACGCAAGCCAGGATTTGTTCCGCTCTGGGCCAGCCAGTGCTTGCTGTCATTCAACGATAACTGCTTCAAGATTCTTGTTTCTCTGGTGGCCGTGGAGGAGGCTCGCAAGCAGGGTATGGGGAGCGCGGATTTGCCACTGGTGGTGGCTGCCTTTCTGACTCCTTTCCTGCTCTTCTCTGGTGTGGCTGGCCGGTTGGCCGATACCGTTAGCAAGGCTGCACTTTTGCGTTGGATGAAGGGGGCTGAGGTTGTCGCGATGATTGCCGGGACCTTTGCGATGTGGACGCATCACCTGGAGGCGATGCTGGTGGTGGTGTTTTTGATGGGGATGCATTCGACGTTTTATGGGCCCGCGCGGGCCGGGTTGACGCCGGAGCTGGTGGGGATGGATTCGCTGGCTGGCGCGAATGGTTTGCTCGATATGGGCAGCTACTTTTCGATTGTGCTGGGGACCCTTGCTGGGACCTTGCTGTTTGCCCGGTTGGGTGGGGACTATTGGCAGGCTGGCTTGTTGCTAAGTGTGCTTGCGCTGGTGGGGTTTGTGTTTACGCTGCGGTTGCCGCGCGGGGTGGCGGCGTCGTCTCGCGATGGGGCGCGGCTGATGGATGGGTTGAAGCATCTGGTTCGGGACAAGGCACTGTCGCGGACGGTGGCGGCGATTGCCAGCTTCTGGTTTCTGGGTGGTTTGATGCAGATGCTGGTGCTGTTGCTGGCCAAAGAGACGCTGCATATTGAGGAGGCGGCTACTGGTGTGTTGCTGGCGGCGCTTGCTGTCGGGATTGGGCTGGGGAGTGCACTGGCCGGGCGTTTGTCTTCTAACGGGATCGAGCTTGGGTTGTTGCCGCTGGGTGGGCTCGGGATCGTTTGCGGGTTGTTTGGACTGGCTTCGGCTAACGGGTTTGAGATGGCTGTTGTGGCTTTGCTTGGGACGGGGTTGAGCGCGGGTTTGTGGATTGTTCCGCTTGATGCTTACTTGCAGTTTCGGACTAAGCCAGAGGAGCGCGGCCGGGTGGTTGGGGCTAGCAGCTTTGTGAATACGGTGGGTACGCTGGCTGCGCCGGCGCTGCTGTGGAGTGCTCAGAAGATGGGTGTGAGTTTGACTAGTTTGCTCTATGTGGCTACGGCTTTTGCGGGGCTTTGCACTGTTAGTGCGCTGGCTGTTTGTGGGCGGGAGTTTCTGCGGTTTGTGTTGGCCAGTGTGGTGAGGATGGTGTACCGGATTCGGGTGAGTGGAGCCGAGAATATTCCGCAGAGTGGCGGAGCTTTGATTGTGGCCAATCACGTGACGTTTGTGGATGGGCTGTTGCTTGGGGCGATTACGCAGCGGTTTGTACGGTTTCTGGTGATTGAGAAGTATTACCGGCAGTTTGAGCCGTTGATGAAGTTGTTTCATGCGATCCCGGTGAATGTGGGGCGGCCCCGGGATGTGGTGCAGATGATTGCGCGGAGCAGGGCGGCGCTGGAGGCGGGTGAGCTGGTTTGTATCTTTCCGGAAGGAGATTTGACGCGGATGGGCAATATACAGGCCTTTCAGCGCGGGATGGAGCGCATTGTGGCGGGCCTCGATGTGCCGGTGATCCCGGTGCACCTGGGTGGGCTTTGGGGGAGCGTGTTTAGTTTTGAGGGAGGGCGCTTCTTTGGGAAGATGCCGAAGAGTTTGCCTTATCCGGTGCGGATCACTGTGGGTGCGCCGATGGCGTCTAGTGTGAAGGCGGTGGAGGCACGGCAGGCGGTGGTGGAGTTGAGTTGTGAGGTGGAGGAGATGCCGCTACTGCAGGAGGCTTTTGTGGATGCGGCCAAGGGTGCGCCTTCGCGGATGGCGCTGGCGGATGCTAGCGGGAAGACTTTGAGTTACCGGGAGGCGCTGGTGGGCTCGCTGCTTTTGTCGCGCCGGTTGCGGAGGCTTGATGGCGAGATGGTGGGTGTGGTGTTGCCGGCTAGTGTGGGCGGGGCTCTGGTGAATGTTGCGAGTTTGATGGCCGGGAAGGTGCCGGTGAATTTGAACTTTACTAGCGGGAAGGAGGGTGTGGAGTCTGCGATTGCGCAGTGCGGGATCCGACGGATTGTGACTTCACGATTGTTTCTTGCCAAGGCCAGGATGGAGGAGCGTGCCGGGATGGTGTTTGTTGAGGACTTGCTTGGTGGGATCTCGAAGTTTGAGAAGGTGATTGGGTTGCTTGTCAGTTACCTGCCTGCTTTTGTGTTGAAGAAGTTGGTGGCTGGCGGGGAGAGTTCGGATATGGCTACGGTGATCTTTAGTAGTGGATCGAGTGGGCTGCCGAAGGGTGTGATGCTTTCGCATCAGAATGTGATGAGCAATATTGAGGCTTCGGGGATGATGATTCACCTGGGTGCTGCTGATCGGATTGCTGGAGTGCTGCCGTTCTTTCATTCGTTTGGATTTACGTTTACGCTTTGGTTCCCGCTGGTGAAGGGGATTGGGGGTGTTTATCAGATGAATCCGCTCGATGCGAAGGGTGTCGGGACGCTGGTGGAGAAGTTTAATGCTACGGTGTTGCTGGCTACTCCGACCTTTCTTGCGAATTACACGAAGGTGGTTTCGCCGGAACAGTTTCGATCTTTGAAGTTGGTGCTGGCTGGGGCGGAGAAGCTGCGTGAGAGCGTGGTGGAGGGCTTTGCGGCGCGGTTTGGAGTGACGCCTCGGGAGGGGTATGGGGCTACGGAGATGGCTCCGGTGATTGCGGTGAGTGTGGAGGATGTGGTTGTTGATGGGTTGGTGCAGAAGGGCTGGAGTCCAGGGTCTGTGGGGCGGCCGCTGCCTGGAGTGGCGGTAAGGGTGGTGGATGTGGAGACGGGGGCGCTGCTGCCGGTGGGGAATGAGGGGATGTTGCTGGTGCGCGGGGCGAACCGGATGATGGGTTACCTCGGGAACTTCCAGAAGACGCAGGAGGTGGTTGTGGATGGCTGGTATGTGACGGGGGATGTTGCCCGTGTGGATGAGGAGGGCTTTATTTATCTGACGGGGAGATTGTCCCGGTTTAGCAAGATTGCGGGCGAGATGGTGCCTCATGGGCGGGTGGAGGAGGCCGTGGCGGCTTGTCTTGAGGAGGGCGCGCGGGTTTGTGTGGTGGCTGTGGCTGATGAGGAGAGGGGGGAGAAGCTGGTGGCTTTGTATGAGGGGTCGGTGGTGGAGCCTTCAGAGTTGGCTGCGGCGCTTGGTGGGTGTGAGTTGCCCAAGTTGTGGCTGCCGAAGCGGGATGCTTTGCTGCGGGTGAAGGAGTTGCCGGTGCTGGGGACTGGCAAGCTGGATCTGCGGATGGCTAAGTTGATGGCGGAGGAGCGGATGCTGGTGGGGGTGTGAGGATGTCAACTACAGACGGTTAGCTTCTTGATGTAAAGGCCATGAGCGGCGGGGTGAAAGCCTTGCCGCTCAAAGAACGTTGTAGTGTCTGCATTGGATTGGACGTGGACCTGGGCGATGGGGCCTTGGGCTGAGATTTGCTTGAGGAGGTAGAGGATCAGGTAGCGGCCGATGCCTTGTTTGCGCCAGTTTGGATGGACTGTGTATTGCTTGAGTTCGGCTGTTGTTGGGGAGGTGAGTTCGTAGCCTCCGAAGGCGAGGATTTCGCCGTTGTGCTCGAAGACGTGGAAGTGGGTTGGGACCTCCAGGGTTGGCAGGATTGCTTTGCAGGCGGGGAGGTCGGTGGGTTGGTAGGGACGGGGGTCCATTTCATGATTGTAGAGTGGGTAGATGCGAAAAGTTGTTGTTACCGGGTTGGGGGCTGTGACGGCTTATGGTGTTGGGGTTCCTTTGTTCTGGTCTGGCCTTGAGAGTGGTGTGGCGGCGATTGGGGCTTTGAAGACTCTCGATACCTCGGAGATGAAGATCACTACTGGTGCTGAGTACGGTGGCTTTGTTGCTGAGGATTGGTTGGGGAAGGAACACCTTCTTATGGCGGACCGGAATGCCCAGTTTGCTTTGCTGGCGGCTCGGGAGGCTGTTGGGCAGGCGGGGTTGAAGTTGCCGGAGGGGGCGGCTATTGTTAC
>JBIPMY010000396.1:0-5744 GCA_044376335.1 Bryobacter sp.
GATGTGCGGTGACACACGGATGCCACGGAGCGGCCCGGCAGGAGTGACGCTGAAGGCCATGCCTTGCTCCTTATAGAGCTTTGCGTCGAGCACCTGCAGGTTCGGCACCGAAGGCAGATCTACCTTCACCACACCGCAGTACAAACCTTCTTTGCGATTGGTTCGCAATTGAGCATTGGGGTTCTTGGCCAACTGATCCATGAGGCGGGTTGTCAACTGGCGAATGCGTGCTTCTACTGCAGGCATGCCCACCATCATCAGGAAGTCAAAAGTAGCGTCGAGAGCAGCAAGACGCGCATCATCGCGTTGCCCATAGGCTTCAAGAAAGCGCGCCCCGCCCTTGCCGTCTTCGCTGTAGCCAACGCTTACAATCGATGGCCACACGTTCTTCTGCTGAGGACTCGAAACAAAAAGCACACCGGCCTCCAGCGGCCCCATCAACCATTTGTGCGAACTGGTGGCATAAGAATCGCAACCAATCTGCCGAAGGTCTACGGGGAGCATGCCTCCGCTCTGAGCCCCATCCACGTGGCTCCAGATGCCTTTTTCGCGGGCGGCACGGCAAAGCCTCGCCACTGGATAAACAAGGCCGCTGCTGCTGGTTACATGCGTAACAGCAAGCACCTTTGTCTTTGGCCCGAAGGCACCTTCTACCTTCTCTGCCAGCGCATCACTGGAATCGATCAACTGTGTTGCGGGAACGATCTTGAGAACCAGGCCCAGACGCTTGGCATGATTCTTCCAGGAATCGAGATTCGAAGGGTGGTTGTCTTCCACAAGTACAACCTCATCACCGGCCTTGAGATTGAGACCATGAACGATCGTATTGGAAGCCTCAGAAGTATTACGAGTAAACGCGATCTCGTCGGCAGTAACTCCAAAGAACTGAGCTGCGCGCGCACGCACTTTCTCGCGCAGGGGGCCGAACTTTGCGCGATTCTGGAAGCTCGGGTCTGCTTCGAAGTCACGTAGAAAGTGCTGGTGGCGGTCCAGCACGGGCAATGACGCCGGGCAAACATTTGCTGCGTTCAAATATACAAGTCCTTCACGCAACGGGAACTGCTTGCGCAGCATCGTCCAAAATTGCTCATCGCGAGGCGCAGCCGGGTTTACCGACTGTGCAAAAGCGGCCCAAAGCGGGCTCAAACCGAGAGGAAGTAAATTGCGTCGCAACATATCGTGAGAGTATAGCCGAGCCGAGACCTTAAACTGAAGCCCCTTGACTTGAGTAGGGCTGAAAGTCTATAGTAAAGGTCTTGTTTTTAATAATTTAGCTAGTAGTTCTCGTCTCCCAAGGAATTCAGTCCATGATCAAGCTCGACATCATCAACGAAGTGGTTTCGAAAACCGGCATCACCAAAACGAAGGCTGAAATGGCCGTCGAAACCGTGTTTGAAAGCATGAAGCGCGCACTGGGCCAAGGCGAGCGTATCGAACTTCGTGGCTTCGGAATCTTCAACGTCCGCCCCCGCAAAACCGGTATCGGTCGCAACCCGCGCACAGGCGACGAAGTAGCCATTCCCCCAGGCAAGGCCGTTCGCTTCAAGCCCGGCAAAGAACTGCAGACGCTCTAACCCAATCGAGTGATTATCGAAGAGCAGCAGCGTCCAAGATACTTTCTTGCCGCCACACTGTTACTGATTACCCTTTGGACCACCTGCGCCGCAGGCTCACGTATGGTCTACAACTTTGAGAACAATCTTCCAGCTTTTCGTTTTGAGCCGGATGCGCTTGCGCTCTTCGATGCCTTTCTCAACCCTGCCGCCCTCTTTGCAGGTTTATCCTTTGCCCTACCGCTGATAGTGATCCTGCTGGCTCACGAACTCGGCCATTATTTTGCTTGTCTTTACTACCAACTGGACACGACGCTCCCTTACTTTCTGCCCGTCCCCACCTTCATTGGAACCTTCGGAGCATTCATCCGCATCCGGTCGATCATCTACTCCCGCACAGTGCTCTTCGACGTTGGAATCGCAGGCCCGCTGGCAGGCATGGTGGTCTTGCTGCCATTTCTGTTTTTCGGAGTGTGGATGAGTCATGTTTCTCCGGTGGCAGTGGAAGGTGATCTTGTTTTCGGCACGCCCCTGATCATTCGATTCTTCGAAGCGTTCTTCTTTCCAGGAATTCCCGCAGATTCGATTTACCTGCATCCTATGGCCCGCGCTGCCTGGGTAGGAGTTTTCGCGACAGCCCTGAATCTGCTGCCCATCGGGCAGCTCGATGGCGGCCACATCGTTTATTCGTTGGCTGGCAAATGGTCAAAACAAATCTCGCTTGTTGCGATCGCAACGCTGGTGCCCCTCGGCTACTTCTATCCGCCCTGGTGGGGCTGGGCAGTGGCATTGTATTTTTTAGGCAGAAGGCATCCGCAGATTTACGATGAATCGCCTCTCAACGGGCAGCGCAGGGGCTTTGCCGCTCTCGCCGCCCTGATTTTTGTAGTCTGCTTCATGATTGCTCCGCTACGCTATTAATGTCGATGAAGATCTCGGCCGCTATCATCACCCATAACGAAGAACTCAAGATCGCTCGCGCAATCGAGAGCTTACGTTGCTGCGACGAAATTGTCGTAATCGACAGCGGCTCAAACGACCGCACTGTAGAGCTGGCGCAGAACCATGGCGCGCGCGTGATTGAAACCCACTGGCGCGGCTATGCAGCCCAAAAGAACTTTGCATCCGAAGCCTGTGAGAACGATTGGGTCCTCAGTATTGATGCCGATGAGGCTTTGAGCGAAGCGCTGGAAGGCGAGATCTGGCACCTCAAGAAAAATGGCCCCCAATACGACGGCTACACGATGCCCCGGCTGGCGCAGTATCTGGGCCGCTGGATTCTGCATTCCGGTTGGTATCCAGACCGCAAGGTGAGATTATTTGATCGTCGAAAGGCCAAATGGGAGGGCGAATACGTCCATGAAAGCGTGGCCGTGCATGGATCAGTAGGACATCTCGACGCGAACCTGCTGCACTACACCTGCGATTCCCTGAGCGAGCACCTGCGCACGATGGATCGCTACACAACTCTTGCCGCAGAGCAACTCATTGATGACAAGCGATCCATCACCTGGCGGCATATGGCCATCGATCCAGCCTGGACATTCTTCAAGAGCTACATACTGCAAAGAGGCTTTCTTGACGGCCCTGAGGGCCTCGCCATCGCTTATATGGCCGGCATCTACACCTTCCTCAAATATGCCAAAGCAAGGAACATGGCACCCCAGCGATGAAGATTCTGCTTGCTGATTCTGGATGGAAAATGCGGGGCGGCCAATGGCAGACGCTCTACCTCGCAGAGGGCTTGCGAGAGCACGGCCATCAGGTGACACTTCTGGTGAGGCATGGATCTTTGTTGTGGGATCTTTGCGGCCAAACGCGGCTCGAGACAAAAGAGGTGGGCCTCACAAGCATGCTCGCCGCCAGCCGCAACAAGGACGTTGTCCATGTGCAGGATTCTCACTCTCACACCCTTGCTGCACTCGCCAGCCAAAGCCCTTTTTTCGTCTCCCGGCGAGTAGCATTCCCGGTGAAGCAAACTTGGGCTTCGCAGAAAAAATACGCACGGGCTGCCGGTTATCTTGCCGTCTCACAGGCCGCAGGGCGAGAACTCAAAAAAGCTCAGGTGCCCGCCGAGCGCATCCGGGTTGTTTATGACGGCGTGCCCGACATCCAGCCCGCGGCGTTGCAGCCGCACGTTGCGGGGCTCAAGAGTGAAGACCCAGGCAAGCTGAATACACTGATGCAATTGTGCTGCCAGGAAGCTTCAGCCGAACTGATACTCAGCGACAATCTCTCGGATGCGCTGAAGAGCGGCCTGCTCTTTCTCTATCTCAGCGACAGCGAAGGGCTCGGCTCTGCAGTGCTGCTGGCCATGGCTGCCGGCATGCCGATCGTTGCCAGCCGCGTCGGCGGCCTGCCCGAAGCGGTAGATGAAGGCTTCTCCGGCCTGCTGGTTCAGAACAATAAAACTGCCGTTTCCAAAGCGATTCAAGCCATTCGAGAGGATCGCAACCTCGCCCTCCGTTTCAGTGAGAATGCCCGCCGCCGCTACCTTCAGCTCTTCACACTCGAACACATGGTGACAAACACCCTCGCGGCCTACAAGGAACTCCACAATGTCTGAAATCGCACTGGCCGCCTCGATTGCTGCTCTCTTTGGTCTGCTGATTGGCAGCTTTCTCAATGTCTGCATCTTCCGTCTCCCCCGTGACCTCAGCGTGGTGCAGCCCCGTTCTTTCTGCATCGAATGTGAAAAACAAATTGCCTGGTATGACAACATCCCCGTCTTGAGCTATCTGATACTGGGCGCCAAATGCCGCTATTGCGGGGCGGCCATTTCTTGGCGATATCCGGTGGTGGAGTTGCTCACTGGCTTGCTCTTCTACGCTTCGGTGATGCGCTTTGGTGCCACCGCTGAAGCAATCAAGCTCTGCATCTTTTGTGCCCTGATTGTGGGCCTGACCTTCATGGATTTTGAAGAGCGAATTCTGGCTGACGAATTCACTGTAGGCGGCATGATCTTTGGATTCCTGCTCAGCTTCTTTGTCCCCTTGCCTGTATTCATCGGGCATTTCATCCTTCCCTCTGATTGGAAAGAATCCTTTCTCAGCCTGGGAGAAGCATTGCTGGGAGGGCTTTTGCCAGCCTTCGTTCTGTGGGGAATCGGTGAGCTCTATTACCGCCTTCGCGGCCGCGAGGGACTGGGCTTTGGTGACGTAAAGATGATCGCCATGATCGGAGCCTTCTACGGTTTGCAAGGCTCGCTCGTCACTTTGATATTTGGCAGCCTGGCGGGCTCGGTGCTTGGCCTGCTCTTCATCGCACTCAGCAAGAAAGACGCTGCATCGTATGAACTCCCCTTCGGATCTTTCCTCGGAGTAGCAGCGCTGGTTCCCCCATTCTTCTACGTGGAAGCATCGCGCGGCATCGTTGTACCATGGTAGGTTGCAATGAATGATCTCTTCGAGACGCTGAAGCACGGGTCTGAGGAATGGATCCTGGCAAAGAACCTCGATCCTGCGCGCCTGCCGCGTCACATTGCCGTCATCATGGACGGAAATGGCCGCTGGGCCAAGCTGCGCCATATGCCGCGCATTGCTGGCCACAAAGCCGGTGTCAACAGCGTCCGCGAAATCGTAGAATCCTCCGCCCGGCTGGGAATCGAAGCACTCACGCTTTATGCTTTTTCGACAGAAAACTGGAAGCGGCCCACACTCGAAGTTCAAGCCCTTTGGCAGCTCTTGCGGCTCTATCTGCGTTCTGAGCTCTCCACCTTACGAGAGAACAACGTACGCCTCAACGCCATCGGTCGCATCGATGAGCTGCCAGCCTACGTGCAAACCGAACTTGCACATGTTACCAGCCTGACGGCCGCTAACACCGGGCTGCAACTGAATCTGGCGCTCAACTATAGCGGCCGTACAGAACTGGTCGACGCCATCCGAGGCATCATCGCTTCCGGTGTACCAGCCGACGCAGTCGACGAAGAACTGATTGAACGTCATCTTTACACAAATGGGCTTCCCGAGCCCGATCTGCTGATCCGCACCTCAGGTGAGATGCGTGTCAGCAATTTTCTGCTGTGGCAGATTGCCTACAGTGAACTCGTCGTTTCCACAACGCTCTGGCCAGACTTCCGCTGCCGCCATTTGCTGGAAGCTCTTGCGGAATACCAACGAAGAGAACGCCGCTTCGGTGGGGTAGGAGACTCTTCGCCGGATCAGAAGGAAATCGACTCCATCCCTGTCG
>JBIPMY010000083.1:0-17595 GCA_044376335.1 Bryobacter sp.
AGCGCAACGGATCTTTTGCCGCTACCTTGATCACCACGATTCTGGAACGGCCCACCGGCTATGGTCGAATCATTCGTGCCGAGGACGGATCAGTTGCTGCGATTGTAGAAGAAAAGGCGGCTAGTCCCGAACAAAAGAAGATTGGGGAAATCAACTCAGGGATCTACTGTATCGACTCTGCCCTACTTTGGAAGCATGTTGGCGAGATAACTCCCAACCCGGCCTCCGGCGAAATTTATCTTACAGATCTGGTGGAAATCCTGAGAGGGGCAGGGCATCGGGTAGCCGCTCTTTTGCTGGATGATCCGAACGAAATTCTGGGAATCAATCAGCGACTCGAACTGGCAGAAGCTGATCGTATCCTGAGAGCCCGCAAAACCCGCCAATTGATGCTCGACGGCGTCACGATTTTTCAACCAGAAACCGTTGCGATTGATGCCGGCGTAGAGATCGGGCAGGATACCGTTATCGCAGCCTTTACCCAAATTCTGGGCAAAACCAGAATTGGTGCTGACTGCGCCATTGGAGCTGGCTCTGTCATTCGCGACAGCGTGATTGCAGATTCCGTGCGTGTGGGCGAATACTGTTTTGTCGGTACATCGGTTGTTGAAGCTGGGGCACAGATAGGCCCTTTCAGCCGCCTTCGGCAAGACAACCACGTGGAAGCAGGCGCACATATTGGGAACTTCGTTGAACTCAAGAAAACTCGCTTCGGTGCCGGGTCGAAAGCAATGCATCTTGCCTATCTAGGCGATAGCAATATTGGAGCCGGAGTCAATATCGGAGCAGGCACGATTACGTGCAACTACGACGGGGTCAACAAGCACATGACTGAGATTGGCGAAAACGTTTTCGTCGGCAGCAATTCCACCCTTGTTGCTCCGGTCAGGATCGACGCTGACAGCTATGTAGCGGCTGGAAGCGTAATTACCCATGCTGTCCCCAGCGATGCACTGGCGGTGGGTCGCAGCCGTCAAACCAACAAGCCTGGTTGGGTTAGTAAGAAGCGGAAGAAGAGCTAAAGAACCAGAATCGGATGGTAAAGATTCGGCAGCTTCTGTTCTCCGATCGCTACCAACTCTCCGGATTGACTCATTGCCTTAACCAGGCGAGCCGCCTGAGAAATTCGAAACGGTGATGTCCTGAAGTCTCTGCCTTGACGGATCTGCGACTCGGTGAGCAAGTCTACGGTTTCTGCCGGAAATGCCGGCAGCAGCCGCTCTCCCTTAAGCAGCGCATCTTCGAATTTGCCTAGCCGGGCGAGTTCTTCGACTTGTTCCAGTGTTCTCGCGTCCGCGATGGCAAACTCGCCACTGAGGGTTCTTCGCAACTCCTGGACGTAAGCGCCACAGCCCATGGCCAGCCCCAATTCGTGCGCGATGGATCTCACGTAGGTACCAGAGGTGCACTCAAGGTGCACTTCTATGTCGGAGCCTTCCATCCTCATGAGATCCAGACGGAAAACCTCAATATCGACAGGATTCAATTCAACCGGCTTCTGTTGGCGAACCAGCTTGTATGCGGGGACGCCATTGATCTTCTTTGCCGAGACAGGGGGAGGCATCTGTGACAACGGGCCACGAAAGCGGGCAAGCAACTGTTCAACTTGGTCTGCCTTCAGCTCCACCGGCTTTTCATCCGATGTACTGACGCCATCCCGATCGTAGGAATCGGTGGAGTGGCCAAATCGGATCGTGGCCGAATATGCTTTGCGATCTTTTGTATAGAACTGGGCCAGGCGTGTGGCACGGCCCACAACAAGCGGAAGTACGCCCGTTGCTAGTGGATCCAGGGTGCCAAGGTGGCCAATTTTTTTTGTGCCGGCAATCCGGCGCATCTTGTTTACGGCATCATGTGAAGTCCAGCCCGGCGGTTTGTCCAGCACGAGTACCCCGCATAAACCTTCAATTTGTGTTTGCAATCTACTTCTATTCTCCCTTGGCTGTGTCGTCCGCGCTACCATCGAGTTTGGATGGCAGACCGTCTTTATTTGTCCCTTTGGCTAGAGAAGCATTCGACACTTGGCATGCACCGCCATTTTTCTTCGGCGCTTCGCAGCTTCCCTTTTTCCACCCAGTCTTCCGAAGTGTATCTTCGAGTTTCTGCGGTGGACCCTTCAGAACCCGCCTTGCTTGAGCAAGTATTCAAATTGCCGGATCAACTTGAGGATGTTTTCGACGCCATGGAAAAATGGCGCTCTTCAGACATCGCCTTTGAGGTAGAAGGATTCTGGGACCTTTGGCAGGAGCTTCCCGAAGGCTGGCAACTCAAGCCGGCCAGAGTCCAATTATTCTTCTATGGGCCAGATTTCCCAAGTGAGTTTGGAGAATCTGTCCGCGCTGAATTGGGTATCGAGTCACTCTTTTTACCCTCTTCCATCGAAACAACCAAGGACCTGCATTTCTATCAATCCAACCTGAAGAGCCTCTTGAGGCTTAATGGTGACTGGTCAACCAGGTTGAGATTGAAGCAGCGAAAGCTCTGGAGCGACTCAAGCGAAGATCTGAGCGAACGTTTGAATTGGATCGCACAAGCCGTTTCAACATCCCGCCACTAGCCCGACGTTTTTAGCGAATAGAAATTGGAATTTCTCGCGGGCTCCAGGTAAAGCCAGCCGAAACCTGATAGGAGTTCCTTCTAAAGCCATTTGATGTAGTGCCAAGGAACTTGCGGTTTCCAGCAGTGACCGTGAAGAAAATCTGGTTGGTTAGCCTTCTGCTTGCGTTAACGGAGGACTGCATCGTCTCAAAGGTCTGATTTACGCCGATGATGCTAGCCATTTTCATGTACTGCACATTGGCTCCAAGTCCAATATCTCTTATCCCGGAATACATGTAGTTTAGGCCCGCGAAAGTAGAACGTGCGGTATTGATGACTCCATTGCCGGGTGTTGAAGCAATGCCGCCATTAAAAGCAAGACTATGCAGACGGTTCACCTTATAAGTGAGCATCACCTGAGCGGTAGGCATGATGGATTTGCTGTAGAAAACTTCCTGTACGGACGAAACACCGATCAGAGCAGCAATCACCGGGTCAACGGCGGTGCTCGTAAGGCCAAGCGATTCCACTCTAAGGAATCCACCTTGCAAGCTCAACTGTGCCCGTTTCCCCATCTGGACCGAATAGCCCGCAAACGCACCGTTGCCGTAAGTATCGCCAAAGTTTCGCGTAAAGTTGAACATAATAAACTGATGCCCAGCACTAATTGTCTGTTTTCGGCTAAGGCGGTAGGAAACCATTGCATTAGTTGATGTGCCATTCGTCCCAAACAAAACTCGTCCTGTGCGCCTTGTGATGAAGCTACTGCCTGAGATTGAGAAGGATAGCCGGGCAGACTTTTGATAGGAATAATCCAAGTTGCCATTTGCAAAATAAACGCGGTTATCAAATACTTCCCCTGTTGGCCCGAAAATTGACCCAAGCGTTGGATCAAGTGCAAATCCTGCAAAAGAATTTCCAAAGGCGCGATTGGTTGTCATCGCAGACGCAAAAAATGAAAGCATGGATCGTTTCGTGATCTGCCGACTTGTAAACAAACCCAGTGTTTGGTCTGCTCCATTGAAAGCGTCCTGGGCAGGGTAGTTCCTGTAGTGGCCTGAATAGTTGATCCCAATCGTGCCGCGTCGAAGCCGTTTGCTGCCAAAAACTCCAGCAAAGCCATCGACTCCAGCTGCGATCGAGTTATTGATTCTTCCGTTAGCATCTAAGGCGAAGCCCGTTAACCCGCTATCGTAGGTGCCCGTTACACCCGCAAAGAAACTGATTCCCATGTCTGATCCGCCACGCTGCCCGGTGCCCGACCCTAACCCTGTGCCAAGAACGGCAGGACCACCAAAGCCACCCATGCCCCCGCCACCGCCCATTTGCGAATAAAGCGGAATCAGACCCGCCAGCGATAGTATTAAAACCTTTTGTTTCATTGCATTTCCTATTCTGGCGAGATCTGACCGTAAGCGCCCACCCTGCAAGTTTGACTCCTGATTTGGGGCAAGTCAAGCTTGGCCCTCCCGGCCAAGGAAACCAGGAATACGGCATTCACTTGTTAGTTTCGACCTTTTGTTGGTCGCACTTTATGCTCGCCTCCGCAAACAGTGTCGATTTATGATGTTGTGATGACGGCGCGCAAATGGCTGGTTTCAGGTCGAGTCCAGGGAGTTGGCTTCCGGAATTATGTGCAGAAGCATGCTCGCAGACTGGACTTGACGGGTTATGCAAAGAATTTAGCCGATGGAGATGTCGAAGTGCACGCCGTAGGAAACGAATCGGAACTCAATACTCTGTCCGGGTACGTGCGGCGAGGCCCTATGTTGGCCGAAGTTCGCACAATTGATGAGCGGATGGCCGAGATCGTTCGCTACGATGGTTTTCAGATCCGATGAACGACCTTAAAGAAATGATCCGGGAAGTCGCTGACTTCCCAAAGCCGGGAATTAACTTCTACGACATTACGACGCTCTTGAAGAACCCAACTGGACTCAAACGTACGCTAGATGCGCTGAAGGAGCGATACAAGGGCTCGCAGATCGACACCGTCGTTGGCATTGAAGCCCGAGGTTTCTTTTTTGCTCCCGCCGTTGCCTACTCTCTTGGTGCAGGATTTGTGCCGGTGCGAAAGCCAGGCAAGCTGCCTTACAAGACTCGCCAGATGGAATACGCCCTCGAATACGGCACAGACAAGCTTGAAATCCATGAGGACGCCATTCAGCCCGGACAGCGTGTATTGATTGTGGACGACGTGCTGGCAACTGGTGGCACTGCAAAAGCTGTAGCTGATCTGGTAGGTCAGTCTGGCGGCACATTGGCTGGCCTGAGCTTTGTGATCGAACTCGACTTCCTCAAAGGCCGCGATCGTCTGGTTGGTCAGGACATCTTCAGTCTCCTGCACTACTAATGCCGACCATACCGGCCTTTGCCAAGATCAATCTTGGCCTGAAGGTTCTCTATAAGCGTCCCGATCAATTTCATGAGATCGCGACGTTATTCCAAACCATTTCCCTGGCAGACGAACTCGAAATCGAGGCTGCTTCTTACGGTGAGACCGTAATCGAAACCACCAGTGACATTGAGATTCCGGGCGATAACCTTGCTACCAGGGCTGCCCGGCACTGGCTCGATTCGACGGGGCAGTCGGCCCGGGTGAGGATTCACATTAAGAAGCGAATCCCCATGGGCGGTGGCCTCGGGGGCGGGTCGACAGACGCCGCTGCAGTTCTGCTTGCTTTGCCGGCCTTACTGGGGCTTGAGACCAGCTTTGCGCAGTTGCTCCCAATCGCTGCCAAGCTTGGTTCCGATCTACCGTTCTTTCTGATGGGTGGCACCGCAGAGGCTTCCGGCCGTGGAGAAATTTTGACCGAAGTCCCTGATTTAGAGACGATACATGGTGTTCTTATTGCTCCAGGCCTCCATATTTCAACCCCGGACGCCTATCGGCGACTGAATCGTCCTTTCGCCACCGAATTGACACCGGCCCGCCAAGTCGAGATAATAGAAAGGTTTCGCGCTCTCGTGCGTAGTGTGCATGAGAATCACCCGCCTGCAGTTTGGGCAAGTGATTGTGAAAACGACTTTGAGCCCGTTGCGTTCGAACAGCACGCCGTTCTTGATTCCCTTCTGGGGCGAATCAGAGCCACGGGAGCCCGCCCGGCAAATATGTCAGGAAGTGGATCCACCTTGTTCGGACTTTACGAGACTGCTGAAGCTGCCGCCGCAGCGGAAGCACAGCTCAGAGTTGAACTATCGGGGCACGCGACGGTTATTCGTGTAGAGAAATTCCACACTATCAGCCGCCGCCAATACAAGCGTGCCTGGCATACAGCTTTAGCATCCTTTACGGATGGCGCTAGTTGGCCGCCCCGGTCCCTGATTGTGTGAACGGAAGAAGCGACAAAGAACTCAGCGCCATGCGATTTGACCGCATCAAAATATTAACCGGCAACGCGAACCCCGCACTCGCACAGGAAATCTGTGCCCACCTCGACGTCGAAGTGGCACGTACTTCTGTAAAGACCTTTGCAGACGGTGAAACCTGGATTCAGGTTCACGAAAACGTACGGGGCTCAGATGTCTTTGTCATTCAGCCAACTTCCTCGCCTGTAAACCATCACCTGATGGAATTGCTGCTGATCATCGACGCGCTCAAGCGCGCCTCTGCAGATCGAATTACCGCCGTTTTCCCGTACTTTGGCTATGCCCGCCAAGACCGCAAAGATCAGCCCCGCGTCCCGATTTCTGCTCGACTGGTGGCTAATCTGGTAGAGCGCGCGGGAGCCGACCGTGTTCTCGCTCTCGACTTGCACGCTGCCCAGATTCAGGGTTTCTTCGATATTCAGGTGGACCATCTCTTTGTAACTCCAGTGATGCTGGACCACTTCAAGGATTTCCCGATCGAAAATTTGACCGTCGTCTCTCCCGACGCCGGGGGCGTAGAACGGGCTCGCGCTTTTGCCAAGCGCCTGCAAGCCCCTCTCGCCATTATTGATAAACGTCGCGACCAGCCGAACGTAGCCGAAGTGATGAACATCATCGGTGACGTCGAGGGTCGCAATTGCCTGCTGGTGGACGATTTGATCGACACCGCAGGCACTCTTGTGAAGGCTGCCGAGGCGCTGTCGCGTCGCGGTGCTTCCTCCGTTCAGGCCTGTGCCACGCACGGTGTCCTGAGTGGCCCTGCAGTGCAAAGGATTACGGATTCCCCGTATCTGAAACAGGTTGCCATTACCAACAGCATTCCCCTGAGTCCGGAGGCTGCGCGGTGCGATAAAATCCGCGTTCTCTCCGTGGCCAAGCTCCTAGCCCGGGCCATTGACTCCATCCATGGCGAAACATCCATCAGCGTACTTTTCGAGTAAGCGACAGAAAGACCAGTAGAGGCAGATTTTATGCGCAAAGACATTACCCTCGTAGCCGAAACCCGTGAAACCCGTGGCAAAAATGCCGCTCGCCGCCTGCGCGTCGAGCACAAGAGCCCCGGTATTCTTTATGGCGTCGGCGGCGACCCAGTTGCTCTGACCCTGAGCCCCAAGGAAATCACCAAGATCCTTACCAGCTCCAGTGGTTTTAACACCATTTTTAACCTCGATGTACAGGGTCAGGTTACTCCTGTGATCATCCTCGACTGGCAGACTCACCCCATCAAGGGCAACATTCTGCACGTGGACCTCAAGCGCGTCGATCTCACCAAGAAGATCACCGTCAACGTCCCCGTTGTCACCACCGGTGACCCTGCTGGCGTCAAGCTTCAGGGCGGCCACTACGAACTGGTCAACCGCTCAGTTGAAATCGAAGTACTCCCCGATGACATTCCAGAGAACTTCACCATCGACGTGGCTGGTCTCAAGCTGAACGAGAGCGTCCGCAGCAAGGACATCCCGATGACTGGCTCCATGCGTCTGCTCTCAGATCCTGAACTCGTTATCTCGCACGTCGTCTCGTTGCGTGCTGAAGAAGAAGCAACTGAAGCCAAGGCTGGCGAGCCTGAAGTGGCCAAGAAGGGCAAAAAGGAAGACGCTGCTGCTCCTGCTGCCAAGGCTGCCAAGGGTGCTGCTCCTGCTGCTAAGGCCGCTCCTGCTGCCAAGGCTCCTGCCAAGAAGAAGTAATAGTTTTTCACTGTGCAATCCTGGCTCATCGTTGGTCTTGGCAATCCCGGCACCGAGTACGAGTGGACTCCGCACAATGTTGGTTTTTTGACCGTAGATCGTTTTGCCTCGCGCAACGGTCTACGGATCTCCCGCCCCGAATGCCAGTCTCTGGTTGGGGTTGGAGACGTGAACGGCAACCGCGTCGTTGTTGCCAAGCCGCTGACATTCATGAATCTCAGCGGTGCAGCTGTCAAGCAGCTCCTCGATAAGTACGAGCTGACTCCAGCCAACCTGATTGTTGTTTTTGACGAGCTTGCACTCGAATGGGGAAATCTCCGCATTCGCACCCGAGGCTCGGCCGGCGGACACAATGGAATGAAATCAATCATTTCTTCAGTTCGTTCGGAAGAATTTACCCGGGTCCGGCTTGGTATCAACCCGGGCTCTCCGCTTGGCAGCGGACCAGTTGTTTTAGGTGAAAAAGCCAGGCATTTTGTGCTCGCGGCAATTCCCAAGAGCATGCGTGCCGATTTGGATCTCTGGTTGGATGAAGCATCGTCCAGCATCGAATCCATAATTGCCGAAGGCGCCGAAAAGGCCATGACGAGGTTCAATCGTCGCGCCCAAGGTTCTAAAGAAGAGGAAAAATGAGTCTCAGACTTTACGAAGAACTGTTTATCGTAAAACCCGACTCGACCGACGAGTTGGTCGATCCGCTAATCGAACAGATGAAACAGCTGATTGAAAAAGAAGGCGGCAACGTGCAGACCACTGAAAAGTGGGGCACACGCAAGCTTGCTTATCAGGTTGGCCGTTATTTTGAAGGTTATTACATCCTGTTGCGCTTTGAAGCCACCGGTATCACGATCAAAGAAATCGAACGCCGTCTTCGCGTTAACGATCTGGTGATCAAGTACCTCACCGTTCGTCTCGACGAAGAGATGAAGTGGGTGGACAAGCGCAAGAAGCGTCGCGAAAAGCGCGCCGCCCGCAAGCCGCAGGTTGCAGCAATGCCCGCCGCTCCTGCCCCTGGTGCTGCCGCACCCGGCCCTGTAGCCCCCGCTCTCCCGAGCGAGCCCGCAGTGCCAGCTCCCGGCAAGCCCAATGAGCCGGTAGCCCCGGAAGCCCCAGCCGCCGAAGCACCAGCTCCGGCAGCCGAATAACCAGTGGAAGCGAATAAGGAGAACCTGAACCATGGCTGAAGGAAGAGGCGGCCGCCCCATTGCGGCCTCGATGCGCCCCACCGGTGGTGACAAGGCGAACATCGTCAATAAGAAGCAGTATTTCCGTCGCAAGAAAGTATGTCGTTTCTCGGTCGAAAAGATCGATTACATCGACTACAAGGACATCAACCTGCTCCGGCAGTATGTGTCCGAACGCGGCAAGATCGTGCCAAGGCGCCTTACCGGCACCAGCACCCAGTTTCAGCGCCGTCTGGCAGTTGCCATCAAGCGCGCCCGTAACATCGCGTTGCTGCCGTTTGCCACGCGGGAAGGAGAAAAGTAAATGGAACTGATCCTCCGTGAAGATATCGACAAGCTCGGTTCGCGCGGTGAGGTTGTAAAGGTAAAGGACGGCTACGCCCGTAACTTCCTTCTCCCCCGCCGTATGGCCGTCGCCGCCACTGCTGCCAACAAGAAGATTGTTGAGCAGGAGCGACAGAGCTGGCTCCGCAAGGAAGCTACTGTTAAGGCTGATGCTGAAGGTCTGGCTCAGATCCTCAACGGTGTTGTCCTCGAATTTGCGCGCAAGGCCGGTGAAGAAGATCATCTCTTCGGTTCCGTAACTTCGCTCGACATCGAAGGCGCACTCGAAGGCAAGAGCTTCAAAATTGACAAGAAAAAGATTGTTCTCGACGAGCCCCTCAAGACTCTCGGCGAACACAAGGTCAAGCTTCACCTCTACAAAGATGTGAATGCTGAAATCACTGTCAACATTATCAAGGAAGTCTAAGGATCTTACTGCGATGGCTTATTTCGATCTAACTGGTCAAACAGCAATTATTACTGGCGCAGCAGGTGGCATTGGCGAAACCATTGCCCGCCGCTTCGCGAATTCTGGCGCAACTGTAGTAATTGCCGATCTCAATGTATCGGCCGGTGAAGCGATTGCCGCCTCGCTCCCTAATTCTTCGTTCGCACTCTCGCTCGATGTCACATCGAGCGAGAGCTGCGAAAAACTCGTTGCCGAAGTGATTGCCCGCACGGGTCGCATCGACATCGTAGTAAACAATGCCGGTGTTGCCGGCAAAGCTGCTCCTGTCGAGGAGCAGACCAACGACGACTGGGCTCTCTGTGTCGCCGTTAACCTCAACGGCCCCTTCTATCTTTGCCGTGCCGCCGTACCTCACATGCGGAAGCGCAAGTATGGCCGCATCGTCAACATTGCCTCCATTGCCGGCAAAGAAGGCAACCCCAACATGAGTGCTTATTCTGCTACCAAGGCAGGCCTCATCGGTTTTACGAAATCTCTGGGCAAAGAAGTTGCCCTTGACGGCATTACTGCCAATTGCGTCTCCCCCGCCGTCGTCCGAACAAAAATTCTGGAACAGCTCACCCCTCAGCAGGTCGATTACATGACCCAGCGCATCCCCATGCGGCGCACTGGCGAACCTGAAGAAATCGCTGCTGTCGTGCACTTCCTGGCCAGCCCCGATTCGTCTTTTGTCACTGCTCAAACCTACGACGCCAGCGGCGGCAGAGCTACTTACTAAATGATCCTCCAGCCCTCGCAGTACACCAAGGTTCCAGTTAAGGAACTGCTTGCAGAACTTGGCCTAGGCCGCGTGGGTCTGGACCGTCGCCTGATTGATGCGCTTCTTTCTCGTCCAGAGGAATCCGCTCCCGCTCTGGTTGCCTATGGCCTGAATCCTCCTGAGGATTCCCGCCTTCAACTCGACGCCGATATCCTCAACCTGCTTGCGGCGATGCCCAACAAAAAGGCACTCGACTATGTGATCTCTTTGTTGCGTGACGGATTTACGGAGATCCCTGAGAGCATGCTTGAGATCACCAGGAAGGCTGGGCCGAAGGCCGTAGAAGCTCTGGTTAGTCTCTATCGCGAAATGGAAGAAGAGGCTGCCGGGGAAGTAGCATTTCTTCTTGCCGGTCTTGGGTTGCGTGATCCGCGAATCCTTGAAATCATTCTGGAACGCCTCGAATTCGATATGGAAGACGGCGCGATGCTGCTTGGTCTTTATGGCGATCCGGCGGGCAAAGCCCCGCTGGAAAAGCTAGCCCTCGAATTGGGAAAAAACCGCGAAATCGACTTCGCCCTCGAACAGCTTCGCAATCGTCAGGAAGGCTACGAAGATCCTGAAATCGATCACCTCGAATCCTATCCCGATACGCAAGGCCCGGAATTTGAGGTTCTTGAGGACGACGAGATTGTCGACTTCGCCACTTTGCACGAAGACGAGGCTGTGCGTCTTGCTGCCCTTGATGTGCTTGAGGATCTGGAACTCCCAGTCTCCGCAGTGCAGCCCCTCATTGCCCTCGCCACCGCTCAGGGCTCTGTACCTGTTCGTGCCGCTGCTTTCCGCGCTTTGGCCAGACTGAACCAGATCGAAGAGGTTCGTATTGTTGCCGAGGCAGTTTTGAACGATGCAGCCAACCCCGCGCCAATTCGTGCTGCCAGTCTCATTACGCTTCTGCCGAACAGCATTGCTCCTGCCGCAATGCGAAGCTACGTCGAGGAATTTCTTGCCAATCCCGAATCACGGGCAGATGCCGTGCATGCAATGTGGCGTTCGAGAGAAGCCTCCTACAACACGCGCTTCGGTTCTTTCCTGGATGATTCTGATCTTGCAGTCCGCCGCCAGGCGATCCGCGGTGCTGGCGTCTGTGGTGACGTCACCGCGATCGGAAGACTTCGCGATCTGATGATGGATGACGAGGTCCGCAAAGATGCCATCTTTGCCTATGCGATGGCCGTGCCCTCTGATATCTCGGCTAGCCGTGTACGCAGCTTATACACTCGCATCGAAAAGGAAGCGGGTGGCCTCAATCGCGACGAGGCCACCTCGGTTGGTATTGCCCTTGATATGCGTCTTGAAGCCGACGGGAAAGACCCTGTTTTCTTCACGCCTCAAGACGAAGACGGCGAAGACGAAGCATAAAACATTTTCGGCTTGTTTTGTTTCGGATTCATAGTTTATTCATCTACTGCAAATTTAGATGTAAACAACTGAGGTCAAACTCAGTTCGTGGCTCAAACTCTTCGACGTAGGGACATTTTCTCGATTCCCCTCGCCTTGGCTTGTCCCCCGCTGGCCGCCGTAGCCAGCCCCATTTCGATTTCAACTCGTTACCGGATTGATGCAACCATCGCTCCGTTCGGATTTACCGTCTTTTCACGCAAAGAAGTTGGCTTTGGTTTCGCCCGGCTTCGAGTTCAGAAAGAGATCGGAAACTCGGTTACTTCTTTCGAATTTGGTGGTGCCAGTATTCCAGATCGGACTCACGGTATTCATCAAATCGGCTACTTCGAGGAAGAGCTTGCAGAAGTCCAAACAAAATTTCACAGCAGCCGTTATTTTGGCTTCATTTCCAATACGCCAGAAGGTGCCCCAAATCCTGAAACCCTCGCCCTGGCTACAGATTCCAGTACCAAGCCCCAATACTGCTGCGCTGTAGAGGGTGTGATTACCGATGGCCAGGCCAGCTTCTCCAAGACCTATGAAGCGCCTCTGCCAAAGGATGCCAGCCTTGCCTCACTTGGGGGCTTGCGCCAGTTGATGCGAAGTGCCCTTTCCCGGATTTGCGCCACTTCTTGCCTGCAAGGCTCCCGCACGGCAACACCTAGCCATAGTTTCCTTAGCGTACTGGCCCAGTCTGCCTTTGGTGCTTCTTCCATTCTCAACACGACTTATCAATATGGCGACCGCGTCCTCAGCTTCTCATCCAACCGCCAACATGTTTCGGGCAAGCTCATTTTGCACGCCGAGGTCCAGGGCAAGAGCAGACATCGCTTTAGCTTCACCTGCCTCGATTCCGGGCATTTCGAACTCCCGCTTCGCATTGATTACCATCCCAAAGCCTGGCTGCGCCTTACGCTCGTAGCAGTCCCCGAGCCAGCGGCCCACAAGGAGACTGCATGACCCGATCCTTCCTCTATCACGCCTCTCGCCAGCCCCTGCCCGGGCACCTTGGTACCGCCGTGTCGCTGCACTCGCACACGAGCAGATCCCGCGAGACCATGAGCTTCATACCGCGCTATGTCAATAAGGTTCCTTATATGACTGGCCGCATCCGTCACCTGGAGACTGCTTATCTCGACTACCATGGCAAACCCTTCGATTACTCCCGTGTCTGGTGGACCCCACCTCTTGAACCCAAAGCCGCCTTCGACCTCGAACGCAACCAGATCGAGCAAAAGCTCGGCCGCGCCGCCCTGGTCAGCCTTAGCGACCACGACAACGTTGATGCCGGTTTCGCTCTCGAGATCTTTGAAGAATGCGCCGGTGCGCCCATATCCTCTGAGTGGACCGTCCCGCTAGGCCAGTCCTTCCTCCATCTCGGCGTGCACAATATGCAGCCGGGCCGCGCCAGAATGCTCGAAGAGTCGATGAAGCAAGTCACCGTCAATCCGTCAGAAGAACGCATTGCCGACATGCTCGATGAGCTTCAGCGAGACCCCCACACCCTCATCATCGTCAACCATCCGCTCTGGGACGAAGCCCGAATCGGACAGACTCATCACCTGCAAATCCTTCACTCCTTTCTCGCGCGTCACGGCCGCAATATTCATGCTCTCGAGCTCAATGGCCTTCGTTCGCCAAAAGAGAACAACGATGTGGTGCAGCTGGCTGAAGTCTGGGGCTTGCCCCTCATCTCAGGTGGTGATCGTCACGGCTGTGAACCTAATGCGCTCGTCAATCTCACCAATGCCACTACCTTCAACGAGTTCGTAGCGGAAATTCGAAACGGTGCCCCCACTCACACCGTCTACATGGAGCAGTACGACGAACCGATTCGCTTGCGTGTACTACAGGTGATGTCTGATGTCCTTCGCACCTACAACAACTTCTCATCCGACCGCCGCCGGTGGTCAGACCGTGTTTTCTATCACTGCGACGACTCAACCATCCGCCGGGTTTCAGAGGTCTGGACGGGCAATGGTCCCGATATCGTTGGGCAGTTTATTTCGGCAATGCGGCTTTTGGAATCACGCCACGTGCGCGCCGTTCTCAAATTGGCTCTTGCCACATAGCAGATACTAAAATCAGATTGGAATGAAGCCCATGCGCGTTGCGTTTTTTACCGATTCCTTTCACGAGATCAACGGTGTGGCACACACCAGCCGCAATCTCGACGGATTTGCTCGCCGCCGCAACCTTCCATTCCTCAGTATTCATGCGGGTGACAAGACAGAGCTTACACGCACCGGCAACCACATTGAGTTAAACCTCCAGCGTTCTCCCGTGGGCATCCCCATCGAAAACGACATGAGCTTCGATCTTTTCTTTGCTCGTCACTGGGGCCGCACCATTGCAGCGCTCAAGGACTTTCAGCCTGATGTCATCCATCTGACAGGCCCAAGCGATGTCGGTATTCTGGGAGCCGTTTGTGCCGAAAGGCTTGGAATTCCAATCCTTGCCAGTTGGCACACCAACTTGCATGAGTATGCTGGCACCCGGCTGGGCAGCATCATTTCCTGGTTCACCACCGATTCATTTCAAGCGAAGATGGAACGCGCGGCCGAGTCCGCTTCACTCGATCTCCTGAGTTTCTACTATTCTTTTGCCAGGCTCTTGCTGGCACCCAATCCTGAGTTGCAGACTCTGCTCGAAAAGAAGACCAAGCTTCCCTGCCAGTTGATGCACCGTGGAATTGATCGAGAGCTTTTCCATCCTATGCGCCGCACCAGACGCGACGACACTCTCGTCTTCGGTTTCTGCGGCAGGTTGCGTCCGGAGAAGAATGTCCGCATCCTCGCCCGCATTGAAGAAATGCTCTTGGCTGAAGGCGTGTCCAACTACAAATTCCTCATCGTTGGTGATGGCAACGAGCGTGAGTGGCTGCAGCAGAATATGAAATCGGTCGAGCTGCCTGGCATTCTGCGCGGCCCGCAACTGGCCGAAGCTTACGCCAACATGGATGTGTTCCTGTTCCCGAGTTGGACTGATACCTTTGGCAATGTCATCCTGGAATCCCTCGCCTGCGGCACGCCCTGCATTGTGACCTCAGGAGGCGGACCCAAATTCCTGATTGAGAATGAAGTCTCTGGCTTGATCGCCAATTCTGACGCCAAATTCATCGCAAGTGCCGTCTCTGTGGCTCGGAATCCAGACTCCCGCAAGCGTCTACGTGAAGGTGCCTTACAATCGAAATTTGTGCAGACCTGGGACGATGTCTTTGAAGAGCTCTACCGCGCCTATGCGCAATGCGTCCGCATCGGCTTACCTGGCAGTGCCCTCAGCGCTTCCCCTTCTGTCGGTCGCTGATCTGGCCTTCTCGAGCAGTTTTTCCAGTTGATCCTTGCTTCTGGATTCTACATCCAGTGCAATGATTTCGATCCCCTCTTTGTCTTGAATCGACCATTGATAAAGGTCAGGCAATCTGGCGGGCAGTTTGCCCGGTCTCCTGCGTGCTTCTTCCCGTGCCACCCGCTTTGCATATTCCATCGCGTCTTCGTAAACAACACTGCCCACATCGCTCCACTTGGCCTGTTTCCGTCCCCAGACAGAACGCTTTTCAAAACCCTGTTCTCCCGCCCAAACCACCTCGGAATAGTGATCCAAAGCGGTGAATACAAACCACCCCAATATTATTGTGCCTAGCCAGCCGAAAATGATGCCGGCGATCAGGCTGGATCGAAAGTTATAGAGGCCACCCAGAAAAAGCGGTATTCCAAGCAAAAACGTATACAGCACTTTTGCTTTCCAGTACTCCACAGGTGGCCGTACCTCGGCAATGCTGGGACGCATCGGAGGCAAAGGCTGCGCTGGCTTTACCCACTCGCCTGCCTGCCATTCCCGGTCCTCGCCAAAGGGTGTTTGCCAAATGAGAACAGAGCTTGCAGCCAGCAACACGAGCGCTACGGTCCAGGTAATAGGCAAGTACCAAAGATCAAGCAGGCCATCCAGGCGTTTGTCATTGGCATTTGCGGGGTTCTCCAGCATCTCTCTGTTTGAGTAATCGCTATAGAACCCGAATGGCGACACTGCTACAGAGGCTTCATGCTCATCGTCTGTACCCCACTTCACCCGCAAATGACCGCCGTCGGCGCCGCCCCAAACCTTCACCGTGCGCCTTTTCCAGTTTTGGGCGGAGTCGAGCGATTTGGCCGCTTCAGCAATAAGGTTCCAGGCCGCCAGACATCCGGCGATTCCGCAGAACGCCAAGAGCGAGAAACGAATCATCTGTCCAAGATATTCGATTCTCACTCTAAGAGCACAAATTGTTCTGATTCCAGCTAGCTGGTTTTGGTGGTGGGAGCCGGCGTGCTGCTGGTGGTAGCTGCAGGTTTCGATTCCGATTTGGTTTCAGACTTCGATTCCGATTTGCTCTCGGAGGAAGAAGAGCTCGTGGCAGGAGACTTTGCTTCTTTCGCCCCGCCGCTGCCCTTGTTGTAATCGGTGATGTAGAATCCGCTTCCCTTGAAATGGAAGGAGGGAGTGCTCAACAGACGCTCAACCGCTCCGTTGCCATCATTGGGGCATTCCACATTCGACTGTCCACACTTGGTGAACGGCTCGTCACTGAACTTTTGAATCGAGTCAAAGGTCTTACCGCATTCCGAACAGCGGTATTCATAAATCGGCATAATTCTATTTTGACAGGTATTGGCTAGCGCTTCATTGCGGCTTCAGGATTAATTCCGGCAACCGTCTTTACGCCGCTCAACAGTTCAATCGCCTTCTTCATCAGCGAGTCTTCCTTCGGCTTGTCAGAAGGAGCATTTGGGATACCGTCCCCATCCGGGTCTTCGTCTGCAACCAGCAGGGTGTCGTTCATCGGATAGTTCGGTACAACGCCCGTATCCTGGATCGCTTTGCCGTTGGGAGCATAATACTTGGCCACACTCAGGATCACAGCGCTGCCATCGTCGAGAGACAAAGCTTTACGAATTGAGGCATCGCCATAGCTGCGCTCTCCCACTAGATCTGCTCGCTTGCTATCCAGCAGCGCAGCAGCAAGCACTTCGGCGGCTCCAGCAGTACCGCGGTTTACAATCACCACCATCTGATTCTTCCAGACTTGCTTTGCGGCATCGGCTACAAACTTCTGCTCGTCCGAGCGCTGGCCCTTTACAGAACCAATCGCGCCTTTATCGAGGAACCAGTTTGCGACATCAACGCCATCAGCGGGGTTGCCAGTAGAACAATGACGCAGGTCGAGGATCAGCTTCTTTACGCCCTTTGAGTTGGCGCTTTCCAGACCCTTCTTCACGGCTTCTTTCAAGTTACCTTCGAGTGAGTTTACAGCAAAAGTTGCCGTGCCATCTGCACCAAGCGTCAGCACTGGTTGCGGGTAGGCAGACTTCACCCGGGTTAAGGTCAACTTCTCGGGCTCGGGCTTGCGAGCGCGCAGTACCTGCACATCGACAGTAGAATTTTCCTCACCCATGAGAAGCATCTCAGCAAAGGCGAGCGGCATGTCGCGAGTAGAGATTCCCTTGATCGTTTCCAGCATGTCCCCTGTATGGAGCCCGGCCTTGGCGGCAGGCGATCCGGGGACGGAATCCACAACACTGACGTAGCCAAAGCGGCGGCTCAACACCAGGCCAACATTCGCTTTGGAGGCACCCTTGGTTGCCTGATACTGCTTGTACTGATCGGCATTCAGGTAGCTTGCGAAGGGGTCGATCGATTCGAGCAAGCCGTTCAACGCACCGAGGGTGACATTCTTCATGTCAGGCTCTTCGACGTAGTCGCTCTTGATCCTGGTGATCACTTCACTGAAGACGCTGAAGTGCTTGTAGGGATCGTCGCTATTGCTTGCGCTGCGGCCCAGCTTCACGCCGACCAGCAGCATAACGACTGCCAGGAGCGACGATGAGACAAAAAGAAATTGGA
>JBIPMY010000397.1:0-5713 GCA_044376335.1 Bryobacter sp.
GACTGCCACGGGCTGCCAATCGAGATCAAAGTAGATGGGCAGTTGGGAGCGAAGAAGGCGGCGATGACGACGGTGCAGATTCGCCAGGCTTGCCGCCGCTATGCCGACAAGTACGTTGGATTGCAGACGGAAGACTTCAAGCGTCTTGGCATCTTTGGCCGTTGGGACAACGTTTACAAGACCATGGATGCGCCCTACCAGGCGGCGATCGCGCGGGCCTTCGTCGACTTTTACGATCAGGGCTATGTATATAAGGGTCTGAAGCCGGTGAACTGGTGCATGAGCTGCCAGACTACGCTGGCTGAAGCCGAGGTGGAATACGGCGATCATGTCTCGCCGTCGATCTATGTACGATTCAAGCTGCATAGTGTGCCGGAGTCGATTCATCCTTCACTCGCAGGCAAGGATGTCTACGGGTTGATCTGGACAACTACTCCCTGGACGATCCCCGCCAACATGGCGATCAGCTTCCACCCCCGCTTTGAATACGTAGCGAATGAAGTGGATGGGGTTGTCTACATCGTGGCGCAAGGATTGCTTGAGTCTGTCACCAAGGAACTCGGCTGGCCTGAGCCTCACGTCATTGGAACTTTCGATGGTTCGACACTCGACAAAGCAGTGTTTCGCCATCCCTTTCTCGACCGGGATTCACTGGGCCTGGTGGGAGACCATGTGACGCTTGAGGCTGGCACGGGTGCGGTGCATACTGCACCTGGCCACGGCATGGAAGACTTCATGGTTTCGCAGCTTTACGGCATTCCGACCTATTGTCCTGTCGATGCAGGCGGCAAGCTCTATCACGCCGAAGGAGCGAGCGGGACACTGCCTGAGGAGCTGATTGGCAAGACGGTTTGGGAAGCCAACCCGATTGTGATCGAAATCCTGAAGGCTCATGGGGCCTTGCTTAAGAAGACCGATTACAGCCACTCCTATCCGCATTGCTGGCGTTGCCACAACCCGACTATCTTTCGTGGTACGACGCAGTGGTTCATCGGAATGGAGCGCAACAACTTGCGGCAGAATGCGCTGGATGCGATCAAGAATGTGAAATGGCTGCCAGCCTGGGGCGAAGAGCGAATCTCGAATATGATCGCAACTCGGCCTGACTGGGTAGTATCGCGCCAGCGCACCTGGGGCGTGCCAATCACGGCATTCTATTGCGAGACCTGCGACCACATCATCGCCGACAAGGCAGTGATTGAACCGATTCTTGAGCGCTTTGCCAAGGAGACGGCCGACGTCTGGTATGCCGAGGAAGCGGCCAACCTGCTGCCGGCTGGATATACCTGCCCGAAGTGTGGCGGCAATCACTTCCGCAAGGAAAAAGACATTCTTGATGTCTGGTTTGACTCCGGGTCGAGCAGTTTTGCCGTGCTCACCGAAGAGAACGGCTTGCCCTGGCCAGCGGATATGTACCTTGAAGGTGCAGACCAGTATCGCGGCTGGTTCCATAGCTCGTTGCTGATCGGTGTAGGCTTGCGGGGACATGCGCCTTATCGCGAATGCGTAACCGGCGGCTGGATTCTCGATGCTGATGGCAAGGCGATGTCGAAGTCGCTCGGCAATGGCATTGAGCCGGAAGAGGTGATCAAGCAGTATGGCGCTGAAGTGTTGCGCCTGTGGGTGTCGAGCGTTGCTTACAACGAAGACGTGCGCATGTCGCCCGTCATTCTACAGCGGCTTGCCGAAGCCTATGTGAAGCTGCGCAACACCTTCCGTTATGCGTTGGGCAACCTGCATGAATTCGACCCCGGTGTGGATGCTGTGCCGACTGCCGAGATGGAAGAGATCGATCAGTGGATTCTGCTGAGGACAGCAGACCTTACCGAGCGTTGTCTGGCTCACTACAAGGCCTACGCGTTTTATAAGGTTTATCAGGCGATCTACAATTTTGCGACGGTTGACCTGAGCTCAATTTACTTTGACGTGCTCAAGGACAGGCTCTACACTTCGGCCCCCAAGGCGAAGTCGCGTCGCAGTGCGCAAACCGCGCTGTACCGCATGACGCACGCCCTATTGCGCCTGTCCGCGCCGATTCTCGCTTTCACTGCAGAAGAAGCCTGGGCGGAATTCCCGAAGGCGCAGGGCGACCCTGATTCGATTCACGTGACTCACTTCCCTACCCCGGCTGAAGTGGTTCACGACGTAACGGCAGTGCAGGAAAATTGGGATCGATTATTGAGTTTCAGAGAGCTCACCCGGCCCGCGCTTGAAGCTGCCAAGATCGGCGCTTCGCTTGGGGCCAAGCTGCGGATTACCGTGAACGCCGAAGACTTTAAGCTGCTATCGACCTATGCCGAAAGCCTGCCTTCGATCTTCATCGTTTCGCAGGTGGAGTTGCAGCAGGGTGAGACAACCCTTGTTGAGGTGTTGCCTGCCGACGGCGTCAAATGCGAACGCTGCTGGAAGTACACGCTCGATGTTGGGTCAAACGAGAAGGTCCCGACGGCTTGCGCAGCTTGCGCGGGCGCGGTGACAGAAATTCTGGGTCTCTAGCCATGGGGTCGCCGCGCGCTCAAGCATTGTGGATCGCGCTGATCGTGTTTGTGCTCGATCGCGCGACCAAGATGTGGATCGAGGCCAAAGTCTCTGTCTATGACACGATCCCTGTCATTCCCGATGTATTCAACATCGTCTATACCCGCAATCGCGGAGCTGCATTTGGCATTCTCTCGACTGCACCTGAAAGCATACGCCTTACCGTGCTGGTTGGCTTTGCCGGAATCATTCTCGGCCTGATTGGCTGGATGCTTTGGCAGGCCACCAAGCCTGGTGCAATTGGGACGCTTTATAACCGGCTGGCATTGTCGCTTGTTCTGGGCGGTGCAGTTGGAAACCTCTGGGATCGTGTTTTCCAGGGAAGCGTGACTGACTTCCTTCAGGTGTTTATCGGCTCTTACGAATGGCCCAGCTTTAACATCGCAGACTCTGCCATCAGCGTCGGTGCTGCATTGATGGCGCTCGACTTAATTTTCCAACCCCGAAAGCAGGCAGATCCGAATCATGCTCCCGAAACTCATTGACCTGGGAGGCTTCTTTCTCCCGACTTACGGCGTGATGGTGGCGCTCGCTTTTCTGGCGGGCTTGTGGTCAACCAACAAGCTGGCTTTGCGTTCCGGCTTGCCCACTCAAAAAATCCAGGATCTGGTGATCTATTGCGCGATTACCGGCCTGGCCGGGGCCAAGCTGATGATGTTCCTCTTTGACTGGGAATACTATGCGAAGAACCCGGCAGAGATGTTTTCACTGTCTACCTTACGGGCTGCTGGCGTTTATCAGGGGGGCTTTGTTCTGGCCCTTGTTTTTGCTTACTTCTATATGAAGAAAAACGGACTGCCGGTGCTGAAGACGATGGATTGCTTTGCCCCTGGAATCGCGCTCGGCCACGCCATTGGCCGCATTGGGTGTTATGCAGCCGGATGTTGCTACGGGATGCTTTGCAACCGGCCCTGGGCGGTGCGATTTACCAACCCGGAAGTAAAAGAATTCTCAAATGTACCGCTTGGGGTGCCGCTGCACCCGACTCAGATCTACGAAACCATCGGAGATCTTCTGATCTTTGGAGTGCTCTTCAAACTGCATGATCCGGCAAAGCGGCCGGGCGGCTTGTTCAGCCTTTATCTGATCCTTTACTCGCTGCTTCGTTTTGGCGTGGAGTTCTTCCGCCATCACGACCAGCCTCCACTTTTTGATGCATTCCCGCTGGTCCATACACAGTGGATCAGCATTGCTACGCTCCTGCTGGGGGCGTGGCTCCTGCTCTCGAAACCACCGAAAGAAGCCTCCCATGTTTAGCCGTTGTCTAACACTTATTCTTATGTCCAACACACTGATCTCTGCTGATGAAATGAAGCCGCCGGTTGCCAAACCAATCCCAAAAGAGATGAAGGCTTTTGGCGACACACGCCAGGATCCTTACTTCTACATGCGCTATCGCGAAGACCCGGCAGTGATCGATTATGTAAAGGCAGAGAATGCCTATACGGCTGAAGTGATGAAGCCGATGGAGCCACTGGCCGACAAGGTCTACAAGGAAATCATTGGCCGCATCAAGCAGACCGATATGTCGGTGCCCAGCCGCTTTGAAGGTTACTACTACTACTCGCGAACCGAAGAGGGAAAGCAGTATTCGATCAACGCCCGCAAGAAGGGGTCGCTTGAGGCGGCTGAAGAGGTGATGCTCGATCAGAACGAGATGGCCAAGGGCCTCAAGTTCTTCTCACTCGGCGGAACCAGTGTGAGCCCGGATCAGAAGCTGCTCGCCTACTCCACTGATGTCACTGGCTATCGTGAGTACACACTGCGGGTTCGTGATCTGGCTAGTGGCAAGGATCTCCCCGATACGGTTGAGAAGATCGGCAACACGGTTTGGGCCGAAGATGGCAAGACGATTTTCTATTCCAAACAGCAGCCCAAAACCAAGCGGTCTTACCAGATCTGGCGTCACACCTTAGGCACTGCAGCTAGTGAAGACAAGCTGGTTTACCAGGAAGACGATGAACGTTTCAATATCGGCGTGGGCAAAACGTTGTCGAAGAAATACCTGGTGATTTCCATCTCTTCAGGACTGACCAGCGAATATCGCTACATGGACTCGAAGACTCCCGAAGGCACCTTCAAGCCGCTGATCCCACGCAAAGAGGGCATCAGCTATTCGATGAGCCACCATTCGGATCAATTCTACATCCGGATCAACGATAAGGGCCGTGACTTCAGGGTGGTGACTGCGCCCGTGGCCGACCCTTCGGAGAAGAACTGGAAAGAAGTGATTCCGGCTCAAAAAGGCTTGTATGTACAGGGGATGACCTTGCTAGCCAATCATGCCGTTTATCTGTTGCGGATTAACGGGCTGCATACCTTGCGCGTTGTGGATCTGGCCAAGAACGAATCCCATGACATCAAGTTTGATGAGCAGGCCTATACGCTCAGTTTTGGCGGTAACGCTGAGTTCGATACGAATCTGCTGCGCTTCAGCTATTCGTCGATGGTGACGCCAGCGTCGACCTACGATTACGACATGGTGACTCGCACCAGGACGCTGCTCAAGCAGCAGGAAGTTCTGGGCGGCTACGACCCCGCTAACTACGTTGTGGAGCGTCTGATGGCCACCAGTCAGGATGGCACCAAGGTGCCAGTGACGGTGGCCTACAAGAAGGGCTTCAAGAAAGACGGGCAGGCTCCGATGTTGCTCTACGGCTACGGCTCGTACGCCATCCCAATGGACCCCGGCTTCTCGGCAACGCGCCTCAGCCTGATGGATCGCGGATTTGCCTACGCCATTGCGCATATTCGCGGGGGCACCGATATGGGCTACTCGTGGTACGAAGACGGCAAGCTGCTGAAGAAGAAAAACAGCTTCCGCGATTTCATTGCTTCAGCCGAAATGCTGGTGGCGCAGAAGTTCACCAATCCGAAGAAGCTCACGATTGAAGGGGCAAGCGCGGGCGGGCTTCTGGTAGGCGTGGTTGCGAACTCGCGGCCGGATTTGTTTCAGGCAGTGATTGCTGGTGTGCCTTTTGTCGACGTGGTTTCGAGCCTGCAGGACAAGACGATTCCACTATCAACCACTGACGCCGATGAGTTCGGCGACCCGGAGAAGCAGGAGTTTTACGAGTACATGAAATCGTACTCGCCCTATGACAACGTTGTACCTGCCAAGTACCCAAACATGTACATCTTCTCGAGCATGAACGATTCACAGGTGCCTTATTGG
>JBIPMY010000398.1:0-5705 GCA_044376335.1 Bryobacter sp.
TCTCAATTGCTTTTGCAACAACAGCCGGGGAGCTAACACCCACTACCCAATCGAAGAGACCGGCGCGTTTGACAGCAAGACCGAAGCTCGAACCAAGCAAGCCCGTCCCGACGATGGCAACCGTGCGCATTATTCCTGTAGCCGTCGCATTTCGAGCATGATGGCTGTGTAGATGCGTTCGATCGCATCATTTGCAAGAGGGCCCTGATTGCGCGCCCCCATACCTTCAATCACAGCTCGCTCTCGGCTGAGTTCAACGACAGGAAGACCGGCGGCTTTTTTAGTAGCGCCGATCTGCAGTGCCACTGCAGCCCTTTCGTTGAGCATCTCCAGGATTCGCGAGTCGATGGAATCGATTTGACCGCGAAATCCCTTCAGTTTCTCAACTGCCTCATCGACGCCCACTGAGCGCCCCCTGCTTAAGATCTCTAGCCATTCGCTCTATCGTATCCAAGACTTCGCGGCCCGGGGTACTTTCTATCGTGCGAACAAAGGCGCTACCCACAACGACACCGTCGGCGACGCTGCCCACTTCAGCGGCTTGCGAGGCGCTGGAGATACCAAAACCAACGCCCAGCGGCAGTGCCGTGAACTTGCGAAGCTTCTCAACCAGGGGAGCAACCGATGACGAAACCTGCGATTGCTCGCCGGTAACGCCGGTACGCGAAACCACATAGACAAAGCCAGAACAATACTTGGCCACCAGTTCAAGCCTTCGATCGGTACTGGTAGGCGCGACAAGAAACACGGTATCGAGGCCAACGCCCTGTACTGCGGCAACAAAGGATTCGGCTTCTTCGACGCTCAGGTCTGTCAGCAGGAAACCATCGATCCCCACTTCTTTAGCGCGGGCGGCCAGCTTGTCGAACCCGTATCGCATCACCGGATTGAGATAGGTGAAGAGGACGATCGGGATTTGGCTGTGCTTGCGAATTTCCTGGGCAATCTCAAGAACCTTCTCCACCGTCATGCCCGTTGCCAGAGCACGTTCGCTGGCGCGCATGATGACAGGCCCGTCAGCGATGGGGTCGCTGAAAGGTACGCCGAGTTCGATGATGTCGGCACCGCCACGCTCCAGAGCCGCGACGATTTCAACCGTCATCTCAGGGCCCGGGTCTCCGGCGGTAACATAGGCAATCAATGCAGGCTCATTTTTGGCCTGCAGCTCATTAAAACGCTGGCTGATGCGAGTCAGAATCAAGCTCCTTGAGGTTTTCGCGATAGATATCGATGTCTTTGTCGCCACGGCCGCTGAGGTTAACGAGGATGATCTCGTGGGTACCCATTTGAGGGGCGCGGACGAGAGCTTCGGCAACGGCATGAGCGCTTTCCATGGCCGGGATCAAGCCTTCCATCGTGGAGAGCTCGACGGCTGCCTTGAGGGCAGTGGCGTCGTCGCAATCGACATATTCGGCGCGGCCGATGTCGTGCAGGTGGGCGTGTTCGGGGCCAATGAGGGCGTAATCAAGGCCTGCAGAGATGGAGTGAGTCAGGGCAACCTGGCCATCGTTATCCTGCAGCAGGTAGCTGTAGGCACCATGCAGAACGCCAGGTGCGCCGCCGCTAAAGCGGGCTGCGTGTTCTCCTGTTTTCTTGCCCTTGCCACCGGCTTCTACACCCACCAGCTTTACGCTGAGGTCTGGCACGAAGGCATGGAAGAGGCCAATGGCATTGGATCCACCACCGACGCAGGCGATTGCCATGTCGGGGAGGCGGCCTTCGCGCTCAAGCATCTGCACGCGGGCTTCGTCGCCGATGCAGCGATGGAAATCACGCACCATCAGCGGATAGGGGTGTGCACCAAGGGCGGAGCCCAGCAGGTAATACGTAGTGTCTACGTTGGTAACCCAGTCGCGCATGGCTTCGCTGATTGCGTCTTTGAGCGTACGTGAGCCGTTGGTGACCCCAACAACTTCGGCGCCACATAGCCTCATGCGGAAGACGTTGAGCCGCTGGCGGCGCATGTCTTCTTCGCCCATGTAAACACGGCATTGCAGGCCGAGCAGTGCACAGGCGGTGGCAGTGGCAACACCGTGCTGCCCTGCCCCGGTTTCAGCGATGATGCGCTTCTTGCCCATCTTGCGCGCAAGCAGAGCCTGGCCGAGGGCGTTGTTGATCTTGTGAGCGCCGGTGTGGAGAAGGTCTTCGCGTTTGAAGTAGATTTTGGCCCCACCCAGTTTTTCACTGAGCCGCTTGGCGTAATAAAGCGGAGTGGGCCGGCCGGCGTAATTTTTGAGTAGATCTGCGAGCTCGTTTTGAAAGGCTGCGTCAGTTTTGAGTGCAAGGTAGGCCTGCTCGAGCTCTTCGAGCGGCGACATCAAAACTTCAGGAACGTAACGTCCCCCATAAGGGCCAAAGTGGCCACCAGCATCCGGTACGGTCAACATACTGCGTCAAACTCCTTCCGCGCGGCTTCGATAAAGGCGCGCATCTTCGTACGATCTTTTTTGCCCGGCTCAGACTCGATGCGTGAGCAGGCGTCTACGCCCCAGGGCTTGAGGCGACGAATGGCCTCGCCCACATTACTTTCATCAAGACCACCGGCGAGGATGATCTTGCCCGTCAGGCCCTGCGCCAGGTTCCAGTCGAAAGACTTGCCTGTGCCGCCCTCGAGCGCCCCGGCAGGGGTATCGAGAACAACGGCCTCAGAGTCTTGCTCATTCAAGCGCTCCTGCGTGAGCGGGCCATCGACGGCGATTGCTTTCCAGATGCGCAATCCGTCGATGGAATCCATTTTGTGAAGCTGCGCAACGTCGAGTTGAAACTCCTGCATGAGGTCACGCACCTTGGCAGGGTCTTCGTTTACAAACAAACCAACGCGCCAGAAATCATCTGGAAGGTCTGCGAAGAAGGCACGTTCTTTCACAAAACGAGAGCTGCCAGGCCAGAAGTTAAAACCAATCGCGTCGGCACCTGCATCAAGGGCGGTGAGGGCGTCCATTGTGTTGGTGATACCGCAAACCTTGACGATCAAGCAACCAACTCCTTCAGCGCCCCCGGGTTCTTCATCAGGCTCTCGCCTACAAGAAAGGCCTGATAGCCAACAGCGCGCAGGGTGTCGATGTGGTCGCGAGTGAAGATGCCGCTTTCGCTCACCTTTACCGCGGTGGCAGGGATGGCGGCAGCAAGCGTGAGTGAGGTTTCGAGGCTTAGCTCAAAAGTGCGCAAGTTGCGATTGTTCACACCAATAACGGTTGCGCCGCTATCAACGACACGAGCCAGTTCTTCTGCGTCATGAACTTCGACAAGTGCATCGAGGCCGAGCGAGGCGGCAAACTCGCGCAGACGGCGCAGGCCGCCTTTGTCGTGCAGTGCGGCGATCAAAAGGATCGCATCAGCACCATTGGCAGCAGCTTCAACGATCTGGCTTTCTTCAAGGGTGAAGTCTTTGCGAATGACGGGCAAACCGACAGCGCGCCTTACGGCGACGAGGTCTTCGAGCGAGCCCTGAAAGAAGTCGCGGTCGGTGAGAACACTTAGCGATGCGGCCCCACCCAACTCATAAGCACGAGCGATATCGGTGGGCCGAAAGTCATCAGACAAAAGTCCACGTGAGGGGGAGGCTTTCTTGATCTCGGCAATGATGGCCGGTGAGATCAAAGAACGAATCCGCAGGCTTGAGGCAAAGCCCCGTTGCTTGCCCACCAGATCTGCAGCCCGGCGCTCCAGTTCGGCTTGTCGAGGCCGCAGCAGCACAAGCTCTTCCCGCTTACGCTCTACGATCTTCGCCAGAATATCTGGAACATCCATTTACATGTACTCCGGCACTGCGATACCCAGCGTATTGAGGGTCTTCTCAAGCTGTTTCGCAAAGTGCATCGTCATCCACAACAACACATTTCGACGCGCTTCGTCGGCTTCATCAAGAACGCGATAGTCGTGATAGAACTTGCTGAAGCCCTGGGCTAGCTGGAAGGCGTACTTCGCCAGCGCCGCAGGCTCACCGCTCTTGACGGCTGCTTCAAGAACACTTTCGAGTCTTGAGATGTCGAGCAGGAGTTGCCAGAGGTCTTCGGTTTCAAGCACCGTACGCAAAACTTCTTCCGACAGAACCGCCTTGAAGTCTGGCATCTCAGGCGCTTTGCGGACAATGTTTTTAGCTCGCACCGCAGCAAACTGAAGGTATGGACCTGTTTCGCCTTCAAAACTTAAAGCCTCTTGCAAGTCGAAAGCGATTACGCTAGTCCGAGTAAATTTTAGAAGGAAGTAGCGAAGTGAGGCTACAGCGATCTGCTCGGCAACTTTACGACGGCTTTCCTGAGACTTGTCAGCGTGCCGGGAATCCACCTCCACCTGCGCTCGCTCGATCAACTGATCGATAAGGTCGTCGGCCTTGACCCCCAGGCCCTTGCGGCCGCTCATCTCAACCGTGGTCTTGGCCTTGTCTTCCTCGCTGAGCTCAATGCCAAGCTCAACGCAGGTACGCGGCGTAAGCGCCACCATCTCGTAGCTGAAGTGAATGCTCTTGTCGGCCTGATTCGGATACCCGAGAGCCTTTAGCCCGGCGACAACAACATCCTGCAGGTAGCTCTGCCGCGAATCGATCACGTTGTAAACGCTGGTGCCGCCGCCAAACTGCACCCGCTCAGCCCCCTCACGCGTTGCTGTCGAAACATAACAGACGCTACCGTTGGGATAGGTGCGGAGCTTGCGGTAGTAGAAGTCCTTGCCGAGCAAGCCAAACTTCCAAAGCTGGTAAGCAATGTCTTTGCCCACATAAGTGACGGTGCCGTTGGAGCGCACGATGACCTTGGAATCTTCTTCGCCTGCGTTCTCACGGAAGGCCGACCCAGGCATCACCCAGCATCCCTTGTTCTTGCCTTCGTTCTCGAAATAAATCGCCTTCTGCTCTTTGAGTAGTTCAAAGCAGTTGGCCCAGAACTTGAGGTGCAGGATTTCGCTCTCTCGCGGCAACACATCGTACTGGATACCGAGACGCAGCATCGTGTTCAGATGGCAATCAACGATAGCATCGGCCACGACATGGCCCATCTCCGACAGCGCACCCTCGCCGCTCTCGATCGAGTGCAGCGTCTCAGTACGCCAGCCTTTGACTTCTTCCATCTGCGCAACCTTCGAGTAAAGGTCCCAGCAGAGATAGTCGAAGCGGGGCTGCTTGGCAAGCTCTGCCACTTCAGCGGCTGTCTTCTTTTCGACAAAGTGAAAGGCAGCAACGACGTCGGCAACTTGAACACCAGTGTTGTCGATGTAGTTTTGCGTCTCGACACGCGTGCCCATCGCCTTCATCATGCGCACAAAGGTATCGCCCAGAATCGCATTGCGAAGGTGGCCAATGTGCGCAGCCTTATTCGGGTTGATGTTGGTGTGCTCGACGATCGTCTTGCGGATCGAGAATTCCTGAGTCTCAAAGCCGTTGCCGGTCAGAATCTCGCGAGCAAACCAGCCGCGGTCGAAACGGACGTTGAGATAGCCGTTGGCCACTTCAAACGCGGCGACGCCCTCAATCTGCCCACTCAGACCCGCTGCCAGTTCTTTGGCAATCATGACGGGAGCTTTCTTCAGTTGCTTTGCCAGTTGGAAAGCCACGGGCAATGCCATCTCGCCAAAGCTCGATTGCTTTGGCTGTTCGGTCGTAACCGGAACATCTACTGCGTAATTCGTTTGGAGGTAATTCGAAACGGCTCGTGAAATCGAGCGTTCTAGGCTGTGGAACACTGTTTTCAATATAGCAACGCTATACTGAT
>JBIPMY010000084.1:0-17577 GCA_044376335.1 Bryobacter sp.
ACGTCAGGCAAAGCAGAAAGCCAATCACAGGAAGGAAAAGAGCAGCGAGGAGATACATTTAGCGAGCACCTCCATTTGTTGCCATCACTCCGAGAAAGATGACAGCCCCCAGCAGGATGTAAACCGCATAGCTACGGATGTTTCCTGCCTGCAGCAGCCGGAGGAAGCCGCCACCCCAGCGCGTTACCGCCACGGTCGCATTCACTCCACCCTCCACCACAACTTCTTCAAAACCATTCATCAGCACAGAGCGTGAGCCTTGCTCCAGAGGATGCACAATCGCTGCGTCATAAGCTTCGTCGACAAAGAACTTGCCGGCAATGGCGCGATACACACCACCGAGGCTTCTCGCATAACCATCCGCAGACCCGGGGTTCAACACATACACGTAGTAGGCGATAAAGATTCCGGCGAAAGCGAAGGCAACCGAGATCAGAATCAGCGTCATGTCATGCGGATGCGCATGCTCAGGATACAGTGGCGCAAGCCATTCCATCACTGGCAGATAACCACCGGCAACACTCAGCAAAGCCAGAACAACCAGCGGCATATACATGATGGCGGGCGATTCGTGCGGATGAGCCTTGCCGCGATAAGTGCCAAAGAAGCACAGGAAGATCGCGCGGAAAACATAGAATGCGGTCAAGCCGGCAGTGACAACACCCACCCAGTACATCCAGGGCGAGTGCGCATGTGCAGCCAGCAAAATTGCGTCCTTCGAGTGGAAGCCGGCAAAGGGCCAAACTCCAGCGATAGCAACGGCACCAATCATCAAAGTCCAATACGTGATCGGGATCTTGCTCTTTAGGCCGCCCATGTTTGAGAGATCCTGCTCGCCATGCAAAGCGTGAATGACAGAGCCAGCACCGAGGAAGAGCAATGCCTTAAAGAAAGCGTGCGTTACGACGTGGAAAATACCAGCCGAAAACGCGCCCACCCCAAGACCCAAAAACATGAAGCCAAGCTGTGAAACCGTCGAGTAGGCAAAGACCTTCTTGATATCGTTCTGCGCCGTACCGATCAGCGCGGCCACAACAGCCGTCACCAACCCGATCACAGCAACCACTTCCATAGCCACAGGAGCTTTGAGGAAAACCTCGCTCGACCGGGCCACCACATAAACACCAGCCGTCACCATCGTTGCCGCGTGGATCAGTGCCGACACTGGCGTCGGGCCAGCCATGGCGTCCGGCAGCCAGACATAAAGCGGAACCTGTGCCGATTTGCCACAAGCACCAACAACCAGCAGCAGCGCAATCGCGGTCAGCACCCCACCAGACTCCTCAAGCGGCATCTTTTTGGCTGCAGCAAAAACCTGCGTCATGTCGAGCGAACCAAAGTGCACCACCATCAGCAGCACAGCGAGTGAGAATCCGAAGTCACCGACGCGGTTGACGATAAACGCCTTCTTCGCCGCGTCGCCTGCAAACTTCTCGAGGAAGTAAAACCCGATCAGCAGGTAGGAGCAAAGCCCCACACCTTCCCAGCCCACAAAGAGCAGCAGGAAGTTTTGCGCCAGCACCAGAATCAGCATGAAGAACATGAACAGATTCAAGTAAGAGCAGAAGCGCCAGAAGCCTTCTTCATGATCCATGTAGCCGACGGCATAAACATGAATCAGAGTACCGACACCGGTCACCACCAGCAGCATGATCGACGAGAGGCGATCTACCGAAAGATCAAAGCCAATCTTCAGATCGCCAGAAGAGATCCAGGTGAAATAACGTTCGATATGGGGAGCGTCGAGTTGGCCCAGTTCGCTGAGCGCTCGCACCACCCACAGAAAGGACAGCGCCACAGAGCCAATCGCGATCGTCGAAATCAATCCCTTCGACAGCTTCCGGCCGATGGTGCCGTTGATCAGCGCACCCAGCAGCGGGAATATTAAGATAAGCCAGAGTTGCAGGTCAGGTTGGTTGGGCATTAGTTTTTCAGCGAGCTGACCTCATCAATCGATAGGGTCTGCCGGTTCTTGAACACAGTCAGAATGATGGCCAGGCCTACGGCTGCTTCAGCCGCAGCAACCACCATCACAAAGAAGGTGAAGATCTGGCCGTCTACCTGACGCAGGTGTTGCGAGAAGGCAACAAAGCTCAGATTCACAGCATTGAGCATCAGCTCGATAGACATAAAAACAGTGATGATATTCCGGCGAAACAGAAAGCCGGCAACGCCCAGCGAGAACAAAATCGCGCTGAGAATCAGATACCAGGACATAGGGACGGCATTCAGTTGAGGCATTAGTCGATCTCCTTGCGGGCCAGCACAATCGCGCCTAAAATCGCGATCAGCACCAGAACGCTGGTGACTTCAAACGGAAGCAGATAGTGGTTGAAGAGGCTGCGGCCAATCTCCTTGGCGCCAACATTGAAGGCACCAAACGTGACGGTACCCATCGAGGGTGCCATCCGCTGCAGCAAATAGGCAAGCAATCCAAGAAACACAGTCAGCAGCGGAATCCCAAGCAGGCGCGACGGCCAGCTTCTGCCCTTGTTCGCCTCCTCGCCAGCGTTCAGCAACATGATGACGAATACAAAGAGCACCATGATGGCGCCTGCGTAAACGATCAATTGCACCGCAGCGATAAACTCGGCACCAAGCAACAGGTAGAGCACGGCCAGCGAGCCCATAACGCCAATCAGAGAGAGAGCGCTGCCGATCGGGTGCTTCTGCACCACCAGCGAAATTCCACAGGCCACGGCGATGGTGGCGAAGATGATGAAGAGAATCAGATCCATGGCGCTAGTTCTTTGGCCCTTGCAGCGCTACGGCAAACGCGGTAATCAGCAGATTGACGATCGCAACAGGAAATAGGAACTTCCAGGTGAAGTTCATCAGTTGGTCGTATCGGAAGCGCGGCAGTGTGCCGCGGATCCAGATAAAGATAAAGAGCAACACACCAGCCTTGGCGACAAACCAGAAGACAGGCATCAGAATCGGCTTAAGCACCGGCACCAGAAACACAAGTGCGATGGCACCAAACGCTAGGCCCGCAGCCGGCATCGTCAAACGATCCCACGGGCGGCCTTTCACCGGCTGCATCACGCCATGAAAAAGAAGCACGGCCGAGCCACCAAGCATCAATAAGACAGGAACAAAGTCGCTACCGTATTCAGCAGGCCACAGCGGATGCCAGCCACCCAAAAACAATACCGTCGCCATGCACGTAACCGTGATCATGTTCGCGTATTCGGCCATAAAGAAGGCCGCGAAGTTCAGCGAGCTGTATTCAGTATGGAAGCCGGCCACGAGTTCGTTTTCGGCTTCAGGCAAGTCAAACGGCACGCGGTTGGTTTCGGCAAAGGCAGAGATCAAAAAGATCAGAAAACTGAACACCTGAGGAAACGGCATCTGGAAGATCGACCAGCGCGGAATCACGCCGAGATAATACCCGGCTTGCTCGTTGACGATCGTTCGCAGTGACAGGTCATTCAACATCAACAGCGGCGAAACAAGCGCAATCGCCATCGGCAATTCATAGCTGATCATCTGCGCCGAACTGCGCAAGCCACCCATCAGCGAGTACTTGTTGTTCGATGCCCAACCACCCAGCGCAATGCCGTAAACGCCTACGCTTGAAATCGCGAGGACAAACAGAACACCCACGTTGATGTCAGCAAGGCCAAGATCGGTACGCACGCCGAAGATCTCAACCGAAGGGCCAAACGGAATCAGGCAGATCGAAATCAACGCAAAGAACACGGCCAGAAACGGCGCCAGAATATAGAAAAAGTGATTGACGTGAGAAGGCACAAAGCCTTCTTTGGTCATAAGCTTTACGACGTCGGCAAGCGGCTGCAAGAGGCCGTGCGGACCTACACGATACGGGCCCAGCCGTGACTGAATGTGCGCCAGAACCTTGCGCTCAATCCACTGTAGATAAGCCAGCGTGGTCATGAAAGCTCCGGCCACGATGCCCGTTTTGATGAGACTGATGATAAAGAAATTCATCGTTTGTAAAGAGCGCCCGGAAACTCAGGAACACTGGTCAGAAGTTTCGAATACCGGCCCAGCGAGCCGGAGGTAAACAAGGTATCGCCCGCAGAGCGGATTTCGTCGACAAGGACATCAACAGCAACTCGACCGTTTACAGGGTTAGTCACTGCCGCGCCCCCGGTAATGAGGATTGGCAAAGGAACATTATAGCCACGCACCGATTTATGGATCTCCTTGAAGACAACATCATGGCTCCACACACCAATTTCAACGGCCATTCCCATCTCCTTGGCGATCAGGCCAAGAATCTCAAGATCGGTCTTGGTGCCCATCGTCCGTACAGCCGCCTTCAGCCGCTGCACCTGCCCGGTCACATTCGTCACCGTGCCGTTCTTCTCATAAGCAGAAGCCGACGGGAAGACCACATCGGCAGCCGAAGCAGTCTCGTCGAGGAACAAGCTATGTGCCACAACAAATGCGTTCTTCGATGCCAGCTTCGCCTCGCGAAGCGGGTTCTCACCCACCACCCAAAGCACATCCAGCGCGTCGCTGGCCAGCATTTGCTTCACCGACATACCCGGATGCGGATCCGCCTCATAGCCCGGCAAGAGATTGGGCATCACGCCCATATCCATCGCACCGCGCGAGTTCGAGTAATCCACCAGGCAGACATACTTCACAGGGATGCCGAGCGTCCCCGCCCATGCCACAAGGTCACGAACACGCTGGCCCTTGATCGAATCCCCAAACAGGATCACGAGTTCTTTCTCGCCCTTCAACTGTTCGGTCAGATTATTGAGCGCGTCAAACTCCTGGCCTTCAGGCACAACCACCGAAGCCGCAGAGTACTTCGCTTCGCGCACAGGCCCCGGCGTCACAGTAAAGATCTTCGCTTTGTGATGCCGCACGTCAGCACGGAGCTGGAAGGCAAGGAAGGGATGCTGCTGCGAAAGGTCAGAACCAATCACCAGCGCCGCCTTCGTGTTGTAAAGATCGTCGGCCGTTGCAAGGCTCGTCAGGTTCCCCGACACTGCATCGAGCAGCGTCACAAAGTCGCCCGAACGCACGTGATCAATGTTCGAGCTCTTCAAACCCGCACGAGAAAACTTCTGCAGATAGAACAGCTCTTCGTTGGTGAGATGCGTACCGGCCACAACGCCAAACTTGCCGCCAGCCGCACTCACGCTCTTGAATTTCTCAGCCACAAAGCCCAGCGCCTTAGACCAGGAAACTTCCTCAAGCTTGCCGTTGATGCGGATCATCGGGCTCGTCAGACGTTCTTCATGCGCATTGAAGTCAAAGCCGTAGCGGCCCTTCACGCATAGAAACTCGCCATTGATGCCAGAGCGGTCGCGGTTATTGCCGCGCATAATTTCGTCGTTGCGAACGCCCAGCGTAGTCTTGCAACCATTCGAGCAATGCGTACAAACCGTACCCACATGCTGCATCTCCCACGGCCGCGTTTTGTAGCGATACGTGTTGGATGTCAGCGCGCCCACCGGGCAAATATCGATACAGGCACCGCACTCGTCGCAATCCAGATGATCGCCGCCGTTAGGAGCAATCTCGCTCAACACACCACGATTGGTAATGCCAAGCGCCCCCACGCCCATGCCTTCATTACAGGCACGCACGCAGCGGTAGCAGAGAATGCAACGGGCAGGATCATAGAACACAACCGGCGACCACTGCCGCTCCGGCTCATGATTCTTCATCTCCGTAAAGCGCGATTCACCGGCACCATAACGGAAGACCATATCCTGCAATTCGCACTCGCCGCCCTTGTCGCAAACCGGACAATCCAGCGGGTGATTGGTGAGCAAAAACTCAAGCGTACCCTTGCGGGCTTTGGTCAACTGTTCGGTTTCACTGCGAACAATCATGCCTTCCATCACCGGCAGCGTGCAGGCAGTCTGCAGCTTCGGCATTTTCTCTACTTCGACTAGACACATGCGGCAGGCGGCCTGCAGCGAATAGCCTTCGTAGTAGCAGAATGCGGGAATTTCAATGCCGGCGCGTTTGCAGGCGTCGATCAGTAACGTACCCGGAGGGGCAGAAAGCTGGCGTCCATCAACGGTGAAGTTGATTACGGTAGGTGGGGCTGCGGCTGGTGTCGACATATTGCTTTAAATAGTGCTTTATCGGATCGCAATCAATTGGTCTGGCGATGTCACAGGTACAACGTTCTCGCGCAAACGGGCTTCAAATTCTTCACGGAACTTCTCCACGAATCCAATCGTGGGCATGGCTGCTGCATCGCCAAGCGGGCAGAAGGTACGGCCCAGCATGTTCTTGGCAAGCTCATGAATCAGGTCGATATCGGCGCGACGGCCTGTGCCTTCATCCATGCGGGTCAAAATCTTGCGCAACCACGTTGTGCCCTCACGGCACGGGATGCACCAGCCGCACGATTCATGCGCATAAAAACGCATCGTGCGCAGTGCCACCTTGACGATATCGGTGTCTTCATCCATCACCATCATGCCGCCAGAGCCGGCCATCGTCTTCATCCGCGCGTAGTTGTCATAGTCCATCGGGAAGTCGCACTCATCGGCTCTCAACACCGGCGACGACGACCCACCCGGAATCACGGCCTTCAACTTCTTGCCGCCCCGGATGCCTCCGCAGACTTCATAAATCATCTTCTGCATCGGGAAGCCCAGCGGCACCTCGTACACACCCGGGCGATTCACGTGGCCAGACACACACAACATGCGCGTGCCGCCATTCTTCGGGGTGCCAAGGTCGGCATAAGCCTGCCCGCCCATGCGCAGCACAGCCGGCACGGTGGCAAAAGTCTCAACATTGTTCAGTACCGTGGGCGACGCATAAAGGCCGCTCACCGCTGGGAATGGCGGGCGAATCCGCGGCACACCACGCTTGCCCTCGAGCGACTCAAGCAGCGCCGACTCTTCGCCACACTCATAAGCGCCTGCGCCTGAGTGCGTATAGAGATCAAAGTCGATCCCCGAGCCCTTGATGTTTTTGCCCAAATAACCATGCGCATAGGCCTCGGCCAGCGCCTTGTCCATGATGTCGATCAGATAGCGATACTCGCCACGGATGTAGATGTAGCCAGCCTTGCAACCAATCGTGCGGGCGGCAATCAGACAGCCTTCGATCAACTGATGCGGGTCGTTCTGAATCAGCAGGCGATCCTTGCAGGTGCCCGGCTCAGACTCATCCGCATTCACAACAACGTATTTCGGTTTTGGATTATCGCGAGGGATGAAGCTCCATTTGAGCCCGGTGGGGAAACCCGCGCCGCCCCGTCCGCGCAGGTTCGAGAGCTTCAGCTCATCGATGATCTGCTCCGGGGTCATCTCAATGGCCTTCATGAAAGCCACATAGCCTTCATGCGCCAGATAGGTATCGATCGAAGCAGAATTGGGCAATCCGAATCGCTTCGTGATTACTCTGACTTCATCGGGATGTGGTTCGTTGAACATGGCTGATACTCCTTTGCCTACTGAACCTTCTTCTGGATGCTGTCCAGCAGCTGATCCAGCTTTTCAATGGTCATGTGATGGTGATATTCATAACCATCCACAACACACGGCGCCCAGGAACAAGCCCCGGCGCACTCCACCTCTTCCAGCGAAATCAGGCCATCTGCCGTAATCTGCTTATGCCCGATTCCCAAACGCTTGGTTGTGTGCTGCCACAACTCTTCCCCACCCATCAACAGGCAGGCGATATTGGTGCAAACCTGCACATGGTGCTTACCCATCTTCTGCTTGTTCAGCATCGAATAGTAGCCCACAACTTCTTCTACCTGCAGCGGCGACACTTCACAGCGCTGCGCCACTTCGGCAATCAATTCCTGCGTCACCATCCCAAGCTCATCCTGCGCATACATCAGCATCGGAATCACGGCCGAACGCTTACGGCCCGCAGGATAACGGCTCCAGATGTCCTGAAGTCTCTTCTCGGTTTCGGGGGTAAATGTCATTAGCGGTCAGTGTCTCCCAGCACAAAGTCCATCGATCCCATGCTTGCAATCGAATCGGCGATCATTCCGCCTTCGCACATCATGCCCAGGCCCTGAATATTGCCAAAGCTCGGCGTCCTCATATGCACGCGGAAGGGCTTGCTCGTCCCATCGGAAACCACGTAATAGCCCAGCTCGCCACGTGGCGATTCAATCACCTGATAAACCTCACCAGGAGGCACACGCACGCCTTCAGTCACGATCTTGAAGTGATAGATCAACGCTTCCATCTGCGTCTTCATCTTTTCGCGCTGCGGCAACACAACCTTCGGCGCATCGGCCTGAAACGCCCCATCGGGCATTCCTTCTAGCGCCTGGCCCATGATACGAACCGACTGCCGCATCTCTTCCATCCGCACCCGGTAACGCGCATACACGTCGTTATCGGTGCTGGTGGGTACATCAAACTCAAAATTCTGGTAGCCCGAATACGGCTCATCCTTGCGAGCGTCCCACGGGATACCCGCCGCACGAATCATCGGCCCGGTGATACCCATCGCCAGCATCTTGTCTACTGGCACCACGCCCACGCCAATCGTCCGGTTCTTCCAGATCGGATTGTTGTCGAGCAGATTTTCATACTCGTCAATCTTGGGCGGAAACATCTCAAGAAACTTCTTTACGGCCTCAAGCCCACCACGGGGATGATCGAGCGCCAGGCCACCAATGCGGAAGTAGCTCGTCATCAGACGCTGTCCGCTGAACATCTCAAAGATCTTCAGCAGCTCTTCGCGCTCGCGAGTGGCATAGAAAAACATCGACATCGCGCCCATATCAAGCGCGTGTGTACCCAGCCACACCAGATGTGAGTTGATGCGGGTAAGCTCGGTCAGCATCACACGAGTCCAAACCGCACGGGGAGGAACTTCAATCCCCAGCAGCTTCTCAATCGCCAGGCAATAGCAGAGATTGTTCGACAGGTTCGCAAGATAATCCACACGATCGGTCAGCGGGATCACTTGTTGGTAAGTCTTGGTCTCGCACTGCTTCTCGATACCGGTATGCAGAAAACCAATCTCGGGTTGGGCCTTGAGAATCGTTTCGCCGTCCAGTTCCAGCACAACACGCAACACACCGTGCGTCGACGGATGCTGCGGACCCATATTGAGGGTCATCTTGCGAGTCGTGCCAGCCTCAGGATTGGCGACGGGCTCAAGGCTAGCGGTAGGGGTTAGGGTTTCGCTCATCGTGCTGCTCGCTTATTGGTTCGTCTCGCCGTAATCGTATTTGTGGCCATGGATGGGGAAATCCTTGCGCAAAGGATGTCCTTCCCAGTCCTCCGGCATCATGATGCGGCGCAGATCCGGGTGGCCGTTGAAAGTCACGCCAAACAGATCAAATACTTCGCGCTCATACCAGTTCGTACCGGGCCAGACGCCGGTTACCGAATCCACTGCCGGATTCTCGCCAGAGACGCGCACCTTCAGCCGCAGTCGCGTAGCATTCTTCACACTGTGCAGCAGATAAACCACTTCAAATCGCGGCTCCTGCGGATACCAGTCCAGAGCCGTAACGCTCGACGCACGGTTGAAACCATGCTCATCACGCAGAACGGTGCAAACTTCAACGATGCTTGCCGCAGAGATATACAAAATCGTTTGATCGTGTTCGAGACTGCCAGCTTCGATGGCGGCGCCAAAACGCTCTACGAGCGCAATGACGAGGGGGTCTTCCTGCAATAGCTCAGAAATCATACTGGCCTAAATGTCCTTCGACTTTCGATTCGGCGTTACGGTCCAATCCAGTGCGCCTTTCTTCCAGACGAAATAAAAACCGCTCAGAACTAAAATCATGAATAAAACCATCTCGACAAAGCCAAACATCCCGAGCTCGCGATACACAACGGCCCAGGGATAAAGGAAAACGGCTTCAATGTCGAAAAGAATGAAAAGCATCGCGACGAGATAGAACTTCACCGAGAAGCGCTCGCGAGCGTTGCCCACCGGCTTCACGCCAGATTCATAGGGCGAGTCTTTCGCCGCGTTACGATTGCGCTTGCCGAAAAAAAGTCCGGCGAAGACCAGTCCACCGGCAACGGCGGCCGCGAAGAGGATCTGAACAAGTACCGGGAAGTACAACTCGCTATAGTTTGTTGGCATGGATGAGAAAGCGGCAGTGGCTTAAAAAAACAACTCCGACGCGGAAGCTTACCTTCTTTTAACTATACTGTTCGTTTCGGAGGGCGGTCAAACGTCCTCTCACGAAAGAAGGTTACAACGAAGTTGATTTCCGTCGAAATTAATGGCGAAGCCCGCCAGATTCCAGCCTCCCTCAACGTCCGGAGCCTCCTCGAACACCTCCAGATCGATACCGCCCGTGTGGCTGTTGAGCTCAACAAAGAAATCGTCCGCAAAGCCGCCTGGGACGCAACCACGGTCGAAGCAGGCGCCCAAATCGAGATCGTCATGTTCGTCGGCGGAGGCAAAATCTGAGACTCTGCCTGATCCTCGCGGCCAGCATGGCGCTAGCCCAAACCCGCCAGCTAGCGATCACGATCGACGACCTCCCGCGAGGCGGCGACGCCCCCGGCCCGAGAAATTTCGAAAAGACTCTGGCCATGACCACCAAGCTGACCGCGGCCCTCAAGGCCATTCCTGTCAGCGTCTACGTCAATCCCGGCCAGGCCCGGGACTATACCGATTCAGGCCTCGAAAAACTCCTCAAGCTCTGGCGTAAGCAGGGCGCCGAGATCGGCAACCACACCTTTTCGCACCCTGACCTGAACAAGATCCCGCTAGCCGAATACGAAGCCGACATTATCCGCGCCGAACCCGCCATCCGCCAGGCCCGAGGAGGCACCAAGCCCCGCTACTTCCGCCACCCCTTCCTCCACACCGGGCCGACAGAGGAAACCAAGCAAGGCCTCGCAGCCTTCCTAAAAGAACACAACTACGAAGTCGCGCCCGTAACAATCGACAATTCCGAATGGATTTTCGCCCGCGTCTACACCAGCTCAAAAAATCCTGAGCGAATCCGGCAAGAATACGTGAAATACATGGACGGCATCTTCGACTTCTTCGAAAAGCGCACCCTCGAAGTCGTGGGCCGCGAAATCCCCCAAATCTTCCTGATGCACGCCAACCAGCTAAACGCCGACGCAATGCCAGACCTGTTGAAGCTATTCGAAAAGCGAGGCTACAAGATCGTCCCGATCAACGAGGCCCTAAAGGACGAAGCCTACCAACTCAAAGACGGCTACACCGGCACCAGCGGAATCTCCTGGATCCACCGCTGGGCCGCTGGCAAAGGAATGAAGATCGTCTACGAACCCGCCGAGCCCAAGTGGCTGATGGACGAATTCAAGAGCCTCCGCTGAATATGCGCGCGATCTATTCATATTCAGCTCGCTTCCTCGTTGGCTGCATCCTTGCGTTCTGCTTCTTGCTTGATGCAACACTGGTCCCACGAGCAATTTTTGGCGATGACCACTTCTGGATGGACGAAGACGGGAAATTCAACCACATCGTCGTAGACTCAAGGCTTTGGCTCCCCATCTCAGGATTCGTATTCATCCAGGGAATCCTCGTCGTTGTCTGGATTCGACTGCGACGGCGATCTCCCACAAAGACGTCCATAGCTCCTAAGATTTCAAGCCCGGCAACCCCAAATAGCTGACTGGCTTCGGCTCTTGTCAAAGCGCTGATCAATCCCAACTGACTCTTTCTTTTTCTAGATAATCCTCCGGGTAGTCGAGCTTCTCAAGCCCAAGCAGCGCCTTTGTCCACGAAACGGGCTTAGCCATAAGGATCAGGTGGTCCCCCTTCACTACCAGCAGCAGCGCATCACCGGCGCGCACACCCAAAGCTTCCCTCGCCTCTAGCGGGATATCAATTCGGTTGCGCGTCGACAGAGTAACTTCAGCCATAGATCTCCTATTGTGCAATGGATTGATTCGAGCATGGCGAGTCTACATCCGTAACACGTAATACCCCCGCAAACTATTGAAGGCTAAGTACTTTTTAACCTTAAAGAATCTCCGCCACCCCAACGATGGAATCTGTGATGGAAGTTTTACGATTCGACCAATTCGACGCCGGGCCCGGTTTCGAACAGGCCATTGATCTCCTCTCCGAGCACGGTACCGAATGCCTCGTCGCAGTCATTCGAGGCGGCCTCGACGAAGCCACCCATCTCATCCACCTCGCCGCAGAAGCCAATTCCACCGTCCCCATCGTCGTCCTGCTCGAAGCCTTCACCCACAGCCTTGCCTCCCAGATCCGCAAAGCAGGGGCCTACGAAGTTCTACCTACCGACACTAGCCAAGGCGACCTCGACGAAATCATCGCCCAGGCCCGATCCCATCACCGCAACAGCCAACCCTCGCAAGAAACCCGCCCCTGGCGCCGCACCCTGGTCGGCCATTGCCAGCCCATCGAGCGCCTCGCCGAAGCCATCTCCCTCATTGCCGAGCGCCGCAGCACCATCCTGATCACCGGCGAAACCGGCACCGGCAAAGAAGTCGTTGCCAAGGCCATCCACGAAGCCAGCGGCCGCAAGGGCGCCCTCATCTCCCTCAACTGCACTGCCCTGCCCGAGGCCCTGCTTGAAGCTGAACTCTTCGGCCACACCAAAGGTGCCTTCACCGGCGCACAACAGGCCAGAGCCGGTCGCTTCGAAGCCGCCCACAAAGGCACTATTTTTCTAGACGAAATCGGCGACATGCCGCTAGACCTCCAGGCCAAACTCCTCCGCGTCCTGCAAGAGCGAGAGATCCAGCGCCTCGGCTCGAGCGACACAATCCCGATCGACGTTCGCGTCATCGCCGCCACCAATGCCGACCTGCTCAGCAAGGTCGAAGACGGCCGCTTCCGCGAAGATCTCTACTTCCGCCTCAACGTCGTCCCAATCCACCTGCCACCACTGCGAGAGCGCAACGGAGACATCCCCCTCCTCGCCCAGCACTTCGTAGAAAAAATCTGTAAGATCGAAGACCTCCCGGCCAAGCGCCTCACCCGCGCCGCCGTCACTCGGCTAGAGCAACACCACTGGCCCGGCAACATCAGAGAGCTCGAAAACACAATCGAGCGAGCGATCGCCCTTAGCGGCCGCCGCGACGAATTGCTGCCCGGAGACTTCCTCCTCCCGGTCCACTTCAAGAAGCCCCAGACTCAACCATCCGAGCTCAGCACGATGATCCTCCCCGACTGCGGCCTCGACTTCGAAGAAATCATCGCCGGCATCGAGCGCAACATGATCGAACAAGCCCTCCACCGCACCAACGGCAACAAAAGCGCCGCCGCAGAACTCCTGCGCCTCAAACGCACCACCTTAGGCGCAAAAATGCGCACCCTCCGCACCTTCGACAAGGGCCTCGCAATCAGCGCTTAGTCCCGCCAATTCGTGATACTGTGAAACTGTGCGCAACATCACAGTATCCGTGGACGATGAGACCTACAAGCGAGCCCGCATCGTAGCCGCTGAGCAGGACACTTCCGTATCTGCCCTCGTGAAAACCTACCTGATTCAATTGGCAACTCAAGAATCTGAATTCGATCGCTTAAAGCGCCTTGAGCAAGAAATCCGCGACCAGATCCTCTCCTTCAACGCCTCAGACCGAGTAACGCGCGATGAGCTACACGACAGGCATCTGTAATGCCTCAATTCCTCGACACCAACATCCTGCTCTACTCCATCAGTCGCAACGCTGAAGAATCGCCAAAACGAATCCGCGCGACAGAGCTATTGAACAACCCAACCAACTGCCTTTCCATCCAGGTGCTTCAGGAATTCTACGTACAGGCAACCAGAGCGTCCCGTCCCGACCCGATCCCCCATCCACTGGCCACCGAACTCATACACGCCTGGTCGCGCTTTCGCATACAAGACATGACCATGCCCATCCTTCAGTCCGCACTCCGCGTTCGCGACGCCCACCGGATCTCATTCTGGGATAGCGCAGTCATCGCCGCCGCTTTGGCTCTCGGCTGCGACCGCATCTACACCGAAGACTTGAACCACGGTCATATCATCGAGGGCCTAACCGTCATCAACCCCTTCCGCTAAGGCGTCAGCGGATTCTCCCAAACTGCCGTCTCAACTTTGAAGAAATCATCGGCGCAAAAATGCGCACCCTCCGCACCTTCGACAGTTGACTTAAACATGCAGCACCAGGTTGTAGATCTAACTCAATAAGCTCAATTGGCTAGATCCAGGCAACCAGGACATCTCCCCTCTAATGGCCTCGAAAGCGCGGGCCGATACATAAGCGGGGCTGAACCCGCAGGCAATGACCCACTGGATACGACCATGGATGAAGAAGAAATTTGGATCGAACGCCAGATCGCCTGGCTAAAGGATGCCTCTCCTGAAGACTGGCACCGCGTCGTGCTCGATTTCAACTGGGACAATCGCACCGATTCGCTGTTTTGGATTGTGCAACAGCCGGAATGCGACAAGGCTACAGCGCTGACCATCTTCTGGCTAGCGCAACCAAGTTATACCCTCATGCAATCGGCCGATCATGACGGCCAGAGTGAAGCAGCTTTTCATTGGAACATGGTGCAGTTTATCGGAGAACGCATCAACACAAAGGGATATACCCGCACGAAAATCGCCTTCGAAGCGACTCCTCTGATGCTCCAGGATTATGACGAGCTTGTCGCTAAAGGCAAGCAGGCGCCTGACTTTCGACTGAAGGTCCATCCGGATTTGAAGCGCTCGATCCAGGGACAGGAACTTCGCCTGGATAGAGATTTCTACCAGCGATACCCTGAAGAATTCCACGGCTCGGTTATGATCGATCTGCCGGAATCAAGCCAGGAATCAAGCATCGTCACGCCATACATAAAGTCTGCGCGGTCCGAGGTGGCAACATCGATCCTGAACTTGGTCGCGGTTGGCTGTCTGACCGCATTCTTGGCCGGCCAGGGGCTACCAAAGCCGGGTAGCCGAATCGGCTGGATAGTTGCCCTAATCGCAATCTGTTTCTGCCTTCACTCCAGCAGGTCCAGCCTGCAGCTATTTAAGGGCATCGTCCGGGACGAGGGCCTTCAGATGCCACTCTTTTGGATCCGCATCACTGCGATTTTAAGCCTCTTGACTGGCGCAGGACTTGGATTGGCATACCGGCACTTTTTCATGGGTCCTGTACAAGCGCTCATCAAGAACTACGGCACGGCCGCGACTATCACAGCCGGGCTTATCGTGACTCTGCCTTTGCTATGGCTCGCCGCATCTGGTTTTGCGCGCATTCTGGTGGATCGCAAGACATTCCGTTAGTCCGTCATCTCCACTGAGGTACACGCGGCAATCCACCCGGCGATCCATGGATCGGGGATCGTTCTGTTTGTGACCGGGCCGGGCCAAACGGTCAGGTGTGACACTATACGGGCGCGCTTAACGCAACGGCTACCGCAAAGGTGCAGACCTTCAACGCTCAGCCTGTGGTGAGCTCTGTGCTTTACGATGCCCAATGGTCGGCATCATCTTCGCGTGGCTATACCTGAACTTTATGATCCCGACAGACCTGCCCGTCGCGGCGAATGACTCCCGGAAGACTTCCTCAACCCAGTCAAATTCAAGAAGCCCGAAACGAACGCGACGTCACCCTGCACACCTTCGATAATCGCCCGCGATCAGCGCCTAGGATTGGAGAAGTTCCGACCAGTCCTGTCGGCGAATCCAATTCGCTCCAAATCGGATCACAACCAGTAGCAGCAGAATCGCGACCCCTCCCGCCGCCATGGCCCAGGCCGGGCTACCCAGAGTGGCCTGCAAAAGTTCCGAATACGGTCCTTTAGCTTTCTCTACGCTCTTCGCCACCATCACGGTCAGGCCACCCAAAGCGAACATACTGAAATACGCCACCTGCATGGCCAACTTCTGTTCGAGTGCGATAAAGACCGCACTGCAAATCCCAACACAAACAATCGCCGCTACATTCATCCATATCCACCAGGCTCGATCCAAAACCAGAGTCACTCCCCCGGCAAAAGGTGCCAAAGCGGGAATCACGATCAGGGCAATCTGCAGCGTGGCGGTGGTCAGAATCAGGCTCATCCAAACTTTCGAACCGACGATGCTGGATTCCGGGATCGGTAAAATCTTCAACAATCGCAGAGTCCCCTTGGTCTTTTCCTCGCCGATAAACCAAAAGGCGAACAGTAGAGGGGCACCCATAACCACCAGGCTAAACAACATCCCCAGGTATCCTTCGGCAGTGAAATTGCGCGATACCATCAGTGCTCCCAAAGGAAGCAGCATCGCGAAAACCAGGTAGATCGCCAAAGGCTGCGCACATTGGCGAAGGTCCTTCCAAATTAATGGCCACATACTGAAACCTCCTCAACCGTAACAGCCTCAAGCAATACCTCTTCAAGCGATGGCTCAAGCACTTCTATCCTGTTTGCGCCCTTCAGTTCAAGCTCCCGCAGCAAATTCTGTTCGTGTTCGCGAAACACCAGCACATGCCGTCCAAAATCGGCACTTGGCCGGATCCGGCCGGCCACCACATTCGAGGTCCTCTCCTCAGCACTAAAGGAGAACAGTGCCTTTCGCCACCCAACCAACATCTCGCCGCGGCTTCGGTCAGCCAGCAGCCGGCCGCTCTGCAAGATAACGATCCGGTGCGCCACTTTGGCAATTTCCGACAAGATGTGAGAGGAAATCAAGATCCCCTCGATATGCTTCTGCGCCACCAGCCGGCTCAATTCGTCCAGAAATTCCGCCTTCATCACCGGGTCAAGTCCCGATGACGGCTCATCGAGAACCAGCACCTTTGGGCGAAAGGCCAGCGCAAGAATCAAGGATAACTTCGCGCGCATCCCTTTGGAGAGGTGTTTCACCTTTTTGCTTCCATCCAATTGGTAGCGTTCGAGAAGATCCTCTTCGTACCGGCAGTCCCAGGTAGGGTAGTAGTTGCGCGCGAATGAAAGCGTTTCCTGAATCGTCATCCATTCATAAAAGCATTCAGACTCCGGTACATACCCCACCATCCTGCGCAGTTGGTCTGCGACCCCTTTCGTAGGTTCAAGACCAGCTATTGAGACCGTGCCTGAATCGGGCTCCACCAGCCGCAACCCGCATTTAATCATGGTGCTCTTGCCTGCCCCGTTCTGACCCACCAGTCCGACAATGGAACCGGACGGCACACAGAAACTGGTCGGGTGCAGCTCAAAGGCTTGATACTTTTTCGCGATTCCTTCAAAGGCTATGGCATTTTGTGAGTTCATCTTGTTTCTCCTTTCTTACTGCAACAGTGAGATTCCCAATACAAAAAGAAAATGAAGGGCCGCCAGTGGCGCAGCGGCCATAAATCCACTGCTCCTCGATGCGCCACCCATAAAGCTCATCAACAGCGCGAGTGAGGTGTAATACCAAAGGTTAAAGAGCGAAAGAAAGCTCAAAGCGGCGAGTGTCAGGCTTCCTTCAGGCCGGTAGAATAGATCCGGGCCGAAACTGACCATCAAGTCGGCACTCGATTGGATTGCTCCTCCCCTCAGCCGGAGCACTACCAGCGTCAATATATCCTGACAAATCAGAATGAATCCGCAGTGGCTCGCAATCGCGAACAAATTTCGCATACTCGCGCGAATCTCGAACAGAACACAGCCTACGTAGAGTATCGCGGCAGTTATGATCCACTTGCCAAGAAGTAACGCCGGGCTAAGTACTGCTCCAATAAACTGATACTTATGAAATGTCGCCATCAT